>NZ_CP083646.1:2342704-2677377 GCF_020099275.1 Corynebacterium falsenii | reverse complement strand
CTACCTGCTCGGCCCACTTGGCGTCGAGGTAGCCGGTCTCGACGAGTGCGCCTACAGGGTGGTGGTCGTAGGCCACGGCGATCGCGATGACGTTCTCAGGGGAAATCCGGCCTTTTTCGATTTGGGCAGCGAGAGTGCGTTGGGGGATGCCGATCGTGTTAGCCGCAGCGCGAACAGAGTCGGAGGTCGTCATTTCGAACCATTCAATGTGTTTCATGCGCTGAACATTACACGCAAAAGCTGATGTTAGCAATTTATAGCTAACCTGCGACCTGCGAAAACAAGAAAATTTTCCAATTAGCTTGCGTTTAAATGCTAATGTGTGCATAATGGTGCTAACGCAAGCCAATCAGGCAAGCGGAGAACCGCATACCAAGGAGGTGAACACGATGCGCCTAGACCCCACCATCATCACGGAAGCGATGGACCGAACCGGATGCCGATCCATCGACGAACTCGGATGGAAATTCCTCAACAAAACCGGCACCACCGTCCGCAACTACCGCGACGGCAAAAGCGTCCCCACCATCCCCACACTCATGATCCTCAAGCGAATCACCAACCGCCCCCTGGACACCATGATCCTCGAAGACCAAGCACACGCCGCATAAGAAAAGCCCCTGCGGGAACAGGGGCAAAGCAGACAATCTAACGAAAGGATACCAGATGGATTTGCAACAGTTCAACTTCAAGGGCCACGGCGTCCGCGTGATTGCGGATGACCCAGCGAACCCACGCTGGGTCGCCAAAGATGTATCAGACGTGCTCGGGTACAGCGCAACCAGCGCTATGACTCGCACGCTTGACGCCGATGAAAAGGGGGTGCAGAATCTGCACACCCTTGGTGGAGAGCAGCAACTCACCGTCATTACCGAGGCGGGGCTGTATACCGCGATCCTTGGGAGTAAGCGCCCTGAGGCTAAAGAGTTTAAGCGCTGGGTCACTCACGAAGTGCTTCCCGCGATCCGGCGCCATGGGGCATACCTCACCCCAGCGAAGGTTGAGGAAGTCCTCACCGACCCGGACACGATCATCCAACTGGCCACGAACTTGAAGAACGAGCGTGCTCGCCGGGTCGAGTTGGAGGCCCAGGCCGAAGCGGATAAGCCGAAGGTTATTTTCGCGGATGCTGTCAGCGCATCGAACTCCACGATCCTCGTTGGTGAATTGGCGAAGATCCTCCGCGGCAACGGCATCCAAGTCGGTGGCACCCGCCTATTCGCATGGCTAAGGACCAAGGGGTTCCTCATAAACCGCAAGGGCACCGACTGGAACACCCCGACACAGAAGGCACTGGAGCTAGGGATCATGCGGATCAAGGAAACGACTGTCGTGCATTCCGATGGTCATACCAGCATCACGAAGACACCCAAGGTCACTGGGAAGGGGCAGGAATATTTCGTCTCCCGATTCCTCGACGGGCGATTCCAGATAGACGAGATCGCTTAGCTAGCCAGTTCCTCTGGGAGGGGAAGCCTGGAGGAGCTGTATCTGAAATATTCGTCACTGTGACGTAATTAGCCCTACTTGGAGCATGGGCCGGATTCGATTCCCGGCTAGGGCACAGGGCCATTCATGGCCCGTGTTGATTGAAAACTCGATAGTGAACAGCGCCAGAGAGATACGGCGCGGGAACCCCTTGGTGAGCATGGAGCTTAGATTGCCAAGACCCACAGGGAACCCGTGGCCACACCACGCCGGGATCGCCCACGGCGTGAGGAAACGGCTGGCGCGAATACAAATACTAGCCGCGAAGAAGCCACCCCACCCAGGTGCGAGTCCTGGGCGCGGCACAGGGGCGCGATGTGCCCCTAGGGGATAGCAGGAGACGCGGTCAAGGGTACGTGCCTTCCACTCTCCGAAGGGGATGTCGATCAGCCCAAAGCGACGCACCATGAGCGGCTTGTACTCCGCTTCGCCAAGCTGCCGCGACCCTCCTGCTACCACCCACCCGCACACGCCCCACCAAAAAGCCCCCGCTCAGGTTGCAGCCAAAGCGGAGGCGAGTCCAGCACCCACCAACAAAGAAGGTACTCACATGACAACACTACACGCCTACACCGTCGCGGAAGTCTCCGCGATCACAGGCATCTCCAAATCCACTCTCTACGAGCAAGCCCGCCAAGGCCGCTGCCCAGAGCTCAAGCCCATCCGCGCCGGGAACCGGACCGTCTTCCCGCGCCATCACATCAACCAACTTTTCGGAATCAAGGAGGCAGCATGAGCCGCCACGATGACACCCCGCCGATGAAGCGGGTGCTCCCACTCCCACCAGCAAAGAGGGTCATCCCCACCAACCACCCCGCGTACCGGAATTACGAGGCCCGCCTCCTGGCAAAGGCCGAGAAGGACATCACTACACAGCAGCCATCGCGCCCCGCGTGCAAAACCACCATGGCCGATGTTCTCGCCCTGATCCTCGCCATGTTCATCCTCATGGTCCTCGCCGCCTGCGCCCTCCTCGTCATCCTGTGGGGGCTGTCATGACCATCCGTGACTTCCTCGGTGCACTCAGCGCATGCGCGTTCCTGGCAGTCCTTTTTTGGGTGGCGGTGACATTCCCATGACACGCCACGACCTCTCCCAGCTCGCCGACACAACCTCCCCGGTCGGCAAGACCGCGCTCGTTGACGCCGTCTACAACGGCGCGACACCCAAAGGTGCCGTACGCACCGCGCTGCAGATGCGAAAGCTCATCAACCACCACGGCCAGCCCACACCCCTAGGCAGAGCACTGGCCGACCACCTCCTAGCAACACGAAAGGACCAACCATGACCCCCACCCAACCTCTCGACGCCATGCGCGCCGGGTTCACAAAGATTTACGACGGCCTAGCCGAAGTCCTCGCCGCCGTACGCCAATGCGAAGAAGCCACCCTCGACTGGTCCGAATCAGCTGTTGGAGACGCCGACATCGCCCACCTATCCGGGCCGCAAGTGGAAGACCCGCCCACCCCAGAAGTCACCGAAACCACCACCCAAGACGAGGACCAGGACAAGGTCGACACCCCAGCGCCGACCGTAGACCTCGAGACCGTCCGCAAGGAGCTGAACAGGCTAGTCAAGTCCGGGCACCGAGACATCGTCAAGAATCTCATCACCAGCCACGGAGGGACCAAGCTCCCCAACGTTCCCGAAGGGAATTACGCTGCACTGCTCGAGGAGGCGAAAAAGGTTGTCTAGCTATATCCCGATCATCAGCCGGGGCACGATCGACAGTCTCGACCTCGACGAGCTCCGCGACGCAATCAAGACACACCACTGCGACCACGTCAAAGACGACCAAGGCAACGTGCTCAAGATGCGCGGAGGGCTTAACAAAAAGTCGGTTCCCCTCGAACCCACCGGCCAATCCCAGCAGCGCCTCAGCCTCGATAAGGTCGAAAGCTACGGCGTCCTCGAAGACCCCGACCGGGGCACAGACCAGCCCCCCGCTCACACAGGCCGAGCCCACGCCGTACTCTCCGCCTCCAGCGCCCACCGCTGGCTCAACTGCACCCCCTCAGCCAGGATCGAAGCCGGGATAGATGACCAAGAGTCCGACGCGGCAGCCCAGGGCACCGCAGCCCACGAGCTCGCCGAGCATAAGCTCCGACAAGCCCTCGGCATGGACACCACCCACCCCATCTCCGACCGGCAAGACCAAGAGATGGACGAGCTCACCGACGACTATGTTGCTTACGTCCTCGACCAACTCAAGGAAGCAAGGAAGACCACGCCGGACGCCGAGATCCTCATCGAGCAGCGCTTGGACTTCTCCCACCTCGTCCCGGACGGGTTCGGCACCGGTGACTGCGTGATCATCGCCGACAGCACCGCGACGGTCATTGACTTCAAGTACGGCGCCGGGGTGCTTGTCGACGCGCACGACAACCCACAGATGAAGCTCTACGCCCTGGGGGCGCTGAGCATCTTCGACGCGCTGTACGACATCGAGCAGATGCGGATGGTCATCTATCAACCACGACGCGACAACATCTCCGAGACCACGCTGCTCGTCGAAGACCTGAACACCTGGGCTGACGAAGTACTCGCCCCGGCCGCAAAACTCGCCGACGCCGGCGAAGGTGAGCTCAACCCCGGCCCGTGGTGCGGATTCTGCAAGATCAAAGTGACCTGCAGGGCACGCGCGGAAGCCAACCTGGCGCTGGCGCAGCACGAGTTCGCAGACCCCAACCAGCTCACCGACGCGGAGATCGCCGACGTCCTGGCAAAAGCCCCCGACCTCGTGAAGTGGGCCAAGGACATCGAGCGCTACGCCACCGAGGAAGCCGTCCAGCGCGGCAAGCAGTGGCCCGGCTTCAAAGTCGTGGAGGGCCGGTCGATCCGCAAATACGGTGACGACCAGGCAGTCGCCCAGGCCGCAGAGTCCGCTGGCTACACAGACATCTACGAAAAGAAGCTGCTGGGTGTCACTGCCATGGAGAAGCTCATGGGCAAAAAGGAGTTCTCCGAAGTCCTGGGCGACCTCGTGGTGAAACCAGCCGGGAAGCCCACGCTGGTTCCGGAGTCCGATAAGCGCAAGCCAATGGCCGTGGCCAGCGTCGAATCCGACTTCGGCCCCGCAGCCTAACCCAAGAAAGGAAACCCGCATGACAGTCGATGTAGCCATCCTGGCTGCAGCTGAGCATGTAGCTCGTCTGCATCTGGGAAACCTCGATTTCCGCCTCGTTGTCTCCGAGCTAGACAGCGAAGCGTGGTCAAAAGACGAGCTAGCGGAAATCCACCGCCTCGCCATCACCGCAACCCCAACCATCAACTAGATCCAAGGAGGATCAACCATGTCCAAGAACACCCACATCGTCACCGGCAAAGTACGCCTGTCCTACGCCAACATCTGGGAACCCCGCTCCATCCAAGGCTCCAAGCCCAAGTACTCCGTGTCCCTGATCATCCCCAAGTCGGACACCAAGACCATCAACGCCATCGAAAAGGCCATCGACGCAGCCATCGACGAAGGCATCGCAAAGTTCGGCGGGAAAAAGCCCAACAAGGCAGCACTCAAGACCCCACTGCGCGACGGCGACATCGAACGCGACGACCCGGCCTACGCCGACGCCTGGTTCCTCAACGCCAACGCCAACGAGACCAACCCGCCGCAGATCGTGGACGCCAACCTCAACAAGATCATCGACCGCGCGGAAGTGTACTCCGGCTGCTACGGCCGCGTATCCATCGACTTCTACGCCTTCAACACCAACGGCAACCGCGGCATCGCAGCGGGACTGGGCAACATCCAGAAGCTCGCCGACGGTGAACCCCTCGGCGGCGGAACCACCGCAGAGCAGGACTTCGGCTCATTCGACGACCTGGACGAAGACGACCTGCTCGGCTAACCGCGATCGCCTCTTAGCTAATCCCCTGGTGCGACCCACGCGCCGGGGGATTCCCCTATATGCCCAAACAACCGCAGAAAAACACGCTAATGAAAACTCTTGCCATCGACCTCGAGACATTCTCCACCGCCCCGATCGGGTCCGGCGGGGTGTACCGCTACGCAGCCGACGACGGCTTCGACATACTCCTCTTCGCCTATTCCGAAGACGGAGGGCCCGTCCACCTCGTAGACCTCGCCTCCGGCGAAGAGCTACCACCACGGATACGCGATGCGCTCACCGACCCGAGCGTTGAAAAATGGGCGTTCAACGCCCAGTTCGAGCGCGTCTGCCTCTCCCACTGGCTCGGCATCGACGGATACCTCGACCCCGCCCAGTGGCGATGCTCCATGGTGTGGGCCTCCGCCCTAGGGCTACCTCGCAGTCTGAAACACGTCGCCGAAACACTCAACCTCGACGCACAGAAGCTGGACACCGGCACACGCCTGATCAACTTCTTCTGCGAGCCCGTCCGACTCTCCGAGACCCAGCAGGCCAGCTTGTTCGCCGACACCGGCAAAAACTACCGGCGTAGGCAACCCACCGAGAGCCCGGAAAAGTGGGAGCAGTTCCGCGCCTACAACATCCGCGACGTCGTGGTGGAAAACCAGCTCCGCGACAAACTCTCAGGCTTCCCACTGCCCGAATGGGTATGGGACGAATACGCCCTGGACCAACGCATCAACGACCGCGGCATCCGCCTCGATGCCGACTTCGCCCAAGCAGCCATCAACGCCGACGAAGCCCACCGCGACAGCCTGATGAACGAGGCCAAACACCTCACCGGCCTGGACAACCCCGGCTCCCCAGCACAGCTGAAAGCATGGCTCGAAGAGCACGGTTGTGACATCCCGTCACTGGCCAAGGCTGACGTCGACCAGGCGATCAGCACCACATCCGGAACCACCCGGCGCGTGCTCGAGCTCCGCCAAGAGCTCTCCCGCTCCTCCACTAAGAAGTATGAGGCAATGCTGAAGGCCTTGTGCCCGGATGGGCGCGCGCATGGCCTGATCCAGTACTACGGCGCCGGGCGCACCGGCAGGTGGGCAGGCCGACTCATCCAAGTCCAGAACCTTCCTAGGAATTATCTGCCGGACCTGGACGATGCCCGCCAGCTCGTCAAAGCCGGGGAGGCAGAGGCCGTGGAGCTGCTCTACGGATCCCTACCCGACACCCTGTCCCAGCTGATCCGCACCGCGTTCGTCCCCCGCGAGGGCACGCGCTTCATCGTCGCCGACTACTCCGCCATCGAAGCCCGCGTTCTCGCGTGGCTCGCCGGGGAAGCCAAAACACTATCGGCCTTCGCCCAGGGCAAAGACCTCTACTGCGAGACCGCCTCCGGCATGTTCGGCGTGCCCGTGGAAAAGCACGGACAAAACGCCGAACTACGGCAGAAGGGCAAAATCGCAACTTTGGCCTGTGGCTACCAAGGCGGGGTAGGGGCGATCAAGGCCATGGGTGGCGAGCGCATGGGCCTCGACGAACAGGAAATGAAGCACATCGTCGACGCCTGGCGCCAAGCCAACCCCAACATCACCCAGTACTGGTGGGACATCGACCAAGCTGCCAAAGACGCAATCACCACAGGGGAACCCCAGCACATCCGCAACATCACCCTGCACACCGAGCGCGGCATGCTGTTCATCACCCTGCCATCCGGGCGACGCCTGGCCTACGCCAAACCCGCCATCGGCACCAACCGCTTCGGCGGAGACTCCATCACCTGCTTCGGCATCGGCACCAACCGGAAATTCGAGAAGCAGGAAACCTACGGCGGAAAACTCGTCGAGAACATCACCCAAGCAGTCGCCCGCGACCTGCTATCCCACTCCATCACCCTGCTCGAAAACACGGGACACGACATCGTCATGCACATCCACGACGAAGTCGTCATCGAAGCCCCGCCCGAGACCACCGTCGACAAAGTCTGCGACCTGATGTCACAAGCCCCACAGTGGGCTGACGGCATCCCCCTGACCGCCGACGGCTACGAATGCACCTACTACATGAAGGACTGATCATGCGCGCGACGCTGCCAGACCACACCGAGCTAGCAAGACGCCTGTGCTACTGGCACCGCACCCACAAAAACGACCAGGCACGCCAGGCCATGCAGCCGCGTGTGACCACCAACATCGACGAGCTGCCAGGACACCTCGCTGCCGAATACCACCGCGCGGCCAGGAACCTCACCGACGCAGTGGCCACCCACACCGGAAACATCATCGAGGCCTTCCTCGTCCTCAGCGGCGTCGAACCAACCGGTGACGCCGTCGTACGCCACGCCATCATCCTCGACTGGGCCACCAGCCCCCTACCCGAATGAAAGGAGGACACGTGACCACCCGCGAACTCAAAATAGCCGTCGCCGACTCAAGGCTGTCCACCAAATGGGAAAACAACCTCATCGACTGGCCAACCCTCACCGAGCGCCTAGCAGACCCCCACATCACCCATGACACCGTGGAGCAATTCCACACCATGTCCAAGGCGAAGCAGGCCGACATCAAGGACGTCGGCGGTTTCGTCGGGGGCCACCTCGCAGGCGGGCGCAGGAAAAAAGGGCACGTCCTATCCCGCTCCCTGCTCTGCCTGGATCTCGATACCCCACCCGCCGACCTGCTCGACACTCTCGCAGACGCGCTGCCATGCCAGTGGGCCGTGTACTCCACGCACTCCCACACCCCCGAGCACCCGCGCCTGCGCCTGGTCATCCCCATGACCCGCGACGTCGACGCAGACGAATACGAAGCCATCGGCCGCCGCGTCGCCGCCGATATCGGCATCGACTACTGCGACGACACGACATTCGAACCCTCCCGGCTGATGTACTGGCCGTCACGCCCCATCGACGGCGAGTACGTCTACCGCGTCAACAACGGCGACTGGCTCGACCCAGACGCGCAGCTCGACCGCTACGACAACTGGCGCGACATCACCACCTGGCCACGCTCCGCCCGCCAGGACGAGATCATTCAAGCCAGGGCGGACAAGCAAGCCAACCCCCTGGAGAAGCCAGGCATGGTCGGAGCGTTCTGCCGCGCCTACACCCTCGACGAAGCCATCACCGAGTTCCTCCCCGACACCTACGAGCAAGCAGGGGAGCACCGCTACACCTACACCCCCGGTGAAACCTCGGCCGGCGTCGTCATCTACGACGGCAGGTTCGCCTACTCCCACCACGGCACAGACCCCGCAGGCGGACAGCTCCTCAACGCCTTCGACCTCGTCCGAGTACACAAATTCGGCACAGAAGACGATGGCATGAAAGCAGGAACACCGGCGAACAAGGCCCCCAGCTACCAGCTGATGGTCGAACTCTGCCGAGGCGACAAGAAAGTCAAACGCCGACTCGCCGCCGAGGAAATGGCCCAAGCCCGGGCAGACTTCGCCGATGATCCCGACGAGGACACAAGCCTGGACGTTGACGTTGACGCAGTCCCGGACTGGATGGACGAGCTCACCCGCAACAAGTCCAACAAGATCGAGGACACTCTCGCCAACCAGACTCTCATCCTCACCCACGACCCGCGGCTACAGGAAATCCGGTTCAACGAGCTCGCGGGCGCGGTCGACGTCCGCGACAGCTCGAAACTGCCCTGGAAGCAAGTCAAGGACGGGTGGAACGACGCCGACGCCGCGCAGCTGCGACACTATCTTGAACGCGCCTATCTCATCTACGGGCCGACCAAGACCGCCGACGCGTTGTCCATCGCAGCGTCCAGGCGCTCCTATCACCCCATCAAGGACTACCTGAACGGGCTGCCCGAGTGGGACGGAGTGCCACGAGTCGACCGGCTCCTAGTGGACTACCTCGGCGCGGAGGACACTGACTACGTCCACGCGGTGACCCGAAAAACACTCATCGCAGCCGTGGCCAGAGTGTTCAACCCAGGGGTGAAGTTCGACACCGTCCTCATCCTCAACGGCCCGCAGGGCACCGGCAAATCCACCTTGTTCGCCAGACTCGCCGGAGACTGGTTCTCCGACGCGCTCACCCTGACGGACATGCGTGACAAAACCGGCGCCGAGAAACTCCAGGGCTACTGGATCATCGAGCTCGGCGAGCTCGCCGGCATGCACAAAATGGACGTCGAATCAGTCAAAGGATTCCTCAGCCGAACGGACGACAAATTCCGACCATCCTACGGGCGCGTGGTCGAAAACCACCCACGGCAGTGCATCATCGTCGGCACCACCAACGCCGAGCAAGGCTTCCTCCGCGACGCCACCGGCAACCGCCGATTCTGGCCCGTCCGCGTCACCGGCGAAAGCGGACTGAAAGCATGGCGCATGACCAGTGAGACCATTCAGCAGATCTGGGCGGAGGTCATGGTCTACTACCGCGCCGGAGAACCACTTCACCTCACCGGTCGGGTCGCCGAGCAAGCACAGCAGCACCAAGACGCGGCCATCGAGACCGACGACCGCATCGGCCTGGTCGAGGAATACCTCTCCACCGACCTTCCCGAAGGATGGTGGGACTGGACCACCGGGCAGCGCATCGGATACCTGAGAGGCGGCAGCGACGACTTCACCATCGAAGGCGACGTCGGCAAGCTCCACAGGCGCGACAGCGTCTCTAACGTGGAGATCTGGGCGGAGTGCTTTGGTGGTGATCCAGCGAAAATGCGGCCGCAGGACTCCTACGCCATATCGGCGATCCTGAAGAAACTCCCGGACTGGGAACGACCGAACGGCGGGAAGCAATACGAGCGCGTGTTCCCATACGGAAAGCAGCGCGTATGGCGCCGAAAAGACGACGAACAGCCGCCTTTCTAGGGTGGAACAACCTCTGGAACAAGTTGTTCCACCGTGGAACAACCCAAAATTGTTCCAGAGGTTGTTCCATAGGTTGTTCCACCCTGTTCCTACAGCTAGACCACTATTTTTCCCCTATTTGGAACAAGTGGAACAACTAAATAGAGAAAAAAGAAAATATGGGGATTAGGGGACACGCGAGAACCCGCGACCTGGGGAAATCCTTTACGGGCCAGACCTCAATGGGGAAAGACAAAAGTTGTTCCACCCGGACGGCAAAACAGACCCCAGCTCGGGACGCGAACACCACCACAGAAAGAATCGAAAACTAATGCGAGAAAAACACATCGAGCAAGCCCTCACCCGCGCCGTCACAGCAGCGGGAGGCAAATGCTACAAATTCGTCTCCCCCGGAACAGCCGGAGTGCCAGACCGACTCATCATCCTCCCCAACGGATACGTTGCCTTCGCCGAATGCAAAGCCCCCGGCAAGCGATTACGGCCGCTCCAGCAACACCGAGCAGATGAAATCAAGATGCTCGGAATCCCCGTCTACGAGGTCGACAGCATCGACTGCATCCCAGAGGTGATCCGTGGAATACAAACCCCATGACTACCAGCGTCACACCATCCGATTCATCGAAGATCACCCCCAGGCCGCGATCTTCCTCGGAATGGGCATGGGAAAAACCGTCTCCACTCTCACCGCCGTCAACAACCTCATCTACGAAGACTTCGCCACCAGGCGAGCGCTCGTCATCGCACCCCTACGGGTAGCCAGGGACACATGGCCTGCCGAACTCGATAAATGGGATCACCTGAAAGACCTGACCTGTTCAGTCATCATCGGATCCAAGGCACAACGAGAACAGGCCGTGACCCGGGACGCGGACATTTACGTCATCAACCGCGAAAACATCCCCTGGCTCGTCGACCACTGCTGGCCACAGTGGCCGTTCGACATGGTCATCATCGACGAGCTCTCTAGCTTCAAGAACCACCAAGCCGCCCGGTTCAAAGCCCTGAAAAAAGTCCTGCCGAAGATCGACCGGATCATCGGCCTCACAGGAACACCGGCACCCAACAGTCTCATGGACATCTGGGCGCCGTTCCGACTCCTTGACGGCGGGCAGCGCCTGGGGAAATTCATCGGCCGTTACCGAGAGGCCTACTTCACCCCGGACAAGCGCAACGGCCCACAGGTCTACAGCTGGAAGCTACGCCCCGGCGCAGAAGACGAGATCTATGACCGCATCGGCGACATCACCCTGTCGATGAAGACCGCCGACTATCTCACCCTCCCTGAGTGCACCTATGTCACCAAGACCGTCGCGCTTGATAAGGGGGAGCAGGAGATCTACCGGAGGTTCGTGCGGGACATGGTGATCGAGCTCGACGGGGAGACCATCGATGCCGCTAATGCCGCGGCGTTATCTGGCAAGCTTCAGCAGCTCGCCGCCGGGGCGATCTACCAAGACGACGGGTACGCCACTATCCACACGAAGAAGCTGGACGCACTGGAGGACATCGTCGAGGCCGCCAATGGCCAGACCGTCCTGGTGGCCTACTGGTTTACCCATGATGCTGACCGCATTCTCGAGCGGTTCCCCCAAGCCGTGAAGCTGAACACGGCTGCGGACTTCGCGGCATGGAACCGCGGGGAAATACCATTGGGGCTAATCCACCCGGCCAGCGCGGGGCATGGTCTGAACCTCCAGTCCGGTGGGCACATCCTCACCTGGTTCACCACCCCCTGGTCGCTCGAGCTGTACGAGCAGGCTAACGCCCGCCTGCACCGACAAGGACAGTCGGAGCCGGTAACAATCACGCACATTGTCACAGCCGGGACGGTGGACGAGCAGGTCCACGCAGCCCTGGCTAAGAAATCCGTCACACAGCAGGGGCTGATCAATGCCGTGTCGACGCAACTGAAAGGACGATCATGACCACTACACGCCCAAAATGCGCCTCCCCCAAATGCACCAACCTGGCACACACTACGTACACCCGGTACTGCGCGAAGCACGCCTACGCTACGGGCGAGCTGAGCCGCCGCGTTGACGCGGCTATGGCTAGGCAGCGGCTCCAGAAGATCATTAATGCCGGCGGGACGATTACAGGCGTATCGAAGGCTACTGGGGTTGACCGTGTCCCCCTAAAGCTCTTGCTGTCTGGGAAGTCGAAGACGATCCAGCAGAGTACTCACAGGAAGATCATGTCTGTCTCGCCGGGGCAGACTATCGCCTACGTCCCAGCGTGGCAGATCACCCGCCGTATCCGAGCGCTGCGTGCCGCGGGGTGGCAGATGCAGGAGCTGGTTGAGCGTACGGGCCTGGAAAAGTCCGCGCTCACAGCGATTAGCGCCGGTAGGCGTGACGTAATCCGCCGCTCCACCGCGATCGTCATCCGCGATGCCTACGCGGAGCTATCCACCCAACCGGTGCGCCCGCCGACACAGTGGGTGGCCCGACAGCACTGGGCGAAGCCTATGGAGTGGGACGACATCGATGACCCGGATGAGCACCGGGACGGCATCGCCCTCGGACGGCTCAACCCCACATTCGTCACCGCCAATCGCGTGAAACCGGACGAAGCCCTCCACGCCAAGCTGGCCGACCTGCACGCCCACTACGGCACGCAGAAGAGCCTCGCCGACGCCCTGGGCTACCACCCCAGCAGCATCGCCCACCACCTGAACCGCCAGTCCAAAACCATCGACGTGGACGTGTACGTCCACATCATGAACCACCAACCCGAACAGGAGGATGCCGCGTGAAAACCCACGAGCTTGTCGCATCGCTGAGGCAGCAGGCCGCGAAGACCACCGACCCCAACACCTCCGGATACCTAACAACCGCGGCCGACGCCATCACCCAGATGTTTGACACCAACCGCAAACTGGCGCAGGACCGCGACTATCTCCGCCGCCAGATCACCCGCATCCGCACCCTAGCCACTATCCGGGAGCACCAATGAAACCAAAAATTCGCCGAGGAACTTTCGGCCGCTGGACCGTCCACGAACCAGACGGCACACAAACCCAATTCCGCGACTTCGCCCAGGCCGTTGAGCACGCCGACGAAATCGCCCGCACCATCACTGTCACCCTCCCGCCGTACCAGCCCTGGGTCGCTACTGGTGATCTGGAGCTGTTTTTCGGCGGAGGCCACGCCACCATCAACAACCTCACAGACCCACGAAAGAGCATCTGGATCAAACCAGAAGACGCCACCCCCATCGCCCTCGCCCTCCTCGCCACCGCCCACTACCGCGAAAGAAGAAACCAATGACCACCAACTACCAACGAGCACTGGACCTCGCGGATCATATCGCCGCCGTGGATGAATCTCCTCGTGAGCTGGTGAAGCAGCTCCACGACCTCAGACTACTCATGCCAGATGACCCGGAACCTAGGGACACCGGCGATTTTGTCGAGTGGCACATTCCAGGGCATGACCTAGTGGTGTGGACGCAGCGCGGGGCCAGCCGAATCATGATCCAAAGGATCGAACCAGGCGACCTCACCGCACAGCAAGCCTATCAACTAGCTAAAGCGCTTCTGCTCGCTATCAAAGCAATGTATGGAGAGATCGAATGACCACGAACTATCAGCGCGCCTACGACATCATCGCGGAGGGCATCGCGGCCGAAGACCACCCCGGCGACATCACACAACAACTTCACACGACGGGCACCATCGCACCAGACCTACCGGAACCGACCATCGAGAACGGCGAGCCGACGTGGGAGCTCGGCAGCTATTTCGACGATGTAATGATACTGGACGAGATGGTGTGCGTCGGTGTCAATACAACCTACGGCGTGCCCCTCGACCTGGGCGAATCCGAAGCCCTCGCCCTCGCGCTACTCGCCGCAATCAAGCACCAGAAGGAGAACCGACATGAATCGTGATGAAGTCCTCAAGATTGTAGAGAAAGCTCGCGATGATAATGAGCGCCCGAACCTGCGCGGCGCTGACCTGCGCGGCGCTGACCTGCACGACGCTGACCTGCGCGGCGCTAACCTGCACTACGCTAGCCTGCACGACGCTAACCTGCGCTGCGCTAGCCTGAGCGACGCTGACCTGAGCGACGCTAACCTGCGCGGCGCTAACCTGCACGGCGCTGACCTGCGCGGCGCTAGCCTGCACGACGCTAACCTGCGCTGCGCTAGCCTGAGCGACGCTGACCTGAGCGACGCTAACCTGCGCGGCGCTAACCTGCACGGCGCTAACCTGAGCGACGCTAGCCTGCGCGGCGCTAACCTGCGCGGCGCTAACCTGCACTACGCTAGCCTGCACGACGCTAACCTGCGCTGCGCTAGCCTGAGCGACGCTGACCTGAGCGACGCTGACCTGCGCGGCGCTAACCTGCACGGCGCTAACCTGAGCGACGCTAGCCTGCACGACGCTGACCTGCGCGGCGCTAGCCTGAGCGACGCTGACCTGAGCGACGCTAACCTGCGCGGTGCTAACCTGCACGGCGCTAACCTGAGCGACGCTGACCTGCGCGGCGCTAACCTGCACGGCGCTAACCTGAGCGACGCTAGCCTGCACGACGCTGACCTGCGCGGCGCTAGCCTGAGCGACGCTGACCTGAGCGACGCTAACCTGCGCGGCGCTAACCTGCACGGCGCTAACCTGAGCGACGCTAGATGGGGCGGACTAGAAATCAACCGCCTACCCAGCGGCACCCTCCAACTCACCCCCACCCCCGGAGGCTGGCGCATCACCCTCGGCTGCTGGTACGGAACCCCCGACCAACTACGCGACCTCATCGCACAAGACGACGGCTGGCCAGAAGCCGAAGGCGACGAAATCACCCGCCGCCGACCCTACATCGAAGCCGCACTCACCCTATGCGACCTCCACATGCGAGACCACGCTGAGACCATCACCATGCTGGCCGAGAAATGGGCAGACCACACGAAGGACAACCACCATGACTAACCAGCACCCCCGCACCCTCGCGGACATGACACCAGAAGAACGCGACCAATGCCGAGGAATGTGGTGTGAACACAAAGATGGAAACGGAACACGACTAGCGATAATCACGGAAGTCTGGATCACAGATGAACAAGCCTGCATGGTTTACGAGGTTGAAAAGCTAGTGAACAAACACCCCCTGGGCTGTGACGTAACCCCCCGCTTCGATCTTCCACGCGCATGGAACGCGGACGGCACGCCGCCAAACGGATTCTGGGAATACGACACCATAGAAATCCAGTCATACCCGGAACCCCGAGGAATCACGGACCGCCGCTGGGTGAGCGACTGGGAGGAAATCGAATGAGCATCTACACCGAGTATCGAGCCACGACTGCGCTTGGTATCGACCAGGACGGGACCCTCCGGTGGCAGTCGCCGGAGTACGGGCACTGGTACACGGACGAGCAGGAAGCCCGCGAAATCTACGCCGACATCGTAGGCGGACCATCCGATCGGCTCACAGCGCTCATGTCCCGCCAAGTGACCGATTGGGTTCCGGTGGACGGCCCCATCGCCCCAGACGGCGACCTCATGCCCGCGTACCGCGCCGAACGCTGGCTATCCCGCACCCGTGGTGGTCAACCAGAACGCAGCCTCGTGACCACCACCAAAGCCACATACGCCGCCGCCGAAGCGTTCAAGGACCTTGCCCACCACCACGGCGACCGTGGGTGGCGCGTATACGCCCGACTGCAGTCACCCGTCACGATCCTCGAGCAGCAAGGCACACCACAGCTCGTACCCCGCCCAGCCGGGCACATCTACAACCTCGCAAAGGAGACACCATGAGCGTCTGCTGTGAACACAACCCCTGCCCCGACCGGCCTCGATGGTTCCTGGGCAAGTACCAGACCCAACCCTGGCGCTGCCCCCAATGCGGACAGTTCTGGTGCACCAAACCCAAGTACCTGTGGACGGACTTTGACGGCTACGAATGGTTCCGCGTCATCCCGAAACCGACCGAGCAGGAGACCCCCAATGACTGACATCACACCAGAACAGGCCCGCGAACTGCTCGACGGGGCAACCCCCGGACCATGGGAGGCGTTGTTCGATAACGAAGCCATCGAGACCGACGCATCGACCGTCCTCTGCAACACCGACGGCGCTGTCGAGTGGGGCCGCAACACCGAACACGACGTGCCCCTCGCTGCCGCCGCCCCGGAACTCGCACAGACCATCGCCGGGATGCAGTGGGAGTACGGCGTGGAGCAGCACACCCTCGACAACCCCCACTGGCACACGGCGATCCCCTACGATCGAGGTTTCGACCAAGACAAGTGCACCCAGCTCGCCGAGACGTTCCGCGCCAATAACCCCCACAACAAATACCGCGTCGTCCGCCGACTCGTCGGTGAACCAGAAGCGATCGACTAAAAACACGCCACCAACGCAAGCCCCACTGGACACCACAGCGGGGCTTTTTCCGTACCCGGATCAGTCCGGGGATAGGAGAACCCACCCGTGAAATGCCTGCGATGCGGGTGCCCCAATCCCCGCAGCCAGCCAGACACTCGAGGACTCGGACTCTGCGCCGAGCACTACCGCCAGCTATCAGCCGGGACGATCGGACAAGACCACGACACCCGCACGAAGCAGCACGACATCCAGGACGCCAAGCGCCTGCTCGACGAAATCTCCCACCCCACAGAATCCCTACGTACCGTCGCGCACCGCACTGGTCTGTCCAAGGACGTGGTGAGATCGATCAGGATAGGCCAGTACCGTCACCTGCGATCAGCTGACTGGGAGACCCTCGTGGACGCCGTCGCCCAGCACCGGTACACGCGGCCTAAACCCACAAGCCCCCCGGCTGTCCGGGGGACACAACTGCATCTATTCGACATCGAGGGGAACACCGATGGCTGACCTAAATCCGGCTGATGACTACCAGGCCAGGAAGCTCGAGCACTACTGGACACGCGGCCCCGGCCTAGCCAAGTGGGCTAACACGGCACACCCCTGGACAACACTGGTGGCCCACCTGTCCAAGTACATGAGCCCCCAGCACGCCAAGGGTCTGGCCAGCAACTACTTCCACAAAGTATTCGGTATCTGGCCAGGCGAGCGAAAAGGTCAGAACCCCTTGGGCAGGGGGTAAGTATGGTGCAACGTACCGTTGATTGGCGCTGGAAGAAGCACGTCAAGCAGCAGCGTCAACGCCTGGAGCGTAACCCTGAACTCGCGGTCTGCTGGCTGTGTGGTCATCCGATCGACATGGACTTGCCACCGCTGCATGACTATGCGTTCAGCCTTGATCACGTTGTTCCAATCGCTCGAGGTGGAAAGCTTCACGATGAAGCGCGACCAGCACACAGGAAGTGCAACTCGCAACGCAGCGACGGAAGAAAAGCGAAAAAAGAAACAAAAACAATCATCGAATGGTGAAGCTTCACACGTTCGGTGAACTCGAAGTGTTCGAATAGGTAACCCTAACCTGGGGGAGGCCTCCCCTCCGCCCAGGCTGCTCCCACCTACCGGTAATGGTAGTCGCACTCGCGCACCGCGATTTGGCGGGGTTTTTACAGCTCGGTATTCAAACAAACCCCATTTCACCGCGTGGTTTTACGCAAATCGAACGGACTGACTGTCGGGCTGCGATCTGGTTGTAAAACTGGCTGGCACTCTGATGATGCTATGAGTGATCGTAAGCCACCCCAGAAGCGCCGGCAGTGCGGAACTGTCGCCGGATACCGCCAGCATACGAAGCGCAAGGAACGGCACTGCCAGCCGTGCCGTGAAGCTAACTCGGAATACCAGCGGCAGCGGCGCGCGAAGCAGAAGGACAAGCCAAAGGTGCGCACCAGGACGCAGGTTGTCGTGGCTGACGGTGGGAAGAAGGAGGGCTACCCGGCTTTTCTGCGTGATGCTGGTCGGAGGATGTGGGATGAGCTGCATGAGCAGTATGCGTTTGACCCGGCTACTGAGGTGCTGTTGACGGAGGCGTGCCGTCTCAAAGATCGTCTGGAGCGGTTCGCGGCCGCGCTGTCCAGCAACAAGACGTTGTGGTTCGAGCTGGGGGATGTCGAGGAGACGATGGCGGGTGAGCGTCAGGTGTCTGTGGTGATTAATTCGATGGTCTCGGAGGCACGCCAGACACAGGCAGCTCTTGGTGTCGCATTGGGCAAGCTTGGGGTGCTGAAGCCGGGGGAGCGAAAGCAGTCTGGCCCGTCGATGGCGGATGAGTTGAAGCGGAAGCGTCAGGAGCGTTTGGCCGCGGCTAAGGAGGGTGCATGAGTGATGACCGTCTTGTGGTGCCGGTGAGCGGTTTCGCGCCTCGTTCGGCGCCGGTGGGGGAGCAGTTGCCGCGATATTTCCATGCCCCGGAGTGGTCGCAGTCGTCTGGGGATATTTTGGCGGATCTTGCTTCGGTGTGTGGGGTGGAGTTGTTGCCGTGGCAGCAGTTTGTGGCTCGGAACGCTATGGCTGAGGATCCGGTGACGGGTAAGTGGCTTGCCTTCCAGGTCTGTCTGATCGTGCCGCGTCAGAATGGCAAGAATGGCATTGTCCGGTGGCGATTGTTGGCCGGGCTTTTCGTGTTTGGTGAGGAAAAACTGGTGCACTCGGCACACCTGTTTAAGACTGCTCGGGCGGAATACTTGGCTATTCGGGAGATCATTGAGAACACGCCGGAGTTCTTGGAGCAGGTCCGCTCGATGCCGGATAGCCGCGAGACGGCGATTATTTTGAAGGACGGGCGGCGGATCGATTTCGTGTCTCGTGTGCGTGGCAACGGCCGTGGTCTGCAGGGTGACTGCGTCATTCTCGATGAGGCTTTTGCGCTATCTTCAACCCTCGTTTCTGACCTGCTGCCTGTGCTTTCGTCGCGTCCTAGCCCGCAGGTGTGGTACACCTCGTCGACCGGCTTCGATGATTCAGAGGTGCTGCTGAATCTCCGCGAGAAAGCAATTGATAAGCCTGAGTCCAATAAGCACTTGGCGTTTTTCGAGTGGTCGGCTGATCTGAAGCAGGTTTACTGGCGTTCTCCGGAGGCGGTGGCGGCGTCTAACCCGTCTCTGGGGTATCTGCAGTCGTGGGAGTGGATCCAAGAGGTTGAGCTGGATGTCATGGGGCCGGAGGAGTATCAGCGTGAGCGCCTGGGTGTGTGGGCTGATCGGTCGACGGATGCGGCGATCGGCGTGGACTTGTGGGCTAAGTCTTTTGCGACCTCGGAGGTTCTTGCTGGGGCTCGGGTGAAGCGTCGCTCTTTGGGGCTTGAGGTATCTGCCGATCGCGATTTGGCGGTGCTCGCTGGCGTGGCGGAGCTGTCGGACGGCCGTGTGGTCGCGGACATTATCGCGGCGAAGTCCGGCATGGCCTGGGTGCAGGATGAGTGTGCGCGAGTAGTGAAGAAGCACCGGCCCCATGCTGGTGTTGTTATCGATTCGTTTTCTGGCGCGGCAGCGCTCGCGCCGCGGCTGGCCGAGGCCGGAGTGCCGGTGTCACTGGCCACCACGGGGGATATCACAAAGGGCACGGCCACCCTGTACGACCGTATTTCGAGGGTGGATGCCGACGGCGCTCCGGATCCCACGTTGTTCCACAGTTCGCACCCCTTGCTGGATGACGCGGCGCATACAGCGCGGCGTCGTTTGGTGGGACAGTCGAAAACCGCGTGGACGTGGGCGCCGTTTGGTGAGGTCAAGGTGGAGCCTTTGCGCGCGGTGACGTTGGCGCTGCGTGGATTGGATATGGAGCCGGTGAAGAAAAAGAAGAAGGGCTACGCAGCATGATGGACGCTTTACAGGTCAAGAAGGTCTTCGACCGTCTCAACTCGAAGCTGTCTCGGCAGCGACGGCAGTGCGACTCGGTCGACTCGTGGCTACGCCCGGAGCTGGACGCGGGATTTGAGGTACCCCGCTTGGCTACTAGTGAGCATCGTGCTTTGCGTGATCTGTCGCGTACGCCGTGGCTTCGCCTGGTCGTGGACAACTGTGTGCAGGCGATGTATGTCGACAACGTTGTAGGCGAGGATGGGCGGATCGACGAGCTGTGGGGGTTGTGGAATGCGAACCGGATGCGGTCGCAGCAGATCTCGAACCACCGGGCGATGATCTCGTACGGGCATTCTTATGCTGTGGTGTCCCCAACGGAGTTCGGTAGTGATGTTCCGGCGCGTATTCGGATGTTGTCGCCGCGCCGGGTCGCGGTCGAGTTCGATGACCTTGGTGCGGAGCCGTATCCGTCTGCTGCGCTGGAGTTGCTGGGGCGTGAGGGGGATGTGGGCCGGTTTCGGCTCCGACTACCGGGGGTGAGTATTGTCCTGGCGCTGGACAACGCTGCTCGTGGCGATGGGGACATGGGTGGTCTGCGCATTGTCAGCGTGGAGGATACTGGCCTGGATTTCGTGCCGGTGGTGCGATTCTGTAACCAGCTTGATCTTGATGGGCGGGTGATTGGTGAGGTGGAGCCTTTCATTCCTGCTGCTCAGCGGATCAATAAGACTGCCTATGACCGCTTGTTGGCTCAGCATTTCAATTCGTGGAAGGTGAAGACTGCGACGGGGTTGGAGATGCCGGAGCAGGTGGACGAGGACGGCGACCCGATCCCGGACACTTTTGATGAAGCCGCGGCAGAGCGGTTGAAGGTCAAGCTGGCACAGGATGACATCCTGACCGGTGGGGATGGGGTGCACTTCGGCACGCTTGATGCCACAGCCTTGGACCCTTTCGTGAACTCTTGGCGCTCGGATATTGAAGCCCTCGCAGCTGTATCGCAGACCCCGGCGCACGCGTTGACTGGTCAGCTGGTGAACCTATCGGCGGAGGCACTTGCCGCTGCTCGTGCTCCGCTGACGCAGAAGGTGTACGAGCGTCAGATGAGTGCTGGGGACGCGTACAGCAGTGTTTTGCGGGCGGCTGCGAAGGTGGCTGGCATGGAGGGGTTGGCGCGTGATCCGCTGATCCGTGTGTCCTGGCAAGACATGGAGATCAGGTCGCTGGCGCAGGCTGTGGATGCCCTGGGTAAGGCTGCTCAGATGTTGGGTGTGCCGAAGCGGAATCTGTGGGGCATGATTCCTGGTGTTGAGGCCGCTGATGTGGTGGAGTGGGAGCGGGCTGCGGATTTGGAGTTGGAGCGTGATCCGCTGAATGCGAGCTTTAGCCGCCAGGCCACGTCGACGATCACTGAGGTGAGCGGTGGCTAGGACGCAGCGGGGGAAGCGTTTGACTGAGGAGCATCGACTGGCTCAGGTGGGCTTGGCGGAGAAGCTGGCGAATTTCATTCGCGCCGTGTTTGGCAAGACTTTTGACTACTACGATATTGATGATTCGTCGGAGGTGTTTGTCAGGCGTGTGGCGCCGGATGTGGCGCGGATGCGTGAACGGAGCCGTGAGCTGTCGATCGATTATTTGAGGGAGTTCCAGGCGGTGGAGGCTCCGGACGCTCCGCCGCCGATCGAGGAGCCGGGGGAGTATGAGCCAGCTGACGCGGCTCGTGAGCTGCTGAAGACCACGCGTGGAGTGGGTAAGTCTGTGTCGCACAAGGGATACTCGGTGGAGGAGGCGCAGGCCCGGATTGAGCAGGCCGTGATTGGTAAGGCCACGAAGATCGTGGAGGACGGTGGCCGTCAGGTGATCGAGCAGGAGGTTCGCCGGGGTCACGGCCCGGTGGGGTACGCCCGCGTAGTAGACGCGGACCCGTGCCCTTTCTGTGCAATGCTCGCCTCTCGCGGGATCTACTACATGGGGGAGGAGATTCCGGGTGTGCAGCTGTACCGGTCGGACGCGTTCACTGCGTCTAACGCCCGTTTTGTGGGTGATGGGCGGTTTAAGGTGCATGACCACTGTTGCTGCACGTTGGAGCCGGTGTACATGGTCGACGGGAAGGTTGATCTGCCGGGGAACGGTAATCAGCTGGCTTACGAGTGGGCTGAGATTGCGTCTGGCCAGCCCGATCCGTGGAAGGCGTGGCAGCGGTGGCGGCAGTCCGGGACGCTGCCGGAGAACTACGACGGGCCGTTGGAGGGGACGCGGCGTAAGCGCCCTCCGGTTCGTGGGCAGTCGACGGGGCAGCGGGCTAGGCCGACGCCGGCGAAGGCCTCGGAGCGGCGTGCTTCTGATGGGACGAAGAGTGAGTGGGGGCGTGAGCAGTACCTTGAGTTCGCGGATGAGTATGAGAAGCGTCTGGCTGGTGTGCGGGAGGAAATAGCGGAGCTGAAGGCGCGTGGACAAGGCTCGGATGATCTGCCGGTGATGGCGCTGGAGTATGAGGCTAAGAAGCTGGTGTCGAGGATCGAGTCGTATCGGGAGTACGCAGACAAGCTGTAGGGGATTGCAGGCCGGGTGTCTGCACATTTGAGACGTCTTTATCGCCTGGAGCGGAAAGAGGAGCACATGACCGATACCACCCATGATCAGACCGATGGTGATCAGGAGACCCAGGCCGTGGAGTCTGAGGCTACCGAGACCACGGACACTACCGACACCCACGACACGGAGTCTGCGGACACCTCCAGCCAGGAGCGGGAGGATGACGATTCGCAGGTAGATGACGACTCATCTGACGATGATGACGATGAGGATGATTCTCCCCGTGACGAGGACATTCAGAAGCTGATCCGTAAGAACCGGAAGACGAACCGGGAGAACCAGAAGCTGCGTGAGCGGGCAACCGCAGCGGAGCATAAGCTGGCGCAGTTCATGGCGGCGCAGGAGACCGGCCTGCCTGCTGACATGGCTTTGCGGCTGCAGGGTTCCACCCCGGAGGAGCTGAAGGCGGATGCGGAGAAGCTGAAGGAGCTGTTCTCTAACCGGCGTTTTGTGCCTGGTGGGTTGCCGGGTGATGGTGTCCGGTTTGGGTCTGATGAGGGTGATTCCACTGAGACTGATCTGACGAAGATCGGTGCTCGAATCTACGAAAGGTAGCTCTAATGGCTGCACCTAATCATTTGCTGTTCACCCCTGAGCAGGTGGCGACCTCTACGCTGGCTGCTCTGAAGTACAAGTCCACCCTGGCTCGAATCGTCAACGCGGATTTTTCGCGTGAGATCGTGGCTGGCCGTGGCGCGTCTGTGACGGTGAAGCGCCCGGTGATGATCGATAAGGCTCGGATTTACACCGAGTCTGATCGTCGTGCTGAGAACGCGATCACCTACTCGAATCTGTGGGAGCCTTACACCAGCGTGAAGGTCACCGACCAGGTGTACAACGCTGTGAAGCTGCCTGATGACTTCGTGACGTTCACTCTGCGTGACATGGAGTCGCAGGTCGTGGCCCCGATGGCGGAGTCTGTGGCGGAGGCGATCAACGGGATCGTGGCGAAGTCGTTTGCTGACATCCCGGCTGGCCTGACTGCCGTGGATAAGGAGAAGGTCAAGGGCAAGCTGGTTGGCTCTAACGGGAAGTCGTACGCGACGCTGCAGGACCTGCGTGACGCCGGTACCGAGTTCGTCGGGTACGGCGTAAACACCTCGGTGAAGGCGGAGCAGCTAACTGCGAAGACGCACAAGGATGTGCTCAAGGTCATCCGCGCGGCGCACCGTCTTTTCGCGGAGCGTGGTGTGCCACTGGACAACCGCTACCTGGTGGTCGGTTCCCAGTGGGAGGCCTCCCTGCTGTCCCAGGAGAATCTTTTCAAGGTGAACGAGGCTGGTACGGGTGATCTGCTCCGCCAGGCGGTCATCGGCAAGCTGTATGGCTTCACGATCTTGGTGGACTACACCATTGATCCGCTGAAGGCGTACGCGGTGCAGCGTGACGCGATCACTCTGGTGACCCGTACGACCGCTGCTCCTCGTGGTGCTGCGTTCTCCGCTACTGCTTCTGCTGACGGGTTCACCATGCGGTACCTGCAGGACTACGATCCGGATCACCTGACTGACCGTGCGATCGTGGATACCTTCGCTGGCGCCCAGGTGCTTGATCCGCAGCGTATCGCTGTGCTGACTGGCACGGATGGGTTCGAAGAGGACGCTCCTGCGGCTGCGTAGGCGACTCTGGTAGGCGGGGCTGATGGTTCTCCCAGTTGGGGACTGTTGGCCCCGTCTTTCCTATTGAAAGGAGGCTCCGGATGGAGCGCACACGGCTAGTGGAAATGGCTGACCTCGAGCGGTCGCTGTCGAGTGACTACGGTTCGCTGGATCAGGGGTTGGCGGTGTGGGCTATCGAGATGGTGTCTGCCGCGGCGTTGGACTTGACGCGGCGTGATTGGCGGTCACCGGCTGACGTGCCGCCGGGGGCTATGGCGGTGCTGGGTATGGCTACCCGCCGGATGTACACCAACCCTGATCGTTTTACGCGTGAGGCGGAGGGCGATTACAGCTACGGCCTGGACGCGACGGTCACTAAGGCTGATATTTTCACCCCTAACGAGAAGCGGACGCTGCTGGAGTACAGTTCGGCGCGGCGGGCGAGCGGTATCGGGACTCTGGGGACGTATCGAGGTGATGTGGGCAGGTCTGGCACTCGCTATGTGCCGGACGGGACAGCCTACGGGTTCCCGTGGTACTCGGATGATGAGGGGGTGTGGCCGTGAGCCTGAGAGCAAGGTCTAACAGCCCTGACCGGGTTGTGGTGCTGCTGCGGGAGAACCGTGAGGGGGAGCGCGGCCGACTGGAGCCCGTGGTGGTTGGGCGTACCGCGGTGGATGGCAGACTACAGGAGTCCTCGAGCGCGGACATTCAGTCGTATGCCGCGGCTGGGGAATCCGGGGTGCTGAACATGAAGAGGTTCTACTGTCGCACCTTCCCTGGTGATGATCTGTCACAGGTGATCGACGCTGACGGAGTGCTGTACAACGTCGTGGGCGAGCCGAAGAGGCATCGAGGATCGCGCCGGACTGCTCGTGACGTGGTGTATTTGAAGCAGGCTGGCGTGAAGAGAGGAGTCAGATAATGGCGTGGGTTGATCCTGATGCGGGCGCGATGTTGGCGCGTATGCCGGGCGTGCAGCCGCTGCTCGACGCGGGCGCGGAGACCATTCGGGCGCGGGCGGAGGCCAATGCGAAGGAGAGGTTCCGCACCGGCCGGTATTCTGGCTCGTTTTCCGTCCGGGCTGTTCCTGGTGAGAAGGGCGTTACTGACCGGGTGGTGGAGAACACCTATCCTCAGGCTAACGCGATCGAGTTCGGGCACTTCGCGGACGGTAAGGATGGCGCTCCGGGCAGGTTCGTTCCTGGCCAGTTCAACTTGACGAGGGCGGTGAAATGATCGATGCGGCGTGGGTGATAGTCCGTGGTCTGCGTGCAGCTCTGCCGGGGCTGGATATTCGGCTGGATCGGGATGCGGAGTACACCCCGGATCAGGTGGTGACGGTGGTGCAGACACCTACGGTGCGCCCTGCTGGTGATCTTCCTGGGCGCCGGCTGGCGTCTGATGTACGTGTGGTGCTCACGACGACAGGGCCGGATTTCACGTCGTGTGCGGACGCGGCGGAGGCAGTGGCGGACGCGATGCTGTCGCTAACCGAAGTTGGTGGGGTGAAGCTGTCTAGCGTGAGGACTGACAGTGATCCGGTCAGGCTGTCGCCACATGATCCAACCGGGGCCGAGACGATGGCCTCGACACACTCTCTGATGATGAGGAAGAGGTAGAAAATTGGCTGCTAAGAATTATGATGACGCCGCGGTGTTCATCCCTGGCCGGGGTGCGGTGCTGATCGCCCCGGAGGGCACTGACGCACCTACGGCTGACGAGCTCACGCAGTGGGTGAAGAAGGGTGCTACTGGTGCTCTGGGTTCTTTCCTCCCGCTGGGGTATACCTCCGAGGATGAGCTTCCTGCTTTCGAGGCTGACACTGATGGTGGTGAGCGTAAGGGCGCGTGGGAGAACGACAGCCTTCGCATGACTCCTACGAAGATCACGGAGTCGGTGAAGGTCACCCCGATCCAGTGGTCTGAGGTTCCCCTGAAGCATCGCTTCGGCCCGGGCACGATCGAGGGCACCAAGGGGCAGTTCGAGATGCCGCGCGTGTACACCTCCACGAAGGTCGCCCTGCTTGTCGTGATCGTCGATGGCGATTCGGCGATCGGCATTCACTATTTCAAGACGGAGACGGCGCCGAATGATTCCCTGGAGCTGGATCCGGAGAAGTTCGCTGGCCTGCCGGTGAAGTACTCCGTGCTGGTCTCGACTGAGAAGGGCAAGGGCACGATCGTCGCGGCGCATCTGAAGGCCGCAGCGGCGGGCTAGTTGTTGTCGAGTAATCCGGTCAGTGTCCGGTGTGCAGGGGAGCATATTCCTTGTTCACCGGACATTTTTTGCACTTGAGTGAGGAGCCCTTGATGGCCGAGCAGGATTACCAGCAGTACGTTGACCGGATCACAGCCCAGGCGGAGGATTACGAGCCGATTACCACCGCCCCGGAGGGCGCGACGGTTGACCCCAGCCCGGCGTTGGGTGGAGTTGACCCCAATTTCGACACTACGATCTCGGACGTGGACTTGTCCGGCATGCCTGCCGTGCGAGACATGAAGAAAATGCTGCCCGCTGCTCGTATGAGGGTGCAGAAGCAGCTCGTAAAGCTCAAGGAGATAGAGTCCAAGCTGCCTGACAGCTTCAAGAATGGTGATCCGACGGACGAGGTATCGGAGGAAGATTTCGAGATCGTCTGCGAGATGATGGAGGCCGCTCAGGATTTCCTGCTCGGCCAGGCTGAGGATCGTGAGGCCATGGAGCAGTGGTTGATTGATTCTGACGAGCCGGAGAAGGCGTTGTTCGCGGCTATGGGGAAGGTCGCTTCTCGCCTGGGAAACTGATCGCCCTGCACGAGCAGGTGGAACGGTTCGGCACCGCTCTGGTGCCGGATTTCCAGGAGTTCTATGGTCTACGGCTCGTGCAGGTGGTTCAGGAGTGGGAGCCGGAGGAGATTTGCCTGCTGATTTCCGGGCTGCCGCAGGATTCCCGTCTCGCGGCGAAGCTGCAGGGTTACGACGGCGGTAAGGGTTGGACAGATAAGGATTATCTGCAGCTCGACGTGCGTAACGCGGTGGAGGCTGTGCGGTTTATGAAAGCCTCGGAGGGGAAGAAGAAGCCGGAGTTCAGGCAGTGGGAGCACCATCCGGGCTACGTGGCTGCAAAGCGTCGTGAAAGGCGGTCTCGCCGTGATCGCCTGCGAGCATTAGCGGGGAATGCAGGACAGGCGAAGCTGGAGTGAGTAGATGGCTGGTGGACCGACAGTAGGTAGGGCGAATGTCCGAGTCATGCCGGATACGCGGGGGACGTACCAGGCGCTGATGAGGGAGATTCGCCGGATTGAGAAGTCCGCGAAGATCAACGTGAAGCTGGATCTAGATACTGCTGATTTTGCTCAGAAGGTGCACCGCGCTATCCAGGCGGCGGAGGATACCGCCCCGGCTATTGACGTGAAGATGGACACGGATACGTCGCAGCTGGTGGAGGATGCTCGGAAGGCTGCTCAGGCCGCGTCCGAGGTCTCGAAGATCGACGTGAGGATGGATGTCGACCCGTCTCGGTTGTCGGCGTCGGCTCGGCGCGCGGTGTCTGAGGCACAGGCCGCAGCGGGCGATATTGACGTGCGGATGAATGTCAAAGGCGGTTTCGGTGCGCTTGGTGCGGGGGCTGCGTCCGCTATCGGCTCGGTAGGCTCTCTGGCGGGCACGTTGGCGAAGTTCGGCGGTATCGCTAGTGCTGCGACTGTGGCGGTGGCTGGGCTAGCGCCGTCTTTGGCTGCGATTGGTGGGGCGGCGTGGTCTGCGCTGGCTCCTATGGCGGCGTTGACTGGTGCGATGGCGCCGGCGGCGTTGGGGTCGGCTGCTATGGCGGTGGGGGTGCTGAAAACGTCCTTTTCGGGGATGGGTGATGCGCTGAAGGCTGCTGACCCGGCCGCGTTCGCTGCTGCGATTGCTGACATGCCCCCGGCTGCTCAGGCTGGTGCTACCGCGCTGCGTGACCTCAAGACGAGCTTCACTGACCTTGGTGACGGGATTAGCAGCGCTTTCTGGTCTAACCTGTCGAACCTTGGCAACCTGCAGGCGTTGGTAGCGCCCCTTGGTGACGCTATGCGGGCGCTGGCTGCGGATATGGGCACGGCTACGGCTGGTCTTGTTGATTTCGTGAGCCAGGGCACCGGCCTGACAGCCGTGCGGACCCTCATTGACAATGCGGGCGCGGCGGCAGGTAGCCTGTCGCAGGCGTTTGCTGGGGTGTTGCAAGGGTTAATTTCCGTGGGTGCTGCGGCGGCGCCTATTTTTGCGGATTTGTCGGCGAAGATCGCTGAGGTCGCGCAGAGCTGGGGCGAGTCGATGACTAGGGGGTTCGCTGACGGTTCCCTGCAGGCGTTTTTCACTGATGCGGTGGCTAAGGCGCAGCAGCTGTGGGGGGTGATGCAGCAGCTCGGAGGCATTGTCAGCGGCGTCTTCTCGGCTATGTCTGCTGCTGGTCAGCCGTTCTTGGGCACGATTGGGCAGGTCATCGAGTCTACTAATCAGTGGGTGAACTCTGTTGCTGGCATGTCCGCTCTCACTGACTTCTTCACGTCGATGGGGGCAGCGGTCGCTACGATCATGCCGCTGCTCGGGCAGCTCGCTGGGATCATAGGCTCCACGGTGGCTCCCGCCATTTCCGGCTTCATCCAGGCCATTGGTCCGGGACTGTCGGCTGCGATCGACGGCCTGGGCGCCGGGTTGGCTGCGATCGCTCCGGCTGTCGCTCCGCTCGGTGCCGCGTTCGGAGCCGTGCTGCAGGCCGTATCTCCGCTGCTCCCCGCGTTAGGGCAGGTTATTGCGGTATTGGGAACCGCGCTGGCTAGTGCACTTACTGCGGCAGCTCCGATGATCTCTAGCTTCGCAACCTCGCTATCCAACATCAGCCCAACGCTGCTGGCTGTAGGGGCAGCGATAGCCGGTGCGGTCGCTGTGTTCGGGTCGTTGGTGGGGCCGATCATGAGTGTGCTGAACGTGGTGCGCATGATCGGGCCAGTATTCGGATTGTTGTCCGGCCCCCTCGGGCTGGTCGTTGGAATAATTGGTCTGGTCATCGCCGCGTTTACGCAGGTGCCTGGTGTTATGGAGCCGTTGAAGGGCGCGTTCATGTCGATCGTGGAGTCTCTGAATCCGTTGATCACGATGCTTCAGACAGTGGCGCAGCAGTTGATGGCCGCGTTGATGCCAGTGATTGTCGCTATGGTACCGGTGATTATCCAGATTGCTGGCACGCTGGCTCAGGTCATTGCGGTGCTGACGCCGATTATTTCCACGATTGTTCAGTTGGCTGTGACCATCGTTAGCGCGCTTATGCCAGTGATCACTGCGCTGCTGCCGGTGATAGGCAGCCTGGTGAGCGTCTTCGGCTCGATCGTCACTGCTGTCGCTCCGGTGATCTCGATCATTGTGAGTGTCATTGCAGCTTTCGCGTCGCTGTTGGCGGGCATCATCGGCTTCGTCGCGTCGGCGTTGGCGTCGATTCTTGGCTTCGTGACGGGTGTGATCGCCGGGTTCGCCTCGATGATCGGCGGCGTGATTGGCATGGTCGCGGGTTGGATTTCAACGCTTATTGGGTTCTTCTCCCGATTGGTGATGACTGCCGTGAGCTTCATGAGCAATATGTGGGGCTCCATTGTCGGGGCGTTCAGCAGTGGTGTGTCCACTGCTGTCGCGGTGGTGTCGCAGATGCCGGGCCGGGCGCGGGCAGCACTGGGGAATGTGGGCTCGATTCTTGTGGAGTCCGGGCGTGCACTTATTCAGGGCTTCATTAATGGCATTAAGGCAATGATCGGTGCGGTGGCTAATGCCGCTAAGTCTGCTGTTCAGGCGGCGCGTGACTTCTTCCCGTTCTCCCCAGCGAAGCGCGGGCCGTTCTCTGGTCGCGGTTGGGTGCTGTATTCCGGCTTGTCGATCGGTGACGCTTTCGCGGAGGGCATTCTGCGGTCTGGTGGGGCTGCTGCGTCTGCGTCGCAGGCGTTGATGGACAGCGCTGCGGCGAACCTGTCTGGCTACCGGGCGGATGTGTCTGGCGTGGCCGGTGGCGCGTCGGGGCCTGGTGGCGGGGATTACTCGATCAACATTGGCACGATCGTCGCGGCTGATGAGACGCGCCCGCTGCGTGCAGCCGAGGAACTGCAGCTTAAGGCGGAGATTCGTGGAGGTAGGCGATAATGCAATCTGATGAGCGGTTGACGGTGGAGTGGCTGGATCGGAACGGTAAGACGTGGGATTTAACCGCGGGTACGGAGGGCGTTCTGCTCGACGTGGGACAGTCCGATTTCACCCTGTCCCCGATCGAGCACACCTATGTTCGCGGTGGTACGCAGTGGGCTGGTGCGCAGGTGCGCCGCGCGGAGCCGTCCCTAAAGTTGCTGGTTGCGGATGAGAAGACGGGCACGGAGTACTACCGCCTGGCCGATGAGTGGTGGTCGGAGGCCAATTCGCCTTTCGACACGGGCGTGCTACGTGTGACACGTCCCGATGGTGAGATCCGTGAGCTTGTCTGCAGGCTGCGGGACACACCCGGTACGACGTACCCCTATGATCCGGGTTCGGGTATTGACGAGAACCTCGGCGAAGCGTGGCTGCTCACGTCCCCGGATTCGTATTGGTCTGGCCCGGAGCAGTCGGTACGGTTCGCGTCGAACGCCGTGGCGGGCTCGGGCACCCCGTTCTACGGCCCTTCCGGTAAGGGCTGGCCACTGTACATCTCGTCCGCGTCGGCGGCTAAGGACCTTTTCATCTCGAATAACGGCCAGGGCCCGGTGTGGCTTACGTGGACGCTGGTGGGTCCGATGAGCACTGTCCGGTTCGGTGTGGAGGGCGGTCTGCTGGCCTATAGCGGGTCGATTCCAGCGGGTGAGCAGGTCGTGGTGTCCACGAAGCCTGGTAACCGCTTCGCCGTGGAGGCGGGCAGTGGGGAGAACCGGTACAGCAAGCTGAGTGGTACGTACGCGCCTATGCCAGTGGGGGATCGTCTTCCGCTGACGATTATCGCGGAGGGCATGACCACGGAGTCGGCCGTGATTGTCACTGCGCGTGAGCAGTTCGCCCGCCCGTTCTAGGAGGAAAGCTAGTGAGCACTGTGTATAACACGCCGCGTGGGCGGACGTACGATCCGATGCAGGTCGAGCTGTGGGAGTGGGATGGCACAGGACCCCTGGGGCGGGTGGAGCTGTCGGAGAAGATCGAGGTGACGTGGGCTGATCGCACGTCCGGGACGGTGGTGTTGGACACTCCGCTGACGTGGCTGACGCGGCAGTGCCTACCGGCTGACGGCCGGGTGCTGGTCGTGGTCACTCTGAACGGTAAGCGGCACATTTCCAGCGTTGTCGAGGCGCAGCCCTATGCTGACGCGGATAGCCGGAATGATCCGCGTATCCGTATCACCACGGCGTCATCGTGGTCGCTGCTCGATGGTGAGCTGATACCGCCGGTGCCAGACCAGCCCCTGAATTTGCAGCAGTCAGCGGAGGAATACGTACTGACCGACCGCCTAGAGACCGTCATCAAGCGCCTGGTTCAGATCGGCGCGGATCGGGTCGGGCACCCTATCGCGGTCATGCCGGATGCGCGCCGGGGTCCGCAGGTCACTATCCGCTCTCGCAATGACACCGTGGCTGACCTGGTGGAAAAAGCGCTGGTGGGTACCGGCTACCGGTTGAAGCTCGACGCGTGGTTGCCCGGCGACGATCCGATCGGGCAGCTGTCTCTGACGCGCCCCACGATTGTGGCGGATGTGGTGCCGTACCGGGAGCAGCCCGGCCTGGTGTGGTCTGGCCTGTCCGAGGACCTCGACCAGTGGAAACTCACGCATTCGAGGCCTACGAAGACACGCCTGATCGTTGGTGACAGGGGTGAGAAGACGGAGCAGAAATTCGTGCAGGTTGTGTCCAGCACGGAGCCTGTCAGCCCGTGGGCGCGGCGTGAGGGCTACGCGGGGGCGAGCTCGGAGGGTCAGATCCTGCAGGATGTGGGTGAGGCGGAGCTGGCACAGGCAGCGGGCTCGGTCGACCTGGACGCGACCGTGACGCCAGCCACGGCGTGGGAGTTCGGCACGGACGGCAAATTTCCACGCCAATATGACGTGGGGGACGTGGCCACTGTGGTGCTGCCAGGGGTGGGGGAGATCAGTCAGGTCATCACGGAGGTCACGGCGGTGCTCACGCCTGTGTCGATGACCGTCACACCAAAGGTCTCCACGCCTGATACTAAAGATCGATCGCTCTACACGACGGTGATGGAGCTGGACAAGAAGCTGGACGAGCAGTCCCGGAGGTAAAACCATGGCAATCACGGCACTGGCCACGTCGAATACGACGATCGGGCCCGCCCAGTTCGCGGATATGCAGGAGATTCTGTCGGCGCGGTTCAAGGTCGACTCTCCGACTGATCTGCGGCCGTCGACGGGCAGTAACCGGACTGTGAGCATTTCAGCGGGCGCTGGTTTTGCCGGTGGTAGCCGGATCCGCTCGACGGGTACGGAGACGGTGACGTGTGATGCACAGAGTTCTGGGTATCGGTACGACGCGATCTGCATCCGGATCGACTGGTCTACCGCGTCGCAGTCGCTGGTCGCTGTGAAAGGCAGCTCGACAAGCGTCCCGGTTAACCGCTCGTCTGCGCCGAACCAGTCGCAGATCAACCGGATTCCCGGCGTGATGTATGACGCGCTTATTGCCACGGTGCGTGTGTCTGCAGGCTCTACGACGGTATCGTCGCTCACTGATTATCGGCTGTGGGGCGGTGATGGCGGCCCGTATCGCACGAGCGCGGAGGCGCTGGCCTCTCCGAGCATGATCGACGCCCGTGTGGGCACACTGCTCACCGTGGATAAGCAGACATACACGAAGCGCCTGGATGACGACGGGGTGTGGCGCGATGTGTCCACGGCCTCGAACCCGTGGAAGACATGGAATCCGGTGCTTCGCTACTACGGATCGAATACCCCTAACGGGACGTCCGGTGGAACTGTCGCTGGCCTCGGTAATGGTGGCACCGCTAGCGGCCGCTACCGTGTAGTCGACGGCATGCTCGACGGCTACATCTACATCCAACCAGGGGCGACAGGTGCTACCTACGGTGACGGTCCAATGACCGTTGACCTGCCTGTGGCCTGCTCCGGGTGGCAACCGGATACCTGGTCGATGGGTCACCTTTTCACTTTCGGCTATGGCGGTGATGGCTCGTACGACTGGCATGCTGAGTGCTTGATCAAGGCGGGGTGGACGCGCGGCATGCTGTGGACAAATCGCAGGATCGATGATGCTCGACTGTGGCCGTATGTCTGTCAGACACCGAATGGCGGTCCGGGAACTGGCACGCCTTTTATCCTCGGCGGGTACCCGGTAGGTACATTTACGTTCCACATTAACTACCCGGTGGAGGGTTAGTCATGAGCGGTAGCCACCAATGGGAACCGTACAGCTGGGAACCAGTGCACTACGTAGGGCGGGATTTCCGGGTCACCTATGGATTCGCCGGGGACGTGCAAGAGCTCGTAGCGATCATCGGAGAGCAGCGCTATAGCTTCGAGGTGTCCAACGGCATAGCTGAGGTGATCATCCCCGCCACCGTGATGGACGCGGTACCGGATCGCACCGAAGCAAAAATCGAAATCAAGACCGGTGGCCAGTGGCACCTCATGTGTCTGGGCCACCTCACGCGGCGATAGGAGGCAGGGCAGTGGCTATACCAGTGTCGAGGTCAGAGCCCATGGTGGTGGGTGATGCGATGCTGTACCCGTCGCCGGGGCCAGCGGGTCCACGCGGCCCGGTGGGTCCGAAGGGTGAACCTGGCCCGGCGTCCTCTGGCCCCGTGATGTGGACGGGGCAGGGTACACCGCCGGATGTGATACCGGGCTCTAAGCCGGGCGACACCTGGCTGGATACCACGACGGGCGATATTTACGAGCTGGAAGAGGGATAAAACGATGGCATGGACGCAGAAGGGCAATCTTAGAGGCCCCAAGGGTGAGCCGGGGCCCCAGGGACTGCAGGGCCCTAAGGGCGATCGTGGTCCGCAAGGTCCTGCGGGCGTAGACGGTAAGTCTGTGTCTGTCGCTGGACAGGTTGACACGTATTCGCAGCTGCCGACCAATCTCACGCCAGAGGATGCAGGTAAGGGCTACATTGTCAACACCGACGGTGACCTCTACGTGTGGACAGGCACGGCGTTCCCACCGGAAGGGCGCGGCGTTGATTTCGTCGGCCCTGCAGGCCCGGCAGGCCCGGCGGGTCCAGCTGGTCAGCAGGGTATCCAAGGCCCCCAGGGTCCCGAGGGCCCGGCTGGTAGTGCTGGCCCTAAGGGCGAACCTGGTCAGCGTGGCTCGAAGTGGTTCACCGGCACGGGCACGCCTGGTTCCATTTCTGGTGCGCTCGCAGGGGATTTCTATCTAGATACCGCTAGCGGAACCGTGTACGAGCTGAGCTAGGGGGTTGGTATGGCATGGGTGAGTAAGGGCAACATCCAAGGCCCGCCCGGCCCGCGGGGAGCAGATGGGCCTCAGGGGCCCGCTGGCGTGATGAGCGATGACCAGAAGCTCGCGCTTTTCGGGTCTACGTCGTACACGAGGAAGCCTCACGGATCTTTGGTGTGGTCCGGGCCGTGGTACAACCCCCCGGGCAACGCGTTCACCCGGCTACGCGCCGGCGGCACTGAGCGGATGGTGGTGTCCCGGAACCAGAATGGCTGCGCTTTCGCACCGACGGGCGGTGACGCGTACCTGTATGCCCCTGTCAACGGCATCTACAACCTGTCAGCGGCGCAGACGTGGGGTAACGACCAGGGGGCTCGCGGTATCGGTTTGTCGACGTCCACGGCAGCGGGCGACCAGGGGGTGCTGTTGTGGCAGGACTTCGGATTTGGGCGTATCACGGTAACCTCCCGCTGCCTGTATCTGGCGGCTGGGACAAGGCTGTACCCGTGGGTGTGGGCGCCAACGAATGCTGGCATGTCGCCGCAAGACCGTGGTGTAGTCAGTGAGTACAGCATCAGCTTCATCGGCGGGTACTAGGGTCCGATTTTCGGCAATAGGAGCCGTCGAGAACAACCCCCAGGACTGCACCTGGGGGTTAACTCATGGGCATGGTTAACTACCCGCTCAAAGAGGGCACCTACACTCTCAGCTCCGGCTACGGGCCACGCTGGGGCGCATTCCACGCCGGGCTGGACTTCGCAGCACCACTCGGCACCCCGATCTACGCCGTGGCAGACGGGGTGATTGTCCAGGGCGCTGACCGTGCGCCGGGGAGCGTGTCCGGTTTCGGAAACTGGATCTGGCAGGACTCACAAGCCACCCATGGCGTGGACTTCATCTACGGCCACATGCGCCACCACGAGATCTACGTCCGTGCCGGGGATCGTGTCACAGCCGGGCAGCTTATCGCCCGCGTCGGCAGCGAAGGAGGCTCCACCGGCCCACACCTCCATTTCGAGGTGTGGGGACCACCGGGTCGCACGGGCGGCAAACACCAAGACCCCGCCACGTGGCTACACGCGCACACCCAGCAAACCCCACCCCAAGGAGGCACAGTGACGATCTTCGGCGTTGACGTATCCGAGCACCAGGACGGGATGAGCCTCGCCCGAGCCAAAGCGGAGGGGATTGACTTCGCGATTATCCGGCTGTGTGACGGCACCTACCGCGACCGGGTGTTTGCATCGCACCTCGCGGACGCGGAATCCGCAGGGCTGCTCACGGCTACCTATTGGTATCTACGAGCGCCCAGCGAGGGCACCAGCATCGCCCAGCAGGTCGATGTCATCGACCAACAAATGTCAGGTCGGCGCGATCTACCCGTGTGGATCGACGTGGAGTCCGTCGCCCCTGACGGGCGGAAGCTACTCACCAAAGATGACGTGTGGGCAGCGAAGCGCGAACTGGAAGCCCGTGGCTACCGCGTGCCGGGGATCTACTCCGGAGCGTGGTACTGGGAGCGGATGCCCGGAGGGGAGCCGTCGATGGACGGCCTCGGCGCACTCTGGGTATCCAACTACGGGAGGAACCGCACCGCACCCTACCGGGAGGCCTACGTCGGTGATGGTGGAGACCAACATCCCGGCTGGTCCTACCCGCTAGGCGACCGCAAGCCTGACATTCTGCAGTACGGATCCAACGGCCAGGTCGCTGGATTCATCGTAGATGTGAACGCCTATCGGGGCACCCGCGACCAACTCGCAGCGATTTTCAACGGAAATGCCGCACAACCACAACCACCTCAAGGAGGAAACATGACTGAACTATCCGGCGTATCCGCCGCAGCACTCAACGACGCGAAGCTCGCGGCTATTGAATCAGTTGATCGGCTACGCGCCCAGGACGCGCCGATCACCAGCATCGTCAACCCCGATGTGAAGTTCTCCCCGCGAGACCTCGCGGCGGTGCAAGACCTCAACGGCTGGTGTGCGCTGATCCTGGCGAAGGCCATTGCCCGGAAGCTGGGGCTTGACCCGGAGACGATCATCTCGACCGCGATTGCAGATGATCGTGCACGCACAGGAGGGAAGAAGTAAATGGAACCTCAGAGCGCTTTCAGCGTCGCCGTGTCCGAGTATCTGGCCACGCAGCCGTGGGCAGTGCGGCGCAAGGACACGATCGTGGCCGTGGCTGGCGGTGTCGCGCAGCTCGCGCAGATAGCTACCGTCCTGGCGGTCGGGGCGCCGGAGTGGGTGTCGCTGGTCATCGGTGCTGTGATCGTGCTCGCCCAGGCAGTGGTGCACGCGTTTACGCCTGGGGCTATCACTCCGTCTATGGCCCCACGCTTGGAGGCCGCGTACGTGGAGACCGCCCCGGCCCAGTTCAGTGACGATGCCCTACGGGACTCCGCTGCGTATGACGAGTCCGCGCGGTCGTACGGCAGGCACGCGGCTTAGGATGTGTAGTCATGGTCATGCACAGGATAAAGACCGCTAAGTCCAGTGATTGGGTGGGGCTGCTCATTGTCTCCCTGGCGTGCCTGCTCAAGGGGGTCACCTACTTGCCTTTCGCGGTGGATGATGGGCCGATACCGGCTGTGGAGCGGTGGATTCCCACGTGGATAGCAGCCGCGGTGTGGATCGGAGTGGGCCTGCTGGGGCTATTGGCTGTGTGGCGACGCCGTGGCGGGCCGTTGATGGTCGGCGCTGGTACGTCCCTGCACGTGCTGTGGGGGCTGCTGTATATGGGCGCGTGGCTGTCCGGTGCTAGTGAGCGCGGTTATGTCACATCCATCTTGTATTTCGCATTCGCGGCTATGGTGCTGTGGGGATATGGTCGCGGGCCGCAGGGGGTGAGCGCGTGAATTGGGATGTACTGTGGGTCCCGCTCGCTGGGGTTATCTCTGGCCTGATCGGCTACCAGGGGACGCGGTTGTCTGTCCGGTCTGATACGCAGGCGAAGCTGCATGCTGCGCGTGGCCCGGAGTGGCAGGCGATGTTTGACGAGATGCAGGAGTGGACGGAGACGCGGCTGAAGGAGCGCGACAAGGCTATCGGCCAGCTGGAGTCGAAGGTGTCAGTACTGGAGGATAGACTGGACTATTTGGGGCGAAAGTATCGGCATGCACTGGATCACATTCGGGCGTGGCGTCGGATGCATGGCTCGGGTCCGGCGGTGCCTGCATCAATCCGGGATGATTTGGAGTAGCACTGCACACCCAGCTGTGGTGTGTCATACTGTTTTCGCGCGGATCCCCCGCCGCGCACACGCCCCCACCGGGTTGAGCTTATCCCCCCGCTGCTCCCTGGTGGGGGCCTTTTCTTATTTCTCCCACGGCATCAGCTCGAAATCGTGTTCCTCGCGCAGCTCATTGACCTCCGATAGATGCTGCTCAAACCGCTTGATTGCTATCGCTACGCCACGGTAGGTGAGGTCGTACTCGCGGCCGAGCGCACTGTAGGACTCGCCGGCCGCGTGTTTGTCGCGCATTTCTTGTCCGCGTGGGCCTTTTCCGCTGACCCGGTAGGCGTGGATGCGGGTGCACCGCTCGTCACTACACCGATGGGCGAAGTGCGCGCCCTCGAACTCTCGTCCGCAGATGATGCAGGTGAACCGCTGGGTGGGCTTTGTTTTGCCGCCGAGGTTTTTCAGCGCACGATCAGATAGCTGCGCCCTCGATGCGCCGCGCATGGTCTCGAACTCGCGGGCGTGCGCCGCTTTGGTGGGGTCGCGCTTTTCCTCGAGCTTCTTCCACCCCGCCCCGCCGACACGTGCCCTCGCGCGGGCGGACATTTCCTCACGAGCCATCGCCGATGTCAGACCACGCGATAAGAGTAGGCCGTGCTTGATCTTGTACTCGCGGGGGCTGATGTCATGCGCCATGCGCACGTGCGCGCCCAGTCGGCGTTTCCACTCTCCGCACTCGTGGCACAAGACGGTGTGGCCGTCCTCGTCGAGGATGCCATACCGGCCATGGCCGGATGGGTCGCCGATCTCCGGCTCGACGATCAGATGCCCCGCCCGGGCTTGCCTGTAGTGGCGTAGGCAGTACCCCGTGGCCACGGCCTCGTGATGGCAGCGGGGGTGCATGCACATGGCCATGCTTACTGCTCCATGAGCTTGCGCACGCCGGTCTTGGAGAGGTGCCCGGCTGCTGCGACGTCGGCGACGGTCGCTCCCGCGCGGATAGCAGCGCGCACTGCCTGGTTCCGCTCGTCGCGGGCGGCGTCGTAGCTGTCTTTGAGATCGTCGGCGCGTTGGGCGAGTTCCTCGAGCTGGGCGAGTTCCTGCTCGCCGTAGTCCCCGGCGTTGTGGGCGGATTTGACGGATTCGATGAGGAAGTCGGCGTCTTCGTTGCTGATGTCGTCGCGGTCGATCGTGCGGTTTTCGAGGGTCTCGAGCTGACTGATGTAGGTGTCTAGTGCGTCGCCGATGGCGGCTTCGTCCATGTCGATGATGTGGGTGATGGTCTTGATGATCTGGGTGTCGGTGTAGGTGCTCATTGTCTAGTCTCCTTGGATGGTGGTGGGGGGTTAGGCGGCGAGGTTGTCGTAAGCGTCGAGGATCTCGTAGACGAAGGCGTCGCCGATGGTTTCGCGGGCGATGATCTCGGTGGGGAGGATGAGGGAGCAGCCGAGGTGTTCGTCTTCGTCTTCTTCGTCGGAGTAGGGGCCGTCGATTTCGAGTAGCTCCCAGTCGTCTTGGAAGGGGATTCCTGTCTGGGCGAGGTATTCGGCGAGTTCTTCGCGGGAGTTGCAGACCGAGACGCCGTGGCGGGTGTCCTCGAGGTCGTTCCAGGAGGTGCTGGTCTGGTTCTCGGGGTCGAGGATGTCGGGGCGGTCGGTGGGCTGGATGCGGAAGAAGCTCATTTTCTTTTCCTTGTCTCTCTTGCTTACACCCTAAGCATAGCGCACACCTAGTGTGTGTGACAACCTAGTGCGCAAAGAAACGTGGTGCTACGTCAATTTGGGGGTACCCAGTTCCGGTTCCTAACCCCTGGAAAGTCCGCAAAAAGTCCGCACGAGCGCCTATAGCCACCGAAATACCCGTAACTTCCGTATTCACCGCGTGGCCTTGACCAGCACAAACACAAACACCGCAGGTTACCGCCACGCCAGCAGAACATGGCGATGATGTTCCAACCCGGCACCAACGTGGATGAAATGCGGCGATCCTTCCACCGCCACATCGACGCGCTCGCGGACACCCTGCGGCGCAAGCGAGACCAGCAGCTGGACAGCATGCTGGCAGCACACCCGGCACCGGACACGCTATGGACACACATCGTGACCGGCACGGACGTGACCGCCGATCCCGGAGTGGTGCGCATTGGCACCGCCATCCAGGCCCCGGATGATCCGCTGGAAATCCCCGTCAGCGCTCCGCCCGAGGACCTCGAGCCGGTGAGCGCCATGAGCCTGCGCAGCCTGGCGATGACCTACGCCACGCTGGAAGCCCCCGTGTCCGTGGACCTCACCAGCTTCCACTGCGTGGTGATCGAAGGCGAGGGGGCTGCCGGCCTGGCCCGAGCCATGCAGGCACAACTGGTGATGCAGAGCCCCGAGGCGCTCACGATCGTGGGACCGCACGACGAATGGTTGCCCCACGACGGTCCGCGGAAAATCACGGTATGCACCGGAACCACGCCAGTCACCGCCGGTGCCGTGGTCACCGACCCCTCCCCAGAATGGGTTGATACCGCCCGCGGGCAGGGGCTGCACCTCTTAGTCGACGGGGTGGACGATGGCTTCCGCGTCAGCGCCTGGACAACCGACGGGTGGGCGCCGTTCGGCGTGGCCGACCAGCTCAGCGACGTGGAACTCGCGCGGATCTGCCGGGGTCGGTCCACGGTATCCAGCACCACCTCACTGCTGGAACTGCCCGGTGGAGACCTGCGGGCGCCCATCGGATTCTCGGGAAGTCCCGTTTATTTGGACATCAAGGAATCGGCCGAGGGCGGCATCGGGCCGCACGGGCTGTGCGTGGGTGCCACGGGTAGTGGCAAGTCGGAGCTGCTCAAGTCCGTCGTCATCAGCTTTGCGCACCAGCACAGCGCGAAGGAACTGAACTTCGTGCTCGTGGACTTCAAAGGCGGCGCGAGCTTTCTAGGCATGGAGCGGCTGCCGCACACCTCCGCGCTCATCACCAACCTCGCCGACGAAGCGGGCCTGGTGGATCGCATGCAGGACAGCCTGTTGGGAGAAATGCACCGCAGGCAGGAGAAACTGCGCCGCGCCGGGATGCGCACGGCCGCGGAATACAACGCCGCCCACCCCGGCGAGATGCCGGCGCTGTTCATCGTGGTGGACGAGTTCTCCGAACTGTTGCACGCCAGGCCCGAGTTTGCGGACGTGTTCGCCGCCATCGGCAGGTTGGGCCGAAGCCTGCGGATGCACCTGCTGCTGGCCACTCAGCGACTTGAGGAGGGGAGGCTGCGCGGGCTGGAATCGCACCTGAGCTATCGCATCGCGCTGCGCACCTTCTCCGCGTCCGAATCGCGCCAGCTCATCGGCTCGACCGCCGCCCACGAGCTTCCCGCCACACCGGGTGCGGCCATCCTGGCGGCGCACGACAAGGTCCGCTTCCAATCGGCTTACGTCTCCGGACCGGAATTGCCACGGGACCAGCGCCTCGTGCGCACCCTCGGGGCAGAGGTGACGGCGGAAACCACGACCCTGCAGATGGTCATCGACCGGCTGGAAGGGCCGAACCTCAACCCAGTGTGGCTACCGCCCCTGCCAGAGGTGCTCGCCGCCAGCGAGATCATGACACCCGTGCGCCCCGGCGTGGCACGGGTGGGGATGGAAGACCTGCCGTTTGAGGGCACTCAGGTGCCGCTGGACGTGGACATCAACCGCAAGCACTGGGCCATCGTGGGCCAACCAGGCACGGGAAAGACCACGCTGCTGCGCACCCTCGTGTTGGGCTTGGCGCTGAGCACCCCGGGCCTGGCGATCTACGTGTTCGACCCCGGCGGATCGCTTGCGGCGTTGACTCGCTTGCCGCAGGTCGCGGCCGTGGTCGACGAGGAGGGGCTGCCCCGCATGCTCGACGAGCTCGACAACACCACCGGGCCACGATTGCTCCTCCTCGACGGAGTGGACCAGCTCGGCGAACAGGAACAGCGCGTCATCCGGCTCACCACCACAGGCCTGGAACGCGGGCTTCACGTGGTGGTCACCGCGCTGCGCTGGAACTTCCGCCCCGCGTTGCGCGACGTGCTCACCGGGCACATGGAACTGCGCATGACCCCGCTGGATGCCCATTTCCGGGATGCACAGAAATCGCTGCCGGACCTGCCGGGCAGGGGAGTGTCCCCGCGTGGCAAGCACACCCAGTTCGCCCTGACCACCGCGCAGGACATCGAGCATGTTCGGTCTGTGTGCGCCAGCCGCGGCGAGGAGGTTCGCACGATGCGCGTGCTGCCCGATGTGCTCACCGCCGCCGAGCTTGCCAACCCCGCAGCGTTTGCGCTGGGCGGGCCGCAACTGGCGCCCGTGGTGTGGGACTACCGTGTCTTCCCGCACTTCGTGGTGGTTGGCCAGTCCGGCGCGGGCGCGACCACGGCCCTGCGCGCCCTCATCGGTGCCGTTCGGTCCGGGCAGTCCCGTGCCGCAGAACCGTCCGCAACGCCGTCCGCAGAGTGGTTGGTCACTGATACCCGCCGCGGGTTGTTGGACCAACCGGGCTACCGGGTGCCGGAGGATTTCCGCGCCGAGCTGCGCAGGTGGGCCGACGTGCTCCGCGAGCGCATTCCCGGCCCCGAGGTCACCCCGCAGCAGCTCAAGCAGCGCACCTGGTGGGAAGGACCGGAGCTGTTCGTGGTCATCGACGATGCCGACGCCGACCCCGGCCTCGACCCCCTTGTGCCGTTGCTGCCCTACGCTGCCGATATCGGCCTGCACGTGGTTATGGCCCGCCGGTCGGGCCCGTTCGCCCGCGCCGCCTATCACCCGGTGATGCAGGCCATCCGCGACCAGTCTGCGTGGCTGCTGCTCTCCGCTCCGCGCGAGGATGGCCCCATTGCGGGTCACAAACTTGTTCGACGCCAACCCGGGCGTGGCCTCTACGTTCATAAAGAACCGTGGGTGGTCCACGTCCTCGCGGCCACAGGGGACGACTCCCCTGACACGCCCGAAGGGCCAGGTGACGAGGGGGATTCTGGTGGCGCCGAGGCCAAAGACGCAGTGAACAACAGCGAGAGTGAGAAGTCAGAGACCACAGCAACAACAACCAAGGAGGGGACTAAATGACGGCGACAACGACGCAATCAATGGGGATGCTCGCTGACGCGGTGGCACTGCAGGAATCGGGGATCCTCGTGGCGGGGATGACAGTGACGGATCTGTCTTCCGGGTACGTCGCGGCGGGGGAGGCGGTGACGCAGCACCCGGATTACCTGCTGTACAACACCGATGCCGATGGCGGTGCCGATGGTGCCGGTGGTGCTGGTGCCGATGTGCGGTTTAAGCGCACGGACCTGAGCCTGGGGCGGCTGGAGGAACTGTACGAGCTGGTGGACGAGGTTGTGCAGCAGCGGTATGCAGACCCGGAGCCGTCGAGCATGAATCCGCGCGAGCCCCGGATGCGCTTTCCGTTTGGCGTGGGGATGCGGCATCCGGAGATTGTGATTGCGGGAGCGCACGCGGATGTGGTGGCGCGATACCTGCGGTTGATGGGGCTGCGGGCACGGCCGCTGGAGATGGAGCTGGTGTGGAAGGTGGCCGCGGAGCTGGAGGAGGCGCGTGCGGGGCTGGAGGAGTTGATGTACGGCGTCGTTGATGATGTGGACGGCGCTGCGATTGGCGCTGCGGAAGACGTTGCGGGGGATAGTGAGGACGGTGCTGCGGGCGAGAATGCGGCCGAGCCTTCGCGTGGGGAAACCGTGGCGCCCCGAGTGAGGTGGGTGAGGCCGGTGTTTGTCACCCTGGCCGTGCTGATCTGCCTCATGGGAGGGGCGATGGTCGGCTGGAGCCTGTTCAGCTCGGGCCGCGTGCAGCCAGAATCCGTAGCGCAGGCGGAAGCCACAACCGACCAACCGTCCGAGAAAGGGGAGACGATGGGGGAAACGCAGGTGGAAGAACCACCGGCTGAGTTCGATAACCACCGGCGCGCCGGGGAGGAACCGGAGGTCTCAGCCGAACGTGCCCAGATCCCCGTTGCGATCGCTGTCCCGGGGTGGGCGCGTGTGGCTGCCACACAGGGACAAGAGGAGTTCCGCAATGCCGATCCGGGAATGCGGGTGCTCGTTGCTGCGAAGCCCACGCCGCTGCTCAGCCAGGGAGAGCTCGACGCGGCGGTGCAGTCGGCCCTCACACAGCATCCAGATGTGCAGGTGGTGAGCACATCACCGGTCAGTTACGTGGAGCGCTTCCCGGAATCCACGACGGTGTGGCACGTGCGGTGGGTCAACGGGCACCAGATGTCGGTGGGGTGCCAGTACCGGCAGGTCACGGCAGAGCGCGAACGGGAGTGTGACGCCGTGGTGCGAACGGCACGGCCTGAGTAGGTGGGGCGCGAGGAAGAAGATGTGAACCTTCCGTGGCGGCTGGGGGTCTAATACCTGTGATGATCGCGGCTCGGGGATACGAACGAGCAGGTCATACTTTTTGAATCTGTTTCACCATCATTTTTCAAGGGAGGGGACTCGAAGATGAGTTTCAGAACAAATGTCGACACCATGAACCAGGCCGCAGGCAACGTGGACCGCGTGAACGGCGAAGTGCAGGGGGAGCTGAACCGACTGCGTGGAGTGGTTGAGGAAGTCTCCGGCGCATGGAAGGGCCAGGCCCAGGTCAGCTTCTACGGCCTGATGGAGCGGTGGAATGACAGCGCCAAGCAGCTCAACGAGGCTCTGGCCAGCATCTCGGAGAACATCCGCGCCAACGCCAGCGCCTTCGACCAGACGGAAATGGACAACGCCGCGGCATTCAACGGCTAGCGCTCAACCTTTGCGCATCCACACCTTTTTCAGACTCTTCAGAATCTAAGGAGAATCCACCGTGATCCAGTACAACTTTGCGAGCATTGACCAAGCCGCTGACGACATCAACCGCACCAGCGCATCCATCGATCAGCTCCTCGGCGACCTCAAGCGTGATCTGCAGCCGATGGTGTCCGAATGGGAAGGCAGCTCGGCGGATAGCTACAAGGCCGCCCAGCAGAAGTGGGACAACGCGGCCCAGGAAATTAACGAGATCCTCGCCCAGATCTCCGTTACCGTCCGCCAGGCCAACGACCGCATGAGCGAGATCAACACCAACGCGGCCAACAGCTGGGCATAGGAGCCTGGCGCTCGCAACAATCACAGCAAACCACAGCAAACCACAGCAAACCACAGCACCGAGACAAAGGGAGTTCTCGGTGCTTGTCCTATTTCGCTTGTCCTATTTCATCCTGTGCCTCAACCAGGGACGATTTTTGGCCTCAGCACAGGTCTGTAGTAAATTAACGCAGGTTGTAATAAATTCCGTGTGCCCACGGCCAGCTCAACGATGCTGACCGGCGCGCAGAATGATGAAAATGTCCGCGGGTCACAACCGGCCGCCGCGGACAGCCACCGCTTCGGCACCGATCGCGGACCTGTGGGTAACGGGAACGTGGTGGCGTCGAAGATAGAGGTCACAACGCTTGGCTGGCAGTTCCAAAGACGACATGTAAAGGGGTCCACAGTGACTACTTTCCACCCAAAGAGCGGTGACATCACTCGTAAGTGGTACGTCATCGACGCCACCGACGTGGTGCTGGGCCGTCTTGCCGTAACCGTAGCTGACCTGCTGCGCGGCAAGAAGAAGCCCTACTACGCACCCAACGTTGACTGCGGCGACAATGTCATCGTGATCAACGCCGACAAGGTTCACATCTCCTCCAACAAGCGTGAGCGTGAGATGCGCTACCGCCACTCCGGTTACCCGGGTGGCCTGAAGTCCATGACCCTCGGTCGCTCCCTGGAGCTGCACCCCGAGCGTGTTGTGGAAGAGGCAGTGAAGGGCATGATGCCGCACAACAAGCTGTCCCGCGCTTCCATCAAGAAGCTCCGCGTCTTCGCGGGCTCGGAGCACACCTTCGAGGCCCAGAAGCCTGAGACCTACGAGATCAAGCAGGTGGCACAGTAATGAGCGACTACAACGAGAACGTTGAGAACACCGAAGAGAACTTCGGCGAGTACACCGCAACCGACGCCGTGAACGAAGAGTTCGTGGCCACCATCGGTGACGCCATGGTGTCCGAGGAAGAGACCACCGAGGCTGCAGAGCCCGTGCTCTTCGAAGGAACCATCCAGACCGTCGGCCGCCGCAAGGAGGCCGTGGTTCGCGTGCGCATGGTGCCGGGCTCCGGCGAGTTCGTGTGCAACGGCCGCACCTTGGAAGACTACTTCCCGAACAAGCTGCACCAGCAGCTCATCAAGGCTCCGCTGGTCCTGCTGGACCGCGAGAACCAGTTCGACATCCAGGCTAACCTGACCGGTGGCGGCCCCTCCGGCCAGGCCGGCGCATTCCGCCTGGCTATCGCCCGCGCTCTGAACAAGTACAACCCCGAAGAGCGCACCGAGCTCAAGCGCGCAGGCTTCCTGACCCGCGACGCTCGTGCCGTGGAGCGCAAGAAGGCCGGTCTGCACAAGGCCCGTCGCGCACCGCAGTACTCCAAGCGCTAAACCCGCAAAGCCGCAGTATTCGAGCGGCTGGGCCCTGTGCCCGGGCGCTCAGAATCTGGCGAACATGGCCCACCCGATCGCGGTGGCGCAGAATCCTCATCTACGAGGTCTGCGCTGCTGGGACGGGTGGGTTTTTTCATGTGCAGCACACGCCCCACCGCACACGAGTGGTCGCGTGCCAACCTAGTAAGCTGGTTGGCCATGGGAAGATTGTTCGGAACAGATGGCGTACGTGGCCTAGCAAACAAGAAGCTGACCGCGCCGCTGGCACTGCGACTTGGAGCAGCCGCAGCACAGGTACTAGTGGACCAGGACAACGTCGGTGGCAGGCGCCCCACAGCAGTGGTCGGCCGCGACCCGCGCGTCTCCGGTGAAATGCTCACCGCAGCACTGTCCGCGGGCATGGCCTCGCAGGGCGTGGACGTGCTCAACGTGGGCGTGCTGCCCACCCCGGCAGTGGCGTTCCTCACCGACGACTTCGGCGCGGACATGGGGGTTATGATCTCCGCGTCGCACAACCCAATGCCGGATAACGGCATCAAGTTCTTCGCTGCAGGCGGGCACAAGCTCGACGATGAGATCGAAGACGCCATCGAGGAATCGATGTTGCAACTGCCCGAAACCGGCCCGACCGGCGCCGGTATTGGTCGGATTATTGAGGAATCCGAGGACGCGCTGGAGCGCTACCTGGCCCACCTGCGCACCGCGATTAACCACCCGCTCGATGGCATCCGCGTGGTCGTAGACTGCGCGAACGGTGCCGCCTTCCGCGCCGCTCCGGAGGCCTACCGCCAGGCCGGAGCCGAGGTGGTGGCCATCAACGACCACCCCAACAGCTTCAACATCAACGATGGTGTGGGCTCCACCCACATCGAGGTCATCCAGAAGGCCGTGCTGGAGCACCAGGCAGACCTGGGGCTCTCCCACGATGGCGACGCAGACCGCTGCCTCGCGGTGGATTCGGAAGGCAACGTGGTCGATGGCGACCAGATCATGGCCATCCTGGCGCTTGCCATGAAGGAAAACGGCGAGCTGAAGCAGAACACTCTGGTCGCCACCGTGATGTCCAACCTGGGCCTGAAGCTGGCGATGCGGGACAACGGCATCAAGGTGCTGGAGACCAAGGTGGGCGATCGCTACGTCCTCGCCGAGCTGCGCGCTTCCGACCTGTCTTTGGGCGGCGAGCAGTCCGGCCACGTGGTCATTCCTGAGCACGGCACCACCGGCGACGGCACTCTCACTGGTCTGAGCCTCATGGCGCGCATGGCGCAGACGGACAAGCCGCTGTCCGAGCTCGCCGCCGCGATGACTGTGCTGCCGCAGATCCTCATTAACGTGCCTGTCTCCGATAAGTCTGCGATCATGCACGATTCTCGAGTGGTAGCTGCCGTGGAGTCTGCCCGGGAGGATCTGGGCGATACCGGCCGTGTGCTGCTGCGCCCGTCTGGCACGGAAGAACTGTTCCGCGTGATGGTCGAAGCTGAGGATGCCGATACCGCTCGCCGAATCGCAGGCAAGCTCGCCGCGGTGGTTGCGGAGGTCTAGGGGTAGGTTTCCGCAAGCCTCGGTAGGCTTCCGCACGTTTCTGCGAACCATTTCATCGGCACTCCGGTCTAACGGAGTGTCGATTTTTTGTTGGTCGTCCGTTGTTGGGCGGGGAGGATGCCGTTTCTTCTGCGCTTCGTCCCTACAGCGAGGCAGACGGCACGGCAGGAACTACACGAAAGATGAGGGGGAAGCCATCCATGGCCATGTTTGTCGATCCGGATTCGGCGCGGGATCAGGCGCGGAACCTAGCTGAGTCACAGCAGAACTGGGAAAGCCATCTTGCCGCCAACCAACCGCACGTGCCCGTCGGGGCCTTCGGGGTGGGCCTGGCTGCACAGGCTCAGCAGTTGCAAGCGTTGGTCGAGCAGGCGCATCGGGTGCGGGTGAACCACGCCCGTCGCCTTCGGGAGGCAGGCTTGGCCGCAATGACTCTCGTGGACACCATCGTCAACGCGGATGACTCGAATGCGTCCTCGATGCGCGGCTCCACGAATCGCGGGAGGTCGTAGACCGTGAGCATGATGTCGCAATCCCGCCTCGATGCCGCCTTGGCAGGCATGGCCGCTCATGGTGCTCCTGTTGGTCCTGCGGTTACAGCCGCCGCGTTTACCAAGGGTTTTGATCTCGACGCCATCAGGGGCGCCCGGTCCCTGAGCGAGCTTGCTACCCAGTCTCCCGGTCGACGAGGGCAGCCGATGATCCCCGTGGGCAAGCCGCTGTCGAGCATCTGGGAGGCACTGTCTACCGCAGGTGGTGTGCTGAGTCTGTTTGATCAGCTGGCGGGTGGATCCCCAAACGGCTCCACGACTGATGCGTTCAATGACCAGTGCGAGCACGAGCGTGAGGTCGAGCGCGCTCGATGTGCGGAAGCCTCGGCGCTTGATGCGTTGGAGCGTGTCAACGATGCCTGCATTGTCACGGTTGTGGCAATCGCCGAGAAGATGCAAGGGGCGGCGAAAGCGGCGCTCAGCGTGCTGGGGGTATCCGCGGGGCCGCTGATCTCTGCCATGGGGTTGGCGGCGGTAACGTCTGTGACCGGGCTGTTGAGCATGCGTAACAGTGCGATGTCTGGGCTCTTGAGCAAGCTTCTGGTGGATATGGCCCCGCCTGCAGACCCGGGTTGCAGCGACGATCCCGTGTGCAAGAATCCACGGCCGGAGTGTGGGGAGGAGCCGAACAAGCCGGACGAGCCTAAGCAGGAGTGCCCGAAGCAAAATCCGGATGTGGAGGAACCCGGTACTCCGGCTCCGCAGCAGCCGCAGCCACAACAGCACGGACAGCTGCAGCAGCAGGGGCACTCGCAGGGGCAGCAGCAAGAACAGCAGCAAGAACAACCCAAGTGCCCGGATACGTCTCCTCCACAGACCGTGCCTTCACAGTCCACGCCCTCACAGTCCGCGCCCTCACAGTCCGCGCCCTCACAGGGGGCAATGGTGAATCCATCGTCATCGTGCCCGCCACCAAGCCCTCCCGGAGCGGGTGTGGTTCAGTCGCTCGTGGGAGAGATCTCAGCAGGCGTAACGGCAGGCATCTCCGCCGGCATTACTGCTGGGATCGAGGCCGCAGCTGGGACGTGGAACGAAGCCGTAACCACGGTGGAACAGGCGGTACAACACAGTGTGCCGGCTGGTGAATGCCCTCAGACACCGGCGTGCCCGGAGCAGCCTCCGGTAGAGGAGTGCGTGCCTTCTGCAGTTGCGGACGAGTGCCCACCTGAACCCGGGCCTGAGACAGAGCCCGAACCGGAATCCCCACAAGAGTGCCCACCAGAGACTCCTGAAACACCGGCGAATCCTGCGGTGCCTCCGGAGGAACCGCCAGCCGAACCACCAGCGGAGTCTTCAGCGGAGCCACCAGCGCCCGAAACGTACCACGGCTTCGACAAGACTCAGCACCCCTCATACCCAGGCGTGACGACTGCGGGGGAGGGGCCTGCAGATCAAGCACCCATCCCGGAGCCCCCTCAGGGCGGTGGTGACGATGTGTGGACGCCAGACATCTGGGTGGGGGCGTCCGCCTCAGCTTCGGTGGAGTGGTCTGCCTCGACGATACCCACGGCGGAGGCCAGCACGGCGGGGGCTGGTGGCGTCGACGTTAAAAGGAGCGACAGGTGGTAGAACACAATCGCGGTGGGGGCAGAGACCATGCAGGGCATGCAGCACACGCAGCTCATCCAGACGGTCTGGCCGCCGTGCAGGACAAATACCAGAACGTAATGGAGCAGTACTTGGCGGCGGTGGCGTCGGCAAGTGTGGAGTTCGATCAGGTTATCCGAGAGTCAATGCAGCAGATCGAGAAGCTCGCCAAGGAACTGGACCCCAACCCAGAGTCCGGCGATGACCCAACACATGGAGAAACCCACCACAGCACCCGCAAGCCCGCGGGTGGTGGTGGGCCGAGACTCTTCGATTAACGGCCGAGCAACCGGAGTGTGACTACAAGTCAATGTTGGACAGGAGCTCGTCCAAGTCCGCATTCTCCGGCAGAGCCTTGTAGAGCTCGTGCTGGGTGGCGGTGACAGTGTGCTTGAGCTCGGCGCTGTTGTTGCGGAACTCCTTGTACTTCTTGTCGTTCTCCGCGAGCACGAAGCCGGTCATGAGTGCGCGGGCGACTTCCTGCTGGGCGAACTCCGGGCGACCCATGCCAACCAGGAAATTGCGCAGGTACTTCTCGTGGAAGCCGGAAGAAGTGGCCTTGTCCAAGCGGCGGTAGATCGCATCGCCCTTCCACTGAGCGGCCATGCGGCGGGCATCGCCCTTGGCCAGCTCGCCGAACTTGCCAGCATCGAGGATGAGCCCTGGGGCGTCCACGTACTTTGCGGCCTCGTAGGCGCTCGGCGAAGTATCTGCGGGGTAGATGGCCATCACACCGGCGAGGGTCGGCTGGTTGGTGTTGCGCTCGGCTTCGGCGCGGGACACGCGGCCGGTAGCCGCCAACACGGCAGCGGAAGCACCCATGCCATGGCCAGCGAGGTAAAGGTCGTTCGGCTGAACAGTGATGTTGCCCTTACCAAGGCGCACACCGGCGAGGATCTGCAACGCGGACTCCAGGTCGGAGGCGAAGCCGCGGTGGTTGGGCATCATGCCCTTCTCGGTATCCGGGGCAGCGACGGCGAAACCCCAGCTCGCGAGGTGGCGCAGCGTGGCGTGGTAGTGCTCCACGCCGATGCGCCAATCGTGCCCGAAAGCGATGCCGGGGATGCCGGTGCCTTCAGCAGGGGTGTACACGCGGCCCGGCAGGCCAGCGAAATCAAGGTCGCCGGTGAGCACCCGGTGGGGGCCACGCTTGCCGAGTCGGGGAACGAGATTCTTCAACTTGTCAGCCACAAGTAATCAGCCTACAAGACTGGCAAGGCTCAGGAGAATATAAGCGACTAAAGAACACAAGCAACGACAACAAGACGGCAATGAGACGAAGATCGGCTGGGCAGAGCCGACAGCGCGTGCTGGTGAATGGGAACGAGGGGATGGTTGTGTATCGTTTTGTCTATGTGTGCAATCGTTGGCTACGTAGGTAAATCCGACGCCCTCCAGATCGGCTTGGATGCGCTGCAGCGGATGGAGTACCGGGGATACGACTCCGCCGGAATCGCTGTAGTGGAGCAAGGCTCCATCCAGATTGAGAAGAAGGAAGGCAAACTCGACAACCTTCTGAAGCAGATCGACGAAGTCGGTCGCGACAAGTTCCAGGGAACCACCTGCATCGGCCATACCCGCTGGGCCACCCACGGTCGACCCAACGACCTCAACGCCCACCCGCACAAGTCCTTCGACGGCAAGGTGGCCATCGTCCACAACGGCATCATCGAGAACTTCTCCAGCCTGCGTGACGAGATCGAGGCAAAGGGAATCGAGCTGACCTCCGAGACGGACTCCGAGGTTGCGGCTCACCTGCTGGCGCTGGCCTACAACGAAGGTGAGACCGCCGGGGACTTCGAGGCCTCCGCCCTGGGCGTGCTCAACCGCCTCGAGGGTGCGTTCACCGTGCTGTTCACCCACGCCGATCACCCGGACACCATCGTGGCCGGCCGTCATTCCACGCCGCTGATCGTGGGGGTGGGCGAGGGCGAGATGTTCCTCGGATCCGACGTGGCGGCGTTCATCGACCGCACCAAGAACGCCGTGGAGCTGGGCCAGGACAGCGCCGTCATCATCACCCCGGAGGGCTACACCCTCTGCGACTTCGACGGCAACGAGGTTGAAGGCAAGCCCTTCACCATCGACTGGGATCTTGAGGCGGCACAGAAGGACGGCTTCGATTCCTTCATGATGAAGGAGATCCACGAGCAGCCCTCTGCCGTGCGCGATACCCTTTCCGGCCACTTCGTGGATGGAAAGATCGTCCTCGACGAGCAGCGCATCTCCGACGATGACCTGCGCGGTGTGGAGAAGGTCTTCGTGGTTGCCTGTGGCTCCGCCTACCACTCTGGCCTGCTGGCCAAGTACGCCATCGAGCACTGGGTTCGCGTTCCCGTGGAAATCGAGGTTGCCTCCGAGTTCCGCTACCGCGACCCGGTGCTCGACCAACGCACCCTCGTGGTGGCCGTCTCCCAGTCCGGCGAAACCGCCGACACCCTCGAGGCCGTGCGCCACGCCAAGACCCAGGGTGCCCGCGTGCTCGCGGTGTGCAACACCAACGGCTCGCAGATCCCCCGCGAATCCGATGCAGTGCTCTACACCCACGCCGGTCCGGAGATCGGTGTGGCTTCCACCAAGGCGTTCCTCGCCCAGGTGGCGGCGAACTACCTGGTGGGCTTGGCCCTCGCCCAGGCTCGCGGCACCAAGTACCCCGATGAGATCGCGGACATCTTCGAAGCCCTCGAGGCCCTGCCGGAGAAGATCGAGAAGACCTTGGATCTGCGCGAGCAGATCTACGATCTCGCTCAGGAGCTCGGTGCCGTGCGCACCATGCTGTTCCTCGGCCGCCACGTGGGCTACCCCGTGGCCCTGGAGGGCGCACTGAAGCTCAAGGAGCTGGCCTACATCCACGCTGAGGGCTTCGCCGCCGGCGAACTCAAGCACGGCCCCATCGCCCTCATCGAGGACGATCTGCCCGTGGTCGTGGTCGTGCCGTCCCCGAAGGGTCGCCCGATTCTGCACTCCAAGATCGTGTCCAACATCCAGGAGATCCGTGCCCGTGGCGCCAAGACCATCGTCATCGCCGAGGAAGGCGATGAGGCCGTGCGCCCGTTCTCTAACTGGTTGCTGGAGATCCCGCGGACGTCGTCGCTGATGCAGCCGCTACTGTCCACCGTGCCGCTGCAGTTCCTGGCCGCGGACATCGCCCGCCAGTGTGGCAACGAGGACATTGACAAGCCGCGTAACCTCGCTAAGTCCGTGACGGTGGAGTAGCGCGCCCCGCGCTCTTCAATCCCAACCCCTACTCCTGTGCCGGAAAGCTCGTGAACATCCTTGGATAGCGAAATCCACTTGGCGGAACTCGTGGTCGATCTGGGCGCCATCGCCCACAATGTGCAAGAACTCGTGGCAGCCGCCACGCCTGCCGAGGTCATGGCGGTGGTCAAGGCCGATGGTTACAACCACGGCCTCCGCGAGGTCGTCGATACCGTCATCGCCGCAGGCGCCACCCACCTCGGTGTGGCCACGGTGGGGGAGGCCCTCGCCGTCCGCGCCGCCGGTGGCGCAGGTGCCACCGCGCCGGTGACCGCCTGGATGTGGTTCCCCGGGGAGGATCTTTCTGCAGCTCTAGCCCAGAACATCACCATCGGCATCCCGTCGCTGGCTCACGCTGAGTCGCTCATCGAGCAGGCAGGTTCCGGTGCCGGGCCCGTGCCGGCCACCCTCATGGTGGATACTGGTCTGTCGCGCTCCGGAGTGAGCCCGGCCGAGTGGGAAAGCACCGTGGAACTGCTGGCGCAGCACACCGACCTCGTGGACGTGCGCGGCCTCATGAGCCACCTGGCCACCGCGGATACTCCCAACGCCGATCCCGCCACCGACATGCAGGCGCAGCGTTTCCACCGCGCCATCGAATTCTGCCGCGCCCGTGGCCTGGACGTCCCTTGTAACCACCTTGCCAACACGCCCGCTACGTTGACCCGACCGGATACCCACCACGAGATGGTGCGTCCGGGCGTCGGGATCTATGGTGTGGATCCGGTCGAGCCGAAGGCGGGGGCAACGTTTCGCCCAGCGATGACCTTCCGAGCGCGAGTGATTACCACGCGCGTGGTCGCTGCGGGTGAGGCCGTGAGCTACGGCCACACGTGGCGTGCCGAGGTCGATACGCGCACCGCCGTGGTGGCGGTGGGGTACGCCGACGGCATCCCGCGGTCCGCCTCCGGACGCTTCGAGGTGTCGATCAACGGGCGGCGCTACCCGCAGATCGGGCGCGTGTGCATGGACCAGGTCGTGGTTAGCCTCGGCCCGGTCAGCGAGAATCCCACCGAATCCCCCGTCCGCCCCGGCGATTGGGCCATCATCTTCGGCCAAGACGGCCCCAGTGTGGACGAGTTCGCCGCCGCAGCGGGCACCATCGCCTACGAAATCCTCACCCTCCCGCGCGGTCCGCGGGTGAAGCGCCGCTTTCTTCAGTTCGACGCCACAACCCACCCCCAACCCCACAACGCTGCGGTAACTCCAGCGCCCGCTGCCTTGGATCTGTCGCAGGACTCTGGCTCGGCGGTGGCGCCTGATGCCGATGCCATGCGGGATCTCGGCCGCCAAGTGGGCGAACAACTGCTGAACCAGGAAACGGCTGGCGGTGCGGCGGGCACCGTGGTGGTGTTGACCGGCCCGCTGGGGGCGGGCAAGACCACCCTGACGCAGGGCATCGCTCAAGGCCTGGGGGTGCGGGGGCGCGTGCAGTCTCCGACCTTCACGATTGTGCGGACCCACAAGGGGACCGAGGGCAGGCCAGGGATGCTGCACATGGATGCCTACCGCCTGCTGGGTGCCGATGTGCAGGAGGGCATCGCCCCGGGTGAGCAGATGGACCGGAACGTGGTGCTCGATGCGCTGGAATCGCTGGATCTCGATGCGGATCTGGATTCGCACGTGGTGGTCGCCGAGTGGGGCCGTGGCGTGGTGGAGTTCCTCAGCGATTCGGTCCTAGACGTGAGCATTGAGCGTGCCGAATCGGAGGACTCTGAGGAACGCGTGGTGGCGTGGTCGTGGATTTCTCGGCGCCCGCATGAGCCCGCACAGGATGGCAAATAGGCGCTCTGAGCTGAGTGTTTACCGGGATTTGTTGAGGCGCTTGCGTGGAGTTCAAAAAATTTTTCACAACCAGTTGAAATGACCCTCAGCTTTTGTTTAAGATAGTAGGCGGAATACCGTGAGGGGTGTTTCAGCAAGACGCTGGCAACATGGGTCTGATCAACCCGCCAGTCGAAAAGGCCTCTGGGATGTTTACTGCGAGAGCATCCTAGAGGCTTCTTGTGTGTCTGGGGTACGTACGGCTTGGTGGCGCTGGGGAGCCAGCCAGTGAAGGTGCAGGGTAAAGGTCACTGGGATTGTGCAATGTGATCTAATGCACATTAGAAGTTTCGAACTCCCGCCTGTCCCACGGAGGCCCCATGAACTCCCTAACCCTCGCCATCATCGGCGTTGGCCTCATGGTCGCCGGATACTTCCTGTATTCGCGCTATCTGAGCCAACGCATCTTCAAGCTGAAGCAAGAGTTTCCCACGCCCGCCCACACGATGGAGGACGGCGTAGACTTCGTCCCCACCAACCGCCTAGTGCTGTGGGGCCATCACTTCACCTCGGTGGCCGGCGCCGCGCCGATCGTCGGACCGGCCATCGCCGTGATCTGGGGTTGGCTCCCCGCATTCCTGTGGGTGACGATCGGCACGATCTTCATCGCGGGTATGCACGACATGGGCGCACTGTGGGCGTCTGTGCGCAACAAGGGGCAGTCGATCGGCATCCTCTCCGGAAAGTACATCGGCAAGCACGGCCGCAACCTCTTCCTCGTGATCATCTTCCTGCTGTTGCTCATGGTCAATGCGGCCTTCGCCGTGGTGATCTCGAAGCTTCTTGTCTCCACCCCCTCGGCAGTTATCCCCACGTGGGGTGCGGTGGTCGTGGCGGTTCTGATCGGTCAGGCCATCTACAAGTTGAAGTGGAACCTGCCGCTGGTCTCGGTGGTGGGTGTTGTGGTGCTCTACGGCCTCATGGTGTTGGGCGACAAGTTCCCCGTGGTGCTGCCGGACTCGATCCTCGGGCTGAGCCCCAACGCCTTCTGGATCGTGGCGCTGTTCGCCTACGCAGGCATCGCCTCCCTGCTTCCCGTGTGGGTGCTGCTACAGCCCCGCGACTACATCAACGGCCTCCAGCTCTTCGTGGGCTTGATCATCCTCTACGGTTCCGTCCTGGTCTCGATGCCCACGGTCGTGGCTCCCGCGGTCAACGACATGTTGCCGGAGAAGACCCCATCCCTGGTTCCGCTGTTGTTCGTCACCATCGCGTGCGGCGCTATCTCCGGTTTCCACGGGATGGTGGCCACTGGTACGTCGTCGAAACAGCTGGATAAGGAACCGAATGCTCGTTTCGTGGGCTACTTCGGCGCCGTCGGCGAGGGGTTGCTGGCCCTGGGTGCCATCATCGCGACCACCGCCGGCTATCAGACCGTCGCACAGTGGCGCGAGATCTACTCGGAGTTCGGCCAGGGCGGCGTCAAGGCATTTGTCGACGGTGGCAGCAGCATCATGCAGGCGGGTCTGGGCATCCCGACCGGGCTGTCCGCGACGATCCTCGCCACGATGGCGGTGCTGTTCGCCGCCACCACGATGGATACCGGCGTGCGCCTGCAGCGCATCGTTGTCCAGGAGATCGGCGATGTCATCGGTGTGAAAATCTCTGCGGGTGTGGCTACCATCATCGTGCTGGCCGTTGCGCTGGGACTGACGTTCTCCGCAGGCGCGGACGGCTCCGGTGGCATGATCATCTGGCCGCTGTTCGGCACCACGAACCAGCTCATGGCCGCACTCACGCTGTCCATCATCTGCATCATCCTGGCCCGCCTGCGCCGCAACTTCTGGCCGCTGCTCATCCCGCTGGCCTTCGTGCTGGTCATGTCCGTGTGGGCGCTCGTGGTGCAGATGAAGGGATTCCTGGACACGGGCAATTGGCTGCTGCTGGTTCTGGACGTCATCATCCTCGTCGCCGCCATCTGGGTCACCATCGAAGCCGCGATGGCCTTGAAGCGCGCGAAGGACGAACCAGCCACGACGGATGCCGAATTCGATGAGGAATCCGTGCCCGCCGACTACCGCACCACGACGTCGGTCTGACGTCGGTTGAAGGTCGCGCTATCCCGCCATGCCCACCATGCCTATCATGCCCAATCCCACCGACAAGCCCCGCCCCACACCCCGCCCCACGCTGTGGTCCACCATCCGCTCCACGTTCCACGACGTGAGCGCCGGGCTCAGCGAGTTCTACCACGCCCCTTACCGCCGAACCATGGCCAAGGCTGCCCGCGATGAGGAGGATCTGTTTATGCTCATCATCGCCGGCGAGGCCCTCGGGGTACCGAACCCTGCTTCGTACTACACCCTGGAACTGCTGCCGCTGATGTACGAGCGATTCCACGACTGGCACCGCCGGATGGGCATGGAGCATTCCCCGATTGATGGGATCGCGTGTTGTTAGCGTCCGCAGCCCAGACCCCCGTCATGTTCTTCGGCGGCAAAGGAGGGGTTGGCAAGACGACCACTGCCGCCGCCACCGCCGTGGCCCTCGCCACCCACCCGCTGGCGGACAGGGGCCGCCGGGTCCTGCTGATCTCCACCGATCCCGCACACAATGTCGGGCACGTCCTCCACGCCGAGGTCGGCAACCAGATCACCACCGTTCCTCACGGTTCTGGAAGTGCCACGATCGACGCCCTAGAGATCAACCCGGACCAGGTGGCCAGCGAACACTTCGACGACATGGCCGATGTGATGCAGCGGATGCTCCCCGCCATCCAGGCCCGGCGCATCAAGCAGCACATCGCCATGGCCGCCACATCCCCCGGCGCGCACGAGGCAGCGTTGCTCGAACGCCTGGCCCGGGTGGTGCTCGAGGCCGTCGAAAAGTACGACCACGTGATCGTCGATACCGCCCCCTCTGGGCACACCTCCCGGCTGCTGGACCTTCCCACCCAGCTCACCCAGTGGATGGACGCCCTGCTAGGCCAGCGCGACCGCGCCGAGCGGTTCACGGACGCCGCCGAGCACCTCGACCACCGCGCCCGTTCTCAGTCTTCTTCCCGGCCTTCTTCCCGGCCTTCTTCCCGCAACCAGCGCATTCGCCAGATCATCACCGCCCGCCGCGACGTTTTCCAGCGTTTCGCCGCCCTGCTGACCGATCCCGAACGCTGCCAGTTCTTCCTGGTTCTCGCCCCGGAACGCATGCCGGTGCTGGAGACCATTGAACTGGCCCGCCAGCTCGGCACCACCGGTGTGCATGTGGGCGGTTGCGTGGTCAATCGCTGCTCGCCGACCGATGCTGGTGAGTTCTTGGCCGCCCGGGCACAGATGGAGCGGCAGTTCCTCGACCAGCTCCGCGCCGGGTTGCCGCAGGCCCCGGTATGGACAATCCCGTTGCTGCCCGGCGACGTCACGGGGCCACGGGCGCTGTGGGGCGTCGCCGAATATCTTGCGCGTGAGCCCTAAAGCCCCGCCCCACACTTCGTGGCACATGCTTGCCGGGGGTTATGGTTAAAGGCATGTTGCTGCTCACTGTGGATACGTCGACCTCCTATGTTGTCGCTGGTCTCGTTCGCCTTTCTTCTTCCGACGCCACCATGGATCTTCTCGCCTCGGTCGTCCACGATGAGCCGCGCGGGCACATGGAACTACTGACGCCCTCGATCATGCAGTGCTTGGCAGACGCTGGGCTGACAACGGGTGACGTGGATGCTGTCATCGTGGGGGAGGGGCCGGGGCCCTTCACCGGATTGCGTGTGGGCATGGCCACTGGTGCGGCGTTTGGACAGGCGCTGGGTATCCCCGTGCACGGGGTGCCGAGCTTGGCGGCGATCGCGGCGACGGTTCGGCGCGAGCACCCCGAGGCTATTGCTGAGCTGGGAGCGGGTGCTGAGCTCACGGTCATCACCGACGCGCGGCGCCGGGAGTGGTACCACGCGACCTACAGCTGGAGCGAGGGTGGCACGCTGCGCACGGTTAGTGATCCGGCGGTGAGTGCCCCAGCGGATGTTGATCTTGGGTCTGGGCACAGCGCGGCCGGTGGTGCCCGAGGCGTGGCCGCGGCGAAGGCGGTGGCCCCTGCCGTAGCCTCTGCTGGGGCCCTGCTCAGCGAGGACGCCTGGCCGAGCCCGCTGGGACTCGCGGACGCGGCCCTGTCTCTCGTGGGAAATGCAGCAGCGTTGCGCCAGCCGGGCGCGCCGTTGCGGGCACTGTACCTGCGGCGGCCCGATGCCGTGGAGCCGAAGAAGAAGGAGCGCCCGGCCGCGGTGGATTACTCTCGAGCGGAGCTGAAACCCGCCACGGAGGGAGGCGAGGGTACCCCGGCCGTCGTGCGGCTCGATGCCTCGGCAGCCCCCCGCCTGGCGGAGATCGAAGCTGTGCTGTTCGAAGGCGACTCCCCGTGGCCGGTCAACGGATTTATCTACGAGCTCACCCGCGACAACACCATCTACCTGGGGCTGGTGGATGATAACGGGCAGATCTTGGGATACGCTGGGCTGGCGCGCAACGGTGCCCCAGATGATCCGGAATGGGAGATCCACACCGTGGGCATCACCCCGGAACATCACGGAAAGGGGTGGGCACACCTGCTCATTCGGCCGCTCATGGAGGAAGTCGATCGCGTGGGTGGCCCGGTATTCCTCGAGGTGCGCACGGATAATGACCCGGCCATTGGCCTCTACACCACCTACGGCTTTGAGGTGACGGGGACGCGCAAGGGCTACTACCAGCCCTCCGGCGCGGATGCGTTCACCATGATGCGCGCCGACCGGCAGAGTATCGTGGGTGCTGAGAATACTGTTGAAAGCGCCGCTGGGGAACACCCCCGGCAGGATGGCTCCACCCTGGTCATGGGTGTGGAAAGCTCCTGCGATGAGACAGGTGTGGGCGTGGTTGAACTCCGCGCGGACGGTTCGGTGCGGACCATCGCCAACGCCGTGGCCAGCAGCATGGACCAGCACGCCCGGTTCGGCGGCGTGGTGCCGGAGATTGCCTCCCGCGCCCACCTGGAGGCAATGGGCCCCACGATGGATGCGGCTCTGGAGCAGATGCGCGAGGCGGGCGTTGGTGGCCGCCCCGACGCAGTGGCCGCAACGGTGGGGCCAGGCTTGGCGGGTGCGCTGCTCGTTGGCGCTGCCGCGGCGAAGGCCTACGCTGCTGCGTGGGGTGTGCCGTTCTATGGCGTTAATCACCTCGGCGGCCACGTCGCGGTGGAGTCGCTGGGCGAGAAGGGAGCGAAGGAGTCAGATACGGGCATGGATAACGCCATCGCCCTGCTGGTCTCCGGCGGCCACACCCAAATCCTCCACGTCCAGGGCCTCGGCAAGCCCATGACGGAACTCGGCAGCACGCTCGACGACGCTGCGGGCGAAGCCTACGACAAAGTCGCGCGCCTCCTCGGGCTCGGCTACCCGGGCGGGCCGGTCATCGACAAGCTCGCCGCCCAGGGTGATAGCTCAGCCATCGCCTTCCCCCGCGGCATGATGCGACAGCAAGACTCCCGCTACGACTTCAGCTTCTCCGGCCTCAAGACAGCCGTGGCGCGATACGTGGAGCAGGCGGGCAAAGACGGCGCACACGACGGCGCACACGATGGCACCGCCCGCATCCCCATCGAGGACGTCTGCGCTAGCTTCCAGGAGGCAGTGGTCGATGTGCTCACCGCCAAGGCCCTGCGCGCGTGCGAGGACACCGGCGCAAAGGTGCTGCTCCTCGGCGGCGGGGTGGCGGCCAACCGCCGACTGCGGGAACTCGCCGCCGAGCGGTGCGCTGCCGCTGGGGTGGAGCTGCGCATCCCCGATGTGGCGTTGTGCACGGACAACGGTGTGATGATCGCGGCGCTCACGGCGCAGCTCATTGCCGATGGCGCCCAGCCCAGCGGACTCGGTGTGGCTACCGATCCTGGCCTGGAGGTGGAGACCCCGCTGGTGGCGTCGAACGAAAAGAAGCCAAACTAGGAAAGAGCGAGCTTAAACGAAGTACACGCCCGTTCCATCCGGGTGCGGCTCGGCAGAATCGTAGGGCAGAGTGAGGCCATCGAAGGGGCCCAACTTGCTGATGCGGGCGCCGTCTTCAAACACGAGCAGCAGACCGTGCTCTTCTTCCCACTCGACCTCACCTTCGAGAGTGACGAAGAGGGTGGAGGATTCCTTGTTGTAGTGCACGGACGGCTCGGAATCGTCAATCGTGGCGTAATCCCACACCACGGATGCGGACGGGATCTCGGGAATGTAGTCCTCGTCCGGATCGAGATCCTGCTCCACATCCTTGAAGTAAGCGAATAGGTCTGGGGCCACGATATCGAGGACCGGCTGGGACGCATCGCGGAAATTATTGATGCATCGGGCCAAGTCCTCCGGGGTGATGTCCCCAGCGTCCAGAGCCTCGATGACGTTGTCCTCGATCGTGAACGGCGTATCCGAACCGAGGAAGACGACCGACAGGGGCTCGGTGACGTAGTCGCCGTTGTCGGTGGGGCGCGCGGTGCCAACGTTGGGGATGGTGATCTCAGTCATGGGACACAGGATACACAGACTGGGGTTGCACGACGGGGCGGTTGACGAAGGTGGGGCAAAGTTGCGCTGCGCGTTCGTGGTGGGGGTGGCAAGATGATGTGCGATCTGTAACTACACTCATTCACTTTTCAAGAGGAGTTTTTCATGCCCCGCAGCATGCTCGTTACCCCGGATCTTCGTACCGAAGAGATGGACGTTGATCTGTCCGACGCCCCCATGGTGCTGGGCGGAAACGAACACGACCGCCTTCATGTCGCGTTCGTCGATAGCGGAATGACCGTCGCCGCGTTGTATTCCTCCGACGCCAAAAAGGTCGAGGACCCCGAGCCCAACCCGTTGGCATCCATGGGGCGCAAGGAAGCGGAGACGGGGGATTCGCGCTTCCTGTCCGATCCCACCCGCGCGATCTTGGGACCCGTGCTGTTCGTGGGTGAAGAGGGCGAGGACCTCACGGATGAGGAAATCGAGTCCATCTACAAGGGCATTCGTGCTGTGGAGAACTACAAGAACGACTACGAGGAAGAGTTCACGCTGTGGCGTGACGCGGTCATTAACCTGACCAAGGGGCTGTAGGGGGCTGTAGAGCCCGCGTTGGCCCGGTGTTTGGCTCCGTGTTGTTGAGCGTTAGCACTTGCAGGGGTAGAGTGCTAGGAGGTTGTTTGACTCACAGTTGTTCACCCGCGACGACGGCTGTTAGCGGCAAAACCAACCAGTACAACAGTGAAAACACGGAAGGTATCTAATCGTGGCTAACGTCAACATCAAGCCGTTGGAGGATCGAGTCCTCGTCCAGATCGTCGAGGCAGAGACCACCACCGCATCAGGCCTGGTCATCCCAGACTCCGCTAAGGAAAAGCCCCAAGAGGCTACCGTGATCGCTGTCGGCCCCGGCCGTTGGGCAGACGACGATGACCGCATCCCCATGGACGTCAAGGAAGGCGACACCGTGGTGTTCTCCAAGTACGGCGGCACCGAGCTGAAGTACAACGGCGAAGAGTACCTGCTGCTCAGCCAGCGCGACATCCTCGCCGTCATCGAAAAGTAAGCGGGGAGCTCTATGTCAAAACTCATCGCATTTGATCAAGAGGCCCGCGAGGGTCTGCAGAAGGGCGTGGATGCCCTGGCTGACGCGGTGAAGGTGACCCTGGGCCCACGCGGACGCAACGTAGTTCTCGACAAGGCCTTCGGTGGCCCGACCGTGACCAACGATGGCGTGACCATCGCCCGCGACATCGACCTCGAGGACCCCTTCGAGAACCTGGGCGCGCAGCTGGTGAAGTCCGTGGCCATCAAGACCAACGACATCGCTGGCGACGGCACCACCACCGCCACCCTGCTGGCACAGGCTCTCATCAGTGAGGGATTGCGCACCGTTGCGGCTGGCGCCAATCCGATCGCTGTGAACCGCGGCATCCAGATCGGCACGGAGAAGGTCGTGGAGCTGCTGGCCGACCTGGCGCAGCCCGTGGCCGATACCGCTGCGATCTCCAACGTGGCGACCGTGTCCTCCCGCGATAAGAAGATCGGCGACATGGTTGCCGACGCCTTCGACAAGGTGGGCAAGGATGGCGTGGTGACCGTCGAGGAATCCCAGTCCATCGAGGACGAGTCCATCGTCACCGAGGGCGTGTCCTTCGACAAGGGCTACCTTTCTCCGTACTTCGTCACCGATCAGGAGACCGGCCACGCTGTGCTGGACGACGCACTGGTGCTGCTGGTGCGCGAGAAGATCTCCTCCCTGCCCGACTTCCTGCCGCTGCTGGAGCAGATTGCTAACTCCGGCAAGCAGGTACTCATCGTGGCTGAGGATGTGGAAGGCGAGCCGCTGCAGATGCTCGTGCTCAACGCCATCCGCAAGTCCCTCAAGGTCGTTGCCGTGAAGGCACCGTACTTCGGTGATCGCCGCAAGGCTTTCATGGACGACCTGGCTATCGTGACCGGCGGAACGGTCATCGACAAGGAGCTGGGTCAGAACCTCTCCGAGGCCACCCTGGACCAGCTGGGTTCTGCCCGCCGCATCACGGTGACCAAGGACGAAACGGTGATCGTGGACGGTGCCGGCACGGCCGAGGCCGTTGAGGAGCGCCGTCAGCAGATCCGCGCCGACATCGAGCGCACCGATTCCAACTGGGACCGCGAAAAGCTGGAGGAGCGCTTGGCTAAGCTCTCCGGCGGCGTGGCCGTGATCCGTGCCGGTGGCGCCACCGAGACCGAGGTTAACGAGCGCAAGCTGCGCATCGAGGATGCGATCAACGCTGCCCGCGCAGCCGCCCAGGAAGGCGTGATCGCCGGTGGCGGTTCCGTGCTGGTGCAGATCGCTGAAGAGGTGGAGAAGCTCGAGGCCGAGCACGATGGAGACGAGGCCATTGGCCTGCGCTCCCTGGCTCGTGCTCTTCGCCGCCCGACGTTCTGGATTGCCGACAATGCTGGTCTGGACGGTGCCGTTGTGGTTGCCCGCACGGCTGAGATGGATAACGGCTCCGGTTTCAACGCGGCAACCCTGGAATACGGAAACCTGCTGGATGAGGGCATCATCGACCCGGTGAAGGTCACTCACTCCGCAGTGATCAACGCAACGTCCGTGGCTCGGATGGTTCTGACCACCGAGACCGCCGTCGTCGATAAGCCGGAAAAGCCCGCTCCGGCAGCGGCTGGGCATCACCACCACTAAGAGTCATGGCTTGAGTGCCATGCCTCGTGGGGGCGCCTAGAGCGCAAGGAACCCCGAGATTTCGAATGCGAGATCTCGGGGTCTTTCGTTCGTGCGAGGAGGAGTGAGGGGGGCGGCAAGCAGTGGTGCGGCGCGGACTGACGCGCTCTGATGTAGTGTCTAGCCAGCGACGCGGCGGCCGCGGTTACGGGAGGTGGGGCGCAGGATGATGTCGCGCTCGGATTCGCTGAGGCCTCCCCAGATGCCGTAGGGCTCGGCAACCTCGAGGGCGTGTGCACGGCATTGCTCCATCACGGGGCAGCGACGGCAGATCGCCTTCGCGCGCTGTTCACGGTTGGAGCGGGCGCGGCCTCGCTCGCCATCCGGGTGGAAAAAGACCGAGGAATCAACGCCACGGCAGGAGCCATGAAGCTGCCATTCCCATTTCGATGCTGCAGGACCGGGAAGCTGGCTGGGCTGAGGCATGTAAATGGTTCTCCTTGAACGAAACGCACAACAAGTGACAGGTAAGAGGGTTCCGGTTGGAAGTGAACGGCAGGTAAAGAGCCGGTGCCCCCTGGGTGTACCGCATGGTTTTGCTGCAGAGAAGGAAACGTGGAAGAGTGCCCTGGCCTGCTAGGACTCGAAGAGTTTGAACGTTAGGTTAATTCATTTCAGGAGTGGGCATCCTGCCCCCAAAGAGGGCTACAGGGCAGTATGGTCACCTATATTTTTCGCAAAATGGCAATGCGACCTCGGGGTGGGGCGCTGGCCGTATACGAGCCGTGTGAGCTGGCGGAGATTGGCTCTGCAACAGTCTCTGACCTTGGTGTGAATAGCGTGTGCGCCGGGAGCGTGGTGTGGATAGCGAGGCCCATTGTGGCGATCGAGAAGATGGTGGCCCACGATGAACTGTTCGAATTTTCCCCGATTTTCCTTCGCAACGGACCCTCGAAGTATGTGGATGTCTCTATGGCCGTTAAAATGATTGCCTACAGTAAAACTGGTCAGAACGTAGACTGCGTACATGTTGTCCTGATCTTGTACTAGATCGTGTGCTGAGCGAACGCTGAGTGCTTAGGCAGTCGATCCAGTCTCGCCAGTCTTGCAGTTCCGCAAATGTGCGCGCCGCCGTTGAGGCGGAGCGGGTGACACCCGGCCGTTGGAGAAGAGTATGACAGTATCTGCAGATGTGGACACAGCCATTCAGGCTGTCGTACCTGCAGCTGCTGCGGGCGACCGGCACGCTTTGCAGGAACTTATCAACCTCATTTATCCCGCGATTCTCCGCTATTGCCGAGCCCGGGTAATTGGGCACCGCTATCCCACCGCAGAAGATGTGGCCCAAGAGGTCTGTCTTGCAATCGCCCGAGCGATGCCGACGTTCGAGGAAAAGGGGCTGCCGTTTATGGCTTTTGCCTATCGAATTGCCTCGAACAAGGTGGTCGACGCGCGCCGAGTCCACTCGCGCGATATGTCGCAGCCGACCGATGAGATGCCCGATGAAGAGATTTCTCCGGATACGCCGGAATCGGAACTTTTAAGTCTGGATTCGTGTAACGAAGTGGCGCTGCTGCTCGATGACTTAAATGAGAGATCCCGAGAGATAATTACTTTGCGGGTTTTCGGCGGATATTCCGCTGAAGAAACCGCACAGATGCTAGGACTCACATCCGGCGCTGTTCGGGTCGCTCAGCACAGAGCTTTAGCGAAGTTGAGGGAGCTTGTAGAAGAAACTCGACGGAGAGCAACTGGATAGGGAAGTGATGAAGATCACAACCCCGGGAGCTTGCGACAAATTCCGGTCACCGCGTTACTTTTATAAACTCATAGAAAACCTCAATGTCATGCAGAAATGCCTTAGTTAGAGCCTATGCTTTCAATGACACACTGCATTGACATCTCCAACTCACACCGCCCATCCGTCCACCAGCCAGCAACCCGGTTCGAACCCCGCGGAACCCACACGCCGCAGGTGATCACGAACCACCAAGGTGATAGCACCGTCCACTCCCACAAAGAAAGACCGAAAGTAATGACCAAGCGACATGAGTCCACAGGAAGCGGAGATTCGTTCTCCGAAATTCTGGCTGCCGACCGTGCCCTTGATGCTATCGGTCGCGGTGAACTATCAGCTGCTCAGACGGATGATCCCATTCTCGCGCTCCTGGCTGACGCTCGCAGTCAGTCGGAGCGCTCCATGCCACCGGCTCCGGATCTGGCAACTCTTCTCGGTGATGACTGGACTGACACGACTGATCCGATAACCCCCATGCATTCCGGATACAGTGCGTATCTCGTGTCTGCGGAGGAAAACTCGTTGACCGAGGACCCGGGTCAGAATCGCGCTCTCCGCCGCGGCGTCTCCGCATTGGCGGCAGGTAGTGCTTCTGCATCAGCGATGCTCATCGCCGGTGGCGTGGCCGCTGCCTTGGCCGTGGGTGGTCTCGGCTACGCTGCTTACACCACCACGCAGGAGAAGCTGACCAAGGACACCCCCGGGGTGAACTCCGATGATGGAGATTCCTCCCGGGCATTGTCCAGCCGAAACAGTAGGACCACGTCCACCGACGGGTCCACCACCCGTTCCACGTCGGAGCCCAACGTTGCTCCCGCTGATCCGACCACAGCAAGCACGGCTGCGCCCTCGGAACGTGATGCTGCCCCCACCGAGTCCAAGGCTGTGGAGACTACGGTGACGGGACAGGATGCCCTCCCGACCATGCCGAGCGAGTCGACTGCGGCCACCGAATCGGTTGCTCCGTCCGAACAGCCCGGGGACGGCAGCGAGGCTATCGACGCGCCAAAGTCCACCGATACCACCGATGGCACCTCCGCGGCTCGGTCCGGCGCAACCGATGCGAGCGGACGTTCCCCCAAGCCGACCTCCACGACGGCTCCCAAGCGTCCCGCCCCCGGTATCAACGGGGACGTACCTGAAGCTGCCGATGCCCAAGGGCTTCTCGGACCATTGACTCAAGCCGCTGAAGCTGCCCGGCTTCGCAACCAGGCCGACTAGGCCAATCCCCTCCGCGCGCTGAAGCCCCCGAGCAACGGCGCCGGAGGGTTTTTGTGCTGTCTAAACCCCCGCCCGGCCTAGAATCCGAACAGGAAGGGCGGACGCATGCCGTTAAATGCAAAGTCGATGGCGTCGGCGTAGCCCAGGCAATAATCCCACGTCACGTATTCATCCGGATTCGGCTTCGCGGAGGGCTCGTGCACGGGCACTGTCTCGTTGCTCAACATCGTGGTGATGTTGGATTCGATGATTGACCAGTCGTAATAGTGCGTGTCCTCACAGTCCTCGCACACCATAGAGATTCCCCGAATGCCGCGAGGCTGCAGCAGTTTGCGGAAATCACGCACGTTCCGCAAGTCTTCGTGCAACGCCTGCTTCTCGTCCTCGGTCAGCGGCGGATAGTCTTCATCGGGCTCGAGGAATGACGCAGGATCGTTGGGATCGTCAGCGAACGGATCCGGCGGCATCTGGTCATTGTTGAAATTCACACCATTTACCGTACCTTCTGCACACCCCGGAGCACACAATATTGCCAGTAAAGGCTATTGTGAGAACATCGGCTCACGAGGAATCACGCGCTAGGGAAGCACTTAGCGAAGCACCCTGCGGGCGAGCCTAGGGATGAACAGTCACACACTCAGGCACACACAAGGAAGGTCGCGCACTTCATGACTAGCCAGCAACCAGTACCCACCGGAGGAGACGATCCTAACAAGGTGTCCAACATCGGGCTGACCTTCGACGACGTTCTTCTGCTCCCTGACGCATCAGACGTGATTCCCTCCGAGGTCAACACGTCCACGAAGCTGACGCGCAACATCGAGCTGAACATCCCCATCGCTTCCGCCGCCATGGATACGGTGACCGAGGCTCGCATGGCCGTTGCCATGGCTCGCCAGGGCGGCATCGGCGTGCTCCACCGCAACCTCTCCATCGAGGATCAGGCTCAGCAGGTGGAAATCGTGAAGCGCTCCGAGGCGGGCATGGTGACCAACCCCGTCACGGCCTCCCCAGACATGACCATCCGGGAGGTCGATGACCTCTGCGCGCGCTACCGCATCTCCGGCCTTCCCGTCGTCGACGACGAGGGCACGCTGGTGGGCATCCTCACCAACCGCGACATGCGCTTTGAGTCTGACTTCTCCCGCAGGGTCTCCGAAGCCATGACCCCCATGCCGCTCGTCGTCGCCCAGGAGGGCGTGTCCACCGAGGCCGCCCTGCGCCTCCTGTCCGAGCACAAGGTGGAAAAGCTGCCCATCGTCGATGGAGCGGGCAAGCTCACCGGCCTCATCACCGTCAAGGACTTCGCTAAGCGCGAGCAGTACCCGCTGTCCGCGAAGGACTCCTCCGGACGCCTCCTCGCAGCAGCGGGCATCGGTACGGGCGAGGATGCCTGGAAGCGCGCCGGCGCCCTCGTCGATGCCGGCGTGGACGCCCTCGTGGTGGATACCGCGCATGCCCACAACCGTGGCGTGTTGGATATGGTCTCCCGCGTGAAGAAGGAATTCGGCGATCGCGTGGATGTCATCGGCGGTAACCTCGCCACCCGCTCCGCTGCCCAGGCCATGATCGATGCCGGTGCAGACGGCATTAAGGTCGGCATCGGCCCGGGCTCGATCTGCACGACCCGCGTCGTCGCAGGTGTGGGTGCCCCGCAGATCACCGCCATCATGGAGGCGTCCGTCCCGGCTCACAAGGCTGGCGTGCCGATCATCGCCGATGGTGGCATGCAGTACTCCGGCGACATCGCCAAGGCCCTTGCCGCCGGTGCTTCCACCGTCATGCTGGGCTCCATGCTTGCCGGTTCCTCCGAGACCCCAGGCGAGGTCGTGACGATCAACGGCAAGCAGTACAAGCGCTACCGCGGCATGGGCTCCATGGGCGCCATGCAGGGCCGCGGCCTGACTGGCGAGAAGCGCTCCTACTCCAAGGACCGCTACTTCCAGGCAGACGTCAATTCCGAGGAGAAGCTGGTCCCCGAGGGCATTGAGGGCCGCGTTCCCTTCCGCGGTTCCATCGAGGCCATTTTGCACCAGCACGTCGGCGGACTCCGCGCGGCCATGGGCTACACCGGCGCGGCCACGATCACGGACCTGCACAAGGCTCGGTTCGTCCAGATCACCGGTGCCGGTTTGCGTGAATCCCATCCCCATGATGTTCAGGGCATCATGGAAGCCCCGAATTACAATCCCAACGGCAGGTAGAGGCTAGTTTTCGTGATGCAGCAAGTTCAAGACATCGGTCGTTCTCGTCGCGCCCGTCGCGTGTTCGGCCTGAACCAGGTAGACATCGTCCCGTCCCGTCGTACGCGCAGCTCCCACGATGTTGATACGTCGTGGAAGATCGATGCGTACTCCTTCGACATCCCGGTGATGACGCACCCCACCGATGCTGTGGTCTCTCCGGCGTTCGCCATCGAGTTCGGCCGCTTGGGTGGTCTACCCGTGATCAATGCCGAGGGCCTGTGGGGTCGTGTCGATGATCTCGACGCCGCCCTCCAGGGCGTGGTGTCCGCAGCCAGCGAAGGGGACATCCAGCTCACCCCGCCGATCGCGGGCAACACGGAGCTGCAGCGCCTCCACTCCCTGCCCCTCGACCAGGATCTGCTGGCCGAGCGCCTCCAGGAGGTGCGCGATTCCGGCGTGCGCTTCGCCGTGCGCGTTTCCCCGCAGAACGCCCGCGAGCTGGCTCCGGCGCTGATCAAGTCCGGCCTGGACATGCTGGTGATCCAGGGCACCCTGATCTCGGCGGAGCATGTGCACCGCAGCGGTGAGCCACTGAACCTCAAGGAGTTCATCTCTAGCCTGGACGTGCCGGTCATCGCCGGTGGCGTGGTGGATTACACCACCGCGTTGCACCTCATGCGCACGGGCGCGGCGGGTGTGATCGTGGGCTCGGGCTCCACCACCAACGATCAGTCCTTGGGCATCGACGTGCCCATGGCCACCGCCATCGACGATGCGGCCGCTGCCCGCCGCGATTACCTCGACGAGACCGGCGGCCGCTACGTGCACGTTATTGCGGACTCCGAGCTGCAGACCTCTGGTGACGTCGCCAAGGCCATCGCCTGTGGCGCGGATGCCGTAGCACTCGGTGCTCCGCTGGCCACCGCGGATTGCGCGGGTGCTCCAGAGTGGTACTGGCCGGCTACCGCCGCGCACCCGAAGCTGCCCCGCGGCACCGTGGAACGCGTGGGTGCGGGCGCTCCGATTTCGCTGGAGCAGCTGCTGTTCGGGCCCACATCGTCCCCGTGGGGCGACGAGAACATCGTCGGTGGCTTGCGCCGTTCCATGGCGAAGTGTGGTTACACGGATGTCAAGAGCTTCCAGAAGGTGGATCTCGTTGTTCGCTAGGCACGTCAACTGTGCCCAACTATCCGTACACAGGGGTACTCCACGAAGGAGCGATGCACGATGAGTAAGAAGGCCCGCAAGCCTGTCGCCGTCCCAGACAGTGATCCGACCGGCTCGATGCTGCCGAAGCAGCTTCAGATTTTGTCGAAGTTGTCCATGACCTTGGGCGTGCTCGGCATCATCGCTGCGGTCATCATCTATTCGGGCTATTCCCCGGTGAAGGGTGACGAGACCGTGGAGATGAACGTGGCAGTCACCGGCGTGATGGTGGCGCTGTATTTCTTCACGTTCGCCCTGTTTGGCTGGGCGATCACGAAGGGTAAGACGTGGGGGCTGTCCGGTCTGATCCTCACCCACGTCATCTTGCTGATCATCACCTACACCGTGATCCAGTCCGGCCAGTGGTGGTTGGCGATCATCTTCGGCGTGCTCGCCGTGGGTTCGCTCTACCTGGCGTTTTCCCGCCCGTCGATGGAGTGGTACAAGAAACGCTATAGTCTGCGCCGCTAGGTGTTAGGTCCTGCGCTCCACTGTCGGCCTGCGTGGTACGGATCGGGTTCTTTTTACTCGACGCTCACCCGCAGGCCGATTACTCATTGTGGTGCCGATAGAGGCACAGACCACGAGGGCGATGGCCGCCGTGGGCAACGCGCCGAGCTCTTGGCCGAGGAAGAGAAGCCCGGCCAGTGCCGCGAAGACCGGCTCGAGGCTGAGGAGGATGCCGAAGATCGCCGGCGGCAGGCTGCGCAGGGCTGCGAGCTCCAGTGAATATGGCAGCACTGAGGCCAGCAGGGCGGTGCCGAGGGCGAGCGCGGCCGTTGTGGCGTCGGAAAAAAGAACGAGGGAGCGCGGCGCACCGACAGGGGCGATGACGAGCGCGCCGACCACCATGGCCACCGCCAGGCCCGAGGCGCCGGGGACGGTGGAGCCGACGCGCTTGCTGGCGAGGATGTAGACCGCCCAGAAAGCTGCGGCGACGAGCGCGCAGGCCACGCCGATCGGGTCGAGGGAGGTGGCGGCGCCGCCGGGGTGCGAGGTGGCGGCCGTGGTCAGGGAGTTGAGCCCGAGCAGGCCCATCCCGGCGACGGCGAGTCCGACCCACAGGTAGTCGCGGGCGTTTTTCGACAGCGCAGCGGAGAGCAGGAGCGGGCCGAGGAACTCGATGGTGACGGCCACACCGAGGGGGATGCGGGCGATGGAGGCGTAGAAAAACGCGTTCATGAGGCCGAGGGACGCACCGTAGACGGCGACGGAGCGCCAGGTGCGCGCCGACCAGGAACGTGCCTTGGTGGGCGGGGCGACGACCACGAGGAAGACGGCGGCGATGGCGAGGCGGACGAAGGTGACGCCCCACGAACCGGCGTACGGAAACAGTTGCGTGGCCAAGGCAGCACCGGCCTGGAGGGAGGCGCAGGAGCCGAGGACGAGGGCGACGGCGGGCAGCGGTGCGCTGGCGGGGGCGGGGGTGGACATGGATGCGATTGTGCCTGGCCAAAATAGGTTACGTCTAGCGACGGTTTATGGATTGCGTCTGTAAGACTTGCTTACGCATAGGGAGGTGGGGGACGCTAGAGGGGAAGAACAACGCAAGCGAGCGACACACACTGAGCTGGAGAAGTGAGAGGGGCGACGAGCTGTGCTGAACCTGGCGCGGTTAGCCATGTTGAGGGAGCTGCAACGCACGGGGACGATGACCGCGGCGGCGGAATCGCTGCACTACACGCACTCGGCGATCTCGCAGCAACTGGCGCAGCTCGAGCGGGAAACCGGGTACACGCTGTTCGAGAAGGTCGGGCGGCGCGTGGAGCTCACCGAGCAGGGGGCGATCCTGGCGGACTACGCTGTGCAGATGCTTGCGCTCTCGGAGGAGGCCGAGGCGGCGCTGGCCGGGTCGCATAGGCAGGTGCGTGGGGTGCTGCGGGTGGCGTCGTTCCAAACGATGGTGGCTACGGTGGTGCCACAGGCGCTGAATATGCTGCAGGAGCGGCACCCGGACCTCACGGTGGAGATTACCCAGGACGAAGGCGCGCGGGCGACCGAGAAGCTGTTCAGCAAGCAATTCGACGTGGTGCTGGACGAGGACTACCCGGGGGTATCGCTGCCGCTGCGCCCAGGCGTGCACCGGGAGAACATCTTTGAGGACCCCATGCGGCTGGTCACCCCGGCGACGGGACCGTGGAGCGAGGTGGAGTCACTGGAAGAGCTCAGCGATGCCGCATGGGTGCTGGACCCCGCCGATGGCGCGCCGGGAATCTGGGCGCGGGCGATGTGCCGCCAGGCGGGATTTGAGCCGAAGGTGCAATTCGAATCCGTGGACGCGCTGCTGTTTAAACACCTTGTGCGCGAGGGGCACGCGGTGGCGTTCCTGCCGGATCTGCTGCTGGTCGATGAGGTGGGCACGGCCGGTGGGGGACATGCCGGTGGTTCGCAGTCCGGTGGCTATGACGCTCGGGGTGCGACGATGCGGGTGCTGTCCCTGCCGAACAACCCAATCCGGTCGCTCTACACGACGGTGCTTGAAGGGCGGCAGCATCACCCGGCGATCAAGGCATTCCGAGCTGCGATTTTCGAGGCGGCTCATGGGGCTGCCCAGGAGGTATCGCACAGTGCAGCGCCGGAGGCGGATGCGGGGCTGGGGCCTGTTTCCGGCGCACAGGCCAAAAGGTAAGGTAAGTAGGCGTGACACAAACTGATAATCACCAACATCCACGTCCTGTTCTGGTGGTGGACTTCGGCGCCCAGTACGCGCAGCTCATTGCGCGCCGAGTGCGCGAGGTCAACCTGTACTCGGAGGTCGTTTCGCACACGATGAGTGCGGACGAGGTGGCCGCGAAGAACCCGGCAGCGTTGATCCTGTCGGGCGGCCCGTCCTCGGTGTACGAGTCCGGCGCCCCGGCGCTGCAGGAAGGCCTGCTGGAGCTCGGCGTGCCCGTATTCGGCATCTGCTATGGTTTCCAGGCCATGACGAACGCCCTGGGCGGCAAGGTCGAGAAGACCGGCCTGCGCGAGTACGGCCGCACCGACCTGACCATCACGGGCGGCGATCTGCACGCGGGCATGGGTGAGACCCAGCCGGTGTGGATGAGCCACGGTGACTCGGTCTCCGAGGCCCCGGAGGGCTTTAGCGTGACCGCCACGACCGCCGGTGCTCCGGTGGCGGCGTTTGAGTGCCCCGCCAAGAAGATGGCGGGTGTGCAGTACCACCCGGAGGTGCTGCATTCGGTGAAGGGCCAGGAGGTGCTGCGCCGCTTCCTGCTGGATTTCGCTGGCCTGGAGCCCACGTGGACCCCCGGCAACATTGCCGACCAGTTGGTGGAGGACGTTCGCGCCCAGGTGGGCGAGGAAGGCCGCGCCATCTGTGGCCTGTCCGGCGGCGTGGACTCTGCCGTGGCGGCGGCCCTGGTGCAGCGGGCGATCGGTGATCGCCTGACCTGTGTGTTCGTCGATCATGGCCTGCTGCGTCAAGGTGAGCGCGAGCAGGTGGAAAAGGACTTCGTGGCAGCCACCGGCGCCAGGTTGGTGACGGTCGATGAGCGCGAGGCATTCCTGAATAAGCTCGCCGGCGTGTCCGAGCCGGAGGCGAAGCGCAAGGCGATTGGCGCGGAGTTCATCCGCTCCTTCGAACGCGCGGTGGCCGGCGTGCTCGAATCCGCTCCGGAAGGCTCCAGCGTGGACTTCCTCGTGCAGGGCACGCTGTACCCGGACGTCGTGGAATCCGGCGGCGGCAGCGGTACCGCGAACATCAAGAGTCACCACAACGTGGGCGGCCTGCCGGACGACGTGGAGTTTGAGCTCGTTGAGCCGCTGCGCCTGCTGTTCAAGGACGAGGTTCGCGCGGTGGGTCGCGAGCTGGGTCTGCCTGAGGAGATTGTTGCTCGCCAGCCTTTCCCGGGCCCCGGCCTGGGCATCCGCATCATCGGCGAGGTGACCGAGGAGCGGTTGGAGACGCTGCGCAAGGCCGATGCCATTGCCCGCGCCGAGCTGACTGCCGCTGGACTGGACAACGTGATCTGGCAGTGCCCGGTGGTTCTCTTGGCCGATGTGCGCTCGGTGGGTGTGCAGGGCGACGGTCGCACGTATGGTCACCCGATCGTGCTGCGCCCGGTGTCTTCTGAAGACGCCATGACGGCGGACTGGACCCGAGTTCCCTACGACGTGCTGGAGCGCATCTCGACCCGCATCACGAATGAGGTTGATGAAGTCAACCGCGTGGTCGTGGACATTACGTCCAAGCCGCCGGGAACCATCGAGTGGGAGTAATACACGCATGAGGGAGGAGCACGCAGTGTGCTCCTCCCTCATGGCGTTGGTGGGGATGGGGGTGCGCTAGTGCTTGGTGTTTCCCGTGCTGGTGCGCTGGGGCTTGATGTGCGCTGTGCCGTCGATCTGCGGGTAAACGAACCATGCGTAGGCGCTGGCAACGACCCAGATGATGACCATGAGTACCCAAGAACGGGTGCTCATGAGGGGCAGGACCATGAGTGCCAACCAAAGGGGGAAGAGGGGCATCACCTGCGCGGCGCTCGTGCGGTAGCGCTCACCGCGCTTTTCCACTTCTGCTCGCACCTGTTTGCGGTAGGGGTGGCTAAACGTCATCAGCAGTGCGATGCCCACGCTCGCGATCAGCACGATTGCCTGGAAACCGGGGGCCAGGGGAGCGATCATGATGCCCACGGCGAGGCCGAAGAACAGGGACCCGACCGCGCGGACTGTTGTGGGTGGTTGGATCACGGGTGCTGAAGCATTCATGGGTATCTAGTGTAGCGGGGCTGGGTGCGGTGCTGGTGGAGGCGCTGGTGAAGCTGTGGGTAGAGCTGGGCGTTTGACGGTCGGGTTGGGTGGGGATAATCTTTGCTTGTGTCGAAACTGTGTTCTAAAAAAGTTTTCACTGCGTGGAGCACTGTCGTTCTCGACCGGTACACCTAGATATCAACAGTGCACTGGAAGACTGGAAGGAGGTGAGGACGATGGAGCCGGTACGGTTACAGTCCATTGCGAACGAGGCTACCCGTTCCGATAACACTATCGATACAACGATCTCGCTGCTACGAGAAAAGATGCAGCGCATCGAGGGGCGTGGGCCTGCGACAGCACTCCAGCACTCGGCGCAGGGCCGCGTTGAGGGTGGCGCGAGTCGGGCACACGCAGGTGTGGCACCGGCCCCGTCGTGGTTGGCGCCGCACCTAGCGAGCGGTGGCTTTCCCCGTGGTACAGCCACCCAGATTTCCGCCTGCCCGGCGGCTCTCGTGGATATCCTCGCTGGGCTCACCGCCCAGGGCGGGTGCGCGGCCGTGGTCAATCATCCGCGCCTTGCCCTTGCCGCCGTGGAGGCGGCCGGTGGTGATCTGGAACGTTTGGTGATCGTCCCCGATGCCTCACCGCATGCCGCTGCTGTGGTGGCGACATTGGCTGAGGGCATGGACATGGTGGTGTTTTCTGCCGCCTCGGATGCCAATGCGCGCGGTGAGCTCCACTCCGGGTTTGTCCGCCCCGTGGATGCGCGCGTGAATAAGAGCACGTGCGCGCTGCTCGTCAGCGGTGCCACGTGGCCGTCCGCCCGGCACCATGTGGAAGTAGATGTGTACGCCGTGCACGGTTTGGGGCGCGGCAGCGGTCGGGTACGCGGCATCGAATTGGTCGGCAAGACGTGGGGCAAGGCGCAACCCCCGCAGCGCTTCCAGGCCACAATTGGTGCCCCGGAAACCCACGCACCCGCACATCTCGCACATCCTACACATCCCGCACAGCATGAACGGGCGGCGCAATGAGTGCGCCCTTGCGTGCGGGCACCGCTCATACCACCGTGCACCGCCGCGTGGCGGTGCTGTGGTTCCCGGATTGGCCGGTGTACGCCATCGGGCAGGCTCAAGGGTGGAACGTCCTCGAACCCGCAGCCGTCATCAGCGAGTACCGGATCCTGGCCTGCAACGCGGTGGCCCGCAGGGCCGGGGTGAAAGCGGGCATGAAGCAGCGTCACGCCCTGGCCACGTGCCCCGGGCTGAACGTCGCTGCCGATGACCCCGCCCAACAAGCAGCAGTGCACGAGGATGTACTGACCGCGCTCGATGCCGTGGCCGCCGGTGTGGAAACGATCAGGCCGGGATTGCTCGCGTTCCCCATGCACTCACTGGCCCGTTTCTACGGCAGTGAGGACATCGCCGGGCAGAAGCTCCTCGATGCCGCCGCACGCATGCAGGCCGATTGCCTGCTGGGCACAGCTGATGACCTCATCACCGCCGTGTGGGCCGCGCGTGTGGGCAGGAACATCGGCCCCGGCGAGGCCCAACCGTTCATTTCCGCGCTGCCGATTACCGCCCTGACGATCGAGCCGTCCCTGCATGGTCCCACCGGGCTCGTCACCACGTTGAACCAGCTGGGAGTGCGCACCCTCCGCGATTTCGCGGCCCTGCCCGTGGCGGAGGTGGCCGCGCGGTTCGGTCAAGAAGCCGTGGTGTGGCATCGGGTTGCCTGCGGGGATGCCGACCGAGACGTCTCCCCACGCCGCGTGGCCGAGCCCCTCGAGGTGAGCTACGAGGCCCCGGATCCGATCAGTCGCACGGAGACGGCGGCGTTCGTGGCTCGCCACGTCGCGGCTCAGCTGCATGCTTTATTGTTCGACGCCAACAAGTCCTGCACCCGCTTGGCAGTCCGTGCGCATCTGCAACCGCCAGAAGGTTACGAGGGGCCCACCACGATTGAGCGCGTCTGGCGCTGCCGCGAGCCCCTCACCGAGGAGGAGACAGCTCAGCGCATCCGCTGGCAGTTGGATGGGTGGATCACCCGGCTGCGGGGTGACGATGCGCAGTCGCGCTCGGATCAGCGGTCGGCTATGCCGGATACCTCCGAGTGGACAGACCACACCGTGGGCGTGAGCGCCATCGAGCTCTGCCCAGTGGAGGTCATCACGGCGGGCAGCGTGAAGGTCCCGCTGTGGGGCGGGCCGGATGATGGCATCCGCGCCGCCCGCGCGGCCGCTGGCCGGGCGCAGGCGCTCATTGGCACGCACGCGGTGCGTCGAGCGGTGCACCGTGGTGGGCGTGCCGTGGCGGGGCGCATCCGCACCGTGCCGTATGGAGAAGACGACCCCGAGGAATTGTCGCAGCTACCAACTACCCGGTGGGAAGGGGAGCTGCAGGCACCACTACCGGGGTTGATCGGGGCGCCCGCAGGGGGAGCGGACACGAGTGCCTCCTCGGCTCGACACCCGGCAGCTGCCATTGGACTGCGCGATGCCTACGGCCAGCCCGTCTACGTCACCGGCCGTGGCCTCATGAGCTCCCCGCCCGAGACAATGACGTGGGGCAGGGCGACTTACCGGGTCACTGGGTGGGCGGGTCCGTGGCCCGTCGACGAAGACTGGTGGGCGGCAGGCAAGCGCTACGCGCGGCTGCAGGTCGCTATAGAAAACAACCCCGGCGATGCAACGGGCACGGGCCAGTCCTCGAGTGCTTTCTTGCTGGTGTGTAAAGGGACGCGGTGGCGGATCGAGGCCACGTACTAGAACTCGCACTAAAAAACCGCTTCCCCAAGCCCAGCGCGGCACAGTATCGAATCACTACCGAATCACTACCGAATCACTACCGATTCGTTGACACCCACTCAGTGATAGCCTGAGGGGCATGTCAACGCGACGAAACCCCAACGCAGGAGCCCCCAGCCATCCCGATGTTGTGGGTGGCTGTTCCTCCATCACCACCGAAGCCCTCCCCGGCACTGCCAAGCAGGCCAGGGTCGTCATCGCCCTCGAGTACTTCACCAACTGGGGCCACGACATTCTCGACGGCGAAGCCCTCGGAAAAGAACTCGCAGGCAAGATCAAAAAGTTCCTCAAAGACAACGGCGCTGCGCTGCACTTCATCCGCAAACCCGGTCGCGATGGGCAAGAGCGAGTGGAGCGCCCCACGCGCGCCCTCTACATCGCCTGGGCCGACGGCCGCTCCGGCACCTCCACCGAGGAGCCGACGGATCCTGTGCTCGAATACATGGAAGTCGCTGGCCCGGAAAGCATCCTGGACCTCGACCTCACCACGCCGGGGCACACCCCGGGGGCCACGGTCATGAGCAACCCCATCCTGCTGGTCTGCACGCACGGCAAGCGAGACACCTGCTGCGCCGTGTTCGGCCGACCCCTCGCCGACAAACTAGCAACGATCTATCCCGCCAACGTGTGGGAATCCTCCCACACCAAGGGTCACCGCTTCGCCCCGTCGATGATCCTGCTGCCCTCGAACTACTCCTATGGCCGAGTGACGGAAGACCAAGGCGCGGCACTCCTCGATGCCGCCGCGAGCGGTCGTTTATCTCTCGACGCCAACCGCGGCAGAGGCGTCTGGGACGTTATTGGTCAGGTCGCGGAGCTGGCTGCAGCGCAGTACATGGTGGATGCTGGGGCGCCAGTTGCGCCCGCACAGTTGCAGGTCAGCGAGCCAGAAAAAGCACCAAAGAAGTCCGAGCACGCCGTGCGTCTCGTGCACGATCCCCGCGGCGGCGTCACCTACGAGGTGCGCCTCGAGAAGCGCCACACGGGCACGGCGGTGTCATCGTGTGGGGATAAGCCGAAAGATGCTTACGGCTGGGTCGCAGAAAGCGTTGAGCCCCACACATCCGCCTAAAAAGGGGGAAGGGTGGGGCGTCGCCGCTGAAGAAAAACTAGCGGCGCATAACCTTCTTGGCCAGCAGGTTGCCGCCGATCTGCGCGATCTGGACGATCACGATGATGACGGCCACGGTGGTCCACGTGACGGCGTCGTTGAAGGAACGGTAACCGTAGACAATGGCGAAGTCACCCAGGCCGCCAGCGCCGATGTAGCCCGCCATGGCGGACATATCCACGATGGCGATGAACATGAACGTGAAGCCCAGGATCAGCGGGCCGAGCGCCTCGGGGACGATCACCGTGAGGATGATCTTCCACGGCGAGGCGCCCATGGACTTGGCCGCCTCAATCACGCCGGGATCGATGGTGACGAGGTTCTGCTCCACGATGCGCGCGGCGCCGAATGTCGCGGCCACGACCATGCCCACGATCGCGGCTTGGATGCCGATACGGGTGTGAACCAGCAAGTCAGTCAGCGGGCCGATGGCACTGATCAAGATGATGAACGGGATCGGTCGAATCACGTTCACCACAATGTTGGCCACCCAGTACACCGGCTTGTTGGCCAACAGGCCGCCCTCGCGGGTGGTGTAGAGGACCATGCCGATGAGCAGGCCGAGCACACCGGAGATCACCAGGGTGACCGCGACCATGTACAGCGTCTCGTAAATGGCCTTTTCGAACGTGCCGCCCAGGCGGTCCCAATCCATCTGGGCCAGGATCATCGTGGTCATTTGATCTCCTCAATTTCCGTGGAGCCGTGCAGGGACTGGTAGAACTCGTCGATGGCCTTCTCGCCGTCGGGGGTGTGAGCCGTGAGGCGGAGTGTCAGGCGGCCGAAGCTGTGGTGCTGCAGGGTGGTCACGCCGCCGTGGACGATGTTTACGCTCACGCCGGCTTCGGACACGCGCGATACGGCGTCGAAAATTCCGATGCCCTCGGCCATGGTGATCGTGAACAACCGGCCGGTGCCCTGCTGGAGCTCATCGGCCTCGATCTGATCCGGGGTGTTGCGCAGAGACGTTGCCACGAAGTTCGCGGCCGTGGCGGTTTGCGGGTTGGAGAAGACCTCGTAGACGCTGCCCTGCTCCACGATCTCGCCGTTTTGCATCACCACCACGTTGTCGGCGATGGAGCGAACAACCTCCATCTCGTGGGTGATGACCACAATCGTGATGCCGAACTCGCGGTTTACCTTGCGCAGCAGCTCCAGCACGTCGCGCGTGGTGGAGGGGTCGAGGGCGCTCGTGGCCTCGTCGGCGAGGAGCAGGCTGGGGTTCGTGGCCAGAGCGCGGGCGATACCCACGCGCTGCTTCTGGCCGCCAGAGAGCTGCTCCGGGTAGGACTTGCCCTTATCGGCCAGGCCGACGAACTCGAGGAGCTCCTGCACGCGCTTGTCGCGCTCGCTCTTGCTCATGCCCTGCAGCTTCAACGGGTAGGCCACGTTGCCCGCGACATTGCGGGAGCTGAACAGGTTGAACTGCTGGAAGATCATGCCAATGTCCGTGCGCAGCTTGCGCATGCGAGACTCCGGCAGCGGCACGATGTCTTGACCATCGAGGAGGATCTGCCCGCTGGTCGGACGGTCCAGGCCGTTGATCTGGCGCACGAGGGTGGATTTACCAGCACCGGAGTAACCGATGATGCCCACGATGGTGCCACCGGGGATGGTGGTGGTCACGTTTTTCAGGGCGTGAACTTCCTTCTTGCCCTGCTTGAAGACTTTGGTGACGTCTTTGAATTCGATGGTGGTGCCAACGCGACGTTCGGCGACGTCCGCAGTGTTGTCGGCCATGAAAACCCCTAGTGTGTGACGGGTTGAAAAGGTTAAGCGTGATGGGTGGTGCCATGGGTGGTACCTAGCCGGGCGGCAATGACCGCTGACGGCACACGGCCACCGGCAATAGCTGAACCCGCGAGGGTCAGTTGTTGCACGGTGGCCCGGGTGGCGCTGACGAGGTGATTAACCCTGCTGGCGGATCTTCTCCTCGATGCCCTTGAGGATCTTTTCCAGCTCGGGCTCACCCATGGTCACGGATACGGACGTGCCCTTGGACTGCTCCTCAATAGCCTTCTGCACCTCGGGGGAGTGCCAGACGTCCACGAGCTTGAGTAGCTGCGGATCGTCCTTGCGCTCGGCGGTGGTCACGAAGGCGTTGATGAACGGCTGCGCGGACGGGGACTTCGGATCATCCTTGGCGACGGCGCTGCGGGGGTCGATGCCACCGCGGTCGAGGAAGGAGTTGTTGATCACGGCCGGGGTGCCGTCCTTGTAGGCGGTTACGGTCTGAGCTGCGTCGACCGGGGTGATCTTCACCTTGGATTTGTCGGTATCCAGGTCAGCCGGGGTGGGGGTCAGCAGATTGTCATCCTTGAGCTTGACCAGGCCGTTGGAGGCCAGCATGTGCAGAGCGCGGCCCTGGTTGGTCGGGTCGTTGGGGATGGCGACCTCGCCCTTTTCCTCCACGGACTTCACGTTGTCGTGGTCCTTGTAGTACAGCGCGAGCGGGATGATCTCCGTGGCGCCGATGGGCGTGAGGTTGCTGTTGTTCTTGACGTTGTAGTCGGCCAGGAACATCAGGTGCTGGAAGTTGTTGACGTCAATCTGGCCATCCTGCAGTGCGCGGTTGGGCAGGTTGTAGTCGCTGAAGGGCACGAGTTCCACGTTCAGACCGTCAGTCTTGGCCTGCTCCTGGAATACCTGCCACTGCTTCTGGCCTTGGTCGGTGGTGCCGACCTTGATGGTGTCTCCGTCATCTCCGCCGCCGCAGGCAGCGAGGGAGAACGCGGCGGCCACGGCGGTGATTCCCGCGAGGGTCTTGCGTCGAAGGGACATGGGGCCTCCTAGGGCTTGGGGATTGCGTTGCCGCAGCCATAGGTGGGCAGCGGCGTGGACATTCTTAGTTGTGGTAAACCTAGCACCCGCCGCGAATGTGAACAACTTAGTCTATATTCACCAGAATGATTACCCCCACTAGGGCGGTGAGCACGATATTTAGCTCCCGCCCCGCCCAAATTTATGCGAACTGCTTGGTCTGTTGGACTCTTCGCGGGCAATGCCACCGCCGCGCCTACACATGCCCCAGCATCTGCGGCCCGCGCTCCACACCGGCCTTCCGCGCCTCGTACCCATCGAGGAACCGGTACGTTCCCAGCTTCACAACATCCATCACGACCATCCACACCAAGTTGTAGATCCACACGAAGCCCACGAGCGCCCACGGCAGCGCCGGGATGCCCAGGAACCCGGAACCGATGCCGCACAGCATGAGGTGCCCGCCGACCACGAGCTGCAGGAACATCGCCGTTTGGATATGCGGCCCGTCGAGCAGCCCACCCCACAGCGTGGTGCCTTCGCGGTCGATGAAGAACACGAGCAAGCCGAAGGTCTGGATCACTGCCACGAGCCCCAGGATCGTGGAGATGGACAGCACCCGCGGCATGTTCCACCGCACCGGGGTGGGGGAGATGCGCGTGTTGTCGTAGGCGATCGTCATGATCGGGATGTCATCGAGCAGCGCCAGCAGAATCATCATCACCGGCGTCAGTGGCACGAACGACCCGCTGATGCCCTCCACGTGCTGGAAGCAGATGATTGCGGCGACCACGAACAGCATCACGTCCATCGTCATGGCGATGCGGTAGATGGTGTAGGACATCATGCGTTCGAAGATCTTGCGCGCCGCCTCGATGGCGTTGATGATCACGCTCAGTCCCGGCGCGGTGAGTACGAGGTCGGCGGCGGCGCGCGCGGCATCGGTGGCTCCTTGCACGGCCACGCCGGCGTCGGCCTGTTTGAGTGCCGGGGCGTCGTTGACACCGTCGCCGGTCATCGCCACGATGTGCCCACGCGATTGCAGGGCCTTGACGATGCCGTACTTGTGCTCGGGGAACACGCGGGCGAACCCATCTGCCCGGTCGATGCGTTCGGCCAGGTCGGGGCCGATGTGGTCGGGGTCAACCCCCTCAAACATCTCGGAGGCCGGCCGGATGCTCGTGCCCATCCCCAGCTGCCCGGATATCTCGGAGGCGATGGCCGTGTCGTCGCCGGTCACCATCTTCACGCGCAGCCCGTATTTCTTCGCCGCCGCGATGGTCTCGGCCGAGTCCTCGCGCGGTGGATCGGATAGCGGCAGGATACCCATGAACTCCCAGGTTGCCTTTGCGGCGACGCCACCAGCCCCCGCAGTGTCGAGGGCGGCCGAGGTATCGTCGCCGCGCAGCGGCTGGGATTTCGCCACGGCGAGGGTCCGATAGCCGTGTGCAGCGAGGTCGTGCACTGTGGCGTCGATAGCCTTGGCATCGTCGGGCGAGAGATCGCAGAGGTCTGTCACGACCTGTGGCGCACCCTTGGTGACGAGGAACGTGGTGCCTTCGGCGTCGGTGATGGTGGCCTGCGTGCGCTTGGAGACGGGGTCGAAGGGGACGAATAGGCGCGTGGTGAAGCGGTTGGTGGCGTGGGGGTCGCTGAGCGTGGCGAGTGTGGCGAGCACGGCGTTGTCGATGGCGTCGTTGCTGTCGGCGTTGCAGGCTAGCGCGGCGGCTAGCGTGCAGTCCTCGGCGGTGACGGCGCTCGGGACCAGACGGGGGCGTCCACGCTCAAGCGGTTTTGGGTGAGCGTGCCGGTCTTATCGGAGCACAAGACGTCCACACCGGCCATTTCCTCGATGGCTTGCAGGCGCGAGACAATGGCCTTCGCTTTGGATAGCGCCAGCGCGCCCAGGGCCATGGTGATGGATAGCACCGCGGGCATGGCCACCGGGATGGCGGCCACGGCGAGGACGAGTACGAATTTGCTGAGCCCCAGGACACCGTCGAGTGTGAGCCGGTCTCCGGAGATGAGGCGCTGCAGCAGCACGACGGTCAGCACGGTGCACAGTCCGAGGGCAACGAGGATGAGGAAGTTGCCGATCTTCATCACGGCCTGTTGGAAGTGCGAGGTCGTGGATGCGTTGGCCACGAGGCTGGCGGTCTTGCCGAAGAAGGTGTGGGAGCCGGTGCAGCAGACAATGCCGACCATCTCGCCCTGCTTGGCGACCGACCCGGAGTAGGCGACGTTGCCTACTTTCTTGCTCACCGGCAGCGATTCGCCCGTGAGCGCGGCCTGGTCGATGGAGAGGTAATCGCCGCTGATGAGCACGCAATCGGCGGGGATAACATCGCCCAGCCGGAGGCGGACCACGTCGCCGGGAACCAGCGAATCCGCGGGGACTTCTCCCCACTGGCCGTCGCGCTTGGCGCGTGCCGTGAGGGCGAGGCCCTTCTTCAGCGCATCGAGCGCGTTGGCGGCGCGGTGTTCCTCCCAGAAACCAATGCCGGCGTTGAACAGCAGCAACGCGGTAATGATGATGAAGTCGTTGTAGTCCTGGGCGATGGCCGACATGATGGCGGCGATCTCGATCATCCAGGGAATGGGACCCCAGAAGTAGCGCAGGAATTGCTTGAGGGCGCTGTCCTTCTTCTCCTCCAGCGCATTCGGCCCGGCGCTGGCTAGGCGACGCTTCGCTTCGTCACTGCTCAGGCCGTCCTCTGTGCAGTTGAGGGTCTGCAGCAGTTCGGGAATGGGGGTGGAATCTATCTTTTCGCTGTCCGGCTGGGTGAACCCGCCGGTGGTGGGTTGGGGATCGGTTGTGAGATCTTTCGTGGGCCGCATGGTGCCTTCTTTCAACGTGATCCAATAAAGATCCAGGTCATCACGTCGCTGTCACCGGGCTGGCGGTGACGACCGGGGTGTGTGCGCGGTGGCAGTGTTCGCATCTGGCCTTCACTTTTCATGGTAGCGCGCCGGGGCGGCCTGCATCCTTATATCCTTAGCCCATGGATAACGCTGAACTCGCTCGGCTGAAGGCCGAAGCCGCTGCTGCCGCTGCCCGCGCGGCTCGCGCCGAAGCAGAGGCCGCCGAAGCTGCCCTGCAGGCGGCACTGCTCGCTGGGGGAGAGAATCCGTCGGCAGAAGACACTACACCGGCCGAACCGGCCCCCAGCGGCTACGCCGCCACCGTTGCCGAGGCCTACCGCGTGGGTGCCGACCCCCGCACCGGCGTGCAGCTGGGAGCCATGATTGATGACAATGATGCACCCCTGTCCCGCGTCCAGGTCGGTATCCCCCTGGCGACGTTGAACCGGCACGGCCTGATCGCGGGCGCAACCGGCACGGGTAAGACGCGTACTCTCCAGCTCGTCGCGGAGAATCTGTCCACCGCGGGTGTGCCTGTCTTCCTCACCGACGTGAAAGGCGATCTCACGGGCCTGCTCGAGCCGGGGCAATCGAGCGATAAGCTCGTGCGGCGCACCCAGTCGCTCGGCCAGCAGTGGCAAGGGAGGGGCTTTCCGGTGGAGCTCATGCGTCTCGGCGGGGACAGCTCCACCACCCTCGTGGGCACTCCCATCCGCACGTCGGTGACGGATTTCGGCCCGCTCATGCTCTCGCGCGTGCTCGGCCTCAACGAAACCCAGGAATCCGCGCTGTCGCTGATCTTCCACTGGGCCGACACCCAAGGCCTAGAGCTCATCGACCTCAACGATATTCGCGCGACCGTCGACTTCCTCACTAGCGCCGAGGGCAAGGACGAACTGCGCACGATAGGTGGCATTTCCTCCGCAACGGCCGGCGTGATCCTCCGCGAGATCGCCGCGCTGCAGGCGCAGGGTGCCGACCAGTTCTTCGGCGACCCGGCATTCGATACCGTCGATCTGCTGCGGTCCAGCGCCGACGGCATGGGAGTCATCACCGCGCTGCAGCTCCCGGAACTCACCACGCGCCCGGAGTTGGCCACCACGCTGATCATGTGGTTGCTGGCGGACCTGTTCAGTGCCCTGCCGGAGGTCGGCGACCTAGACAAGCCAAAGCTCGTGTTCTTCTTTGACGAGGCCCACCTGCTCTTCCGCGGTGCCAGCAAAGCATTCCTTGACCAGGTGATCAACACCGTCCGCCTGATTCGCTCCAAGGGTGTGGGCATCGTCTTCGTCACGCAGTCGCCCACCGATCTGCCAGCCGAGGTGCTCGCCCAGCTCGGCGCCCGCGTCCAGCACGCCCTGCGTGCCTTCACCCCGAAGGACGCGAAGAATCTGAAGGCCACGGTGGAGACGTACCCGACGTCCCCACTGGACCTCGAAGCCGTGATTCGCGGGCTGGGAACCGGCGATGCCGTGGTGACCGTGCTCAGCGACGATGGCGCCCCCACCCCAGTCGCTCCCGTCCGGTTGCGCGCACCGCAATCGGTCATGGGCCCAGCTTCCGCTGATGCACTGCAGCAGGCAGTGGCATCCAGCAGCCTCGCGCCGAAGTACGCTAACGCCGTGGATCCCCGCAGTGCCTACGAAAAGCTCGCGGAACGCACGGCCGATGCGACCGCGCGGGCGGAGCAGGAGAAAGAGCAGCAGCGCCTCGCCAAGGAAATGCAGCAGCTCGAGCGCGAACAGGCGCGCGAGGAAGCTCGGCGTGCTAAGGAAGAAGCCCGGCGCGCCGAGCAGTTCGAGCGCGAGCGCAACAGGCTCATCGGAAGCGTGCTGCGCTCGGTGGGCGGGCAGCTGGGCCGCGAGATCACCCGTTCCGTGTTCGGCACCTCCCGGCGCCGGTAAACAGGGGACTCCAGAGGAGGAGCGGCCTTAGGGGTTCGTCGGGCTGTCGCGGAGAAATTCGTCCTCCGATGCCTGCCGCAACCGCGCGGCCACCCGTTCGATGTCGGCGTTATCCGGTTGGCTGTTCACCGCGCGCCGGATGTAGTCCTCGATCTCGTTATCGGGGATGAGGAATAGCTCGCACTCATCCTCCGGCGTGAGGGGGATATCGGCCTGCTTCTTGGCCTCGATGAGCGCCCGCTGGTCCCGCATGATGGCGTGAACGACCTGGGAGACTTCGGCGTCGGTAAAACGATGCTTGAGGACCAGCATGAGTGCTTCAGCCTGATTGGCGGGAACTCCATCCGGAAATCCCTTGTAGATCCAGCGCCGGATGCGCTCGATCCAGTCCAGCGATTCATTCGGCGACTTGGGAGACTTTGACGGCTCGTTGGTGGGGGAAAAATCTTCTGGCACGGGTCACGCTCCAAAGGTGTTGTGGTGAGGGGTTGGCGGTGAGGGGTTGGCTATGGCGGACTAGCCGTCAGACTTGTTGGCGGTTCCGAATAGATCGACGCCGGTGTAGTGGGCGATGGTCGAATCCATGAGCCACAGGATACCGATGACGATCACGACCAGGCAGAAGAGGAAGAGGCCTACGGCCAGGAACTTTTGGATCGGCCTGGGCGGGTTGTCCGGCGTACCGGCTTCCAGCCGAACGCCGATGGCGAAGAGCACGGGCAGGCCGGAGCCGAGGATGATGGCGACGATGAGCACGTTGAGGAGCGCGTGCCCCATCTGCACGTACGTCTCGGCGCTAGCGGCGAGGGTCATCATGGATTATGCCTTTCCACTCGGTACAGGGGCGGGGGTGGTGGAGTCGCTCGGCGGCTCGTCGTCGGCCTTGCCGACCTTGAGCTCGTCGTCCTGCCAATCGTCGTTGACGTTTTGCGAGGTGACGCGGCGGCGCAGCGAGCGAATGTAGATCATGGCGCTGAGGACAACGAGGATGAACAGGTCCACGAGGACACCGGTGATGGTGTTGGAGTACTTCGCCACTTCGTGAGCGAGGAACCAGGTGAGCATGCCCACGATGCCCGCGGCGGGCAGGGTGAGGATCCAACCAATGGCCATACGCCCGGCCACGCCCCACCGCACCTCGGCGCCCTTGCGACCCACGCCGGTGCCCATGATGGAACCGGTGGCGACCTGCGTGGTGGACAGGGCCATGCCCGCGTGCGAGGAGGTCAAAATGATGGCGGCGGAGGCGGCCTCGGCGGCCATGCCCTGCGGCGACTCGATCTCGACTAAGCCCTTGCCCAGGGTGCGGATCACACGCCAACCACCGGAGTAAGTGCCCAGGGCGATGGCGGAGGCACACATGAAGATCACCCAGGCGGGCATGCGTGCATCCGAGGAAAGCTCGCCGGCGGCGACGAGCGCCATGAAGACCACGCCCATGGTCTTCTGCGCGTCACCCGTGCCGTGGGCGAGTGAGACGAGCGAGGCGGTGGCGATCTGGCCGCGCCGGAAGTGTTTGTTCATCTTCTGCTCGTTCACCCCGGCGGTGAGCTTGTAAATGAGGAAGGTGGATAGTGCCGAGACCGCGCCGGCAACAAACGGCGAGGCCACGGCGGGGATGATGATTTTCTCCACGATGTTTTCCCACTGCACGCCACTGGTGCCCAGGGAGGCGAAGGCGGATCCGACTAATCCGCCGAACAGGGCGAGTGAGGAGCTGGAGGGGATGCCGAGCAACCAGGTCAAGAGGTTCCACAATATGGCACCGATGAGTCCGGCGAAGACGACGAGGAGGAGATTGCTGGATTGATCTCCGCTATGAAGATCGAACTTATCGAGGTTGACGATGCCTTTGCCGATGGTGGTTGCGACGGCCACCGACAGGAAGGCGCCAACGAGGTTGAGGATCGCTGAGATTCCCACGGCAATCTTTGGTTTGAGTGCACGCGTTGCGATGGATGTGGCCATGGCATTGGCGGTGTCGTGAAAACCATTGGTGAAGTCGAAGGATACGGCGGTCACGATGACAATGATCAGGATGATTGTATCTGCCACACTTCTGATACTTCTCCCGCCGAAAGTGCTCCTCAACCGCTGCAGCAAGTGTTCAGCTGCCGTTAACGTGCAGGCAAGCGAGATATTACATGTGATTCTTCGAACATAATGTCTAATTGTGCTAGAACGGAGAGTGTGAAACCCCGTGCCTCCCGAGACAGCTACCACTTCTCGCACGGCGCCCCGCTGAGCTGGTCGCAGCTCGAACAGATCCTGTCCGGCGGGCTGCGCCGTGGTAATGGCGCGCCCGGCACACCTCTGCACGCCATCGGTGTAGCCGAGGGGACGGGGGAGTACGCCCGAGCTCGCAGCCTCGAAGAACCTGCAGAACCTGCAGAAACTACCAGTCGCCGCCCAGCCTCCGCCACTCCCTTCGCCGAACTCCACGCCTGCACGGCCTACAACTTCCTCCGCGGCGCCAGCACACCCGAGGACATGGCAGAGCACGCCGCCGCGCTGGGGCTCCACGCCATGGCATGCCTCGACCGCGATGGGCTCTACGGCGCAGCCCGCTTCGCGATGGCCGCCGCGGAACACCAGATCGATACTGTGTTTGGGGCGGAATTGGGCGTCGACGGTCAAGGAGAACCACCATTAACCGTGCTGTGCCGCGGGCAGGAAGGCTACCGGCGGCTCAGCACCACCATCGCCCAGGCACGCATGGCCGACCGGGATAAGGACGCGGTGACCTACCCCGACCTGCATCACCTCGCCGCTGCCGCGGGTGGGCAGTGGATCATCGTCATTGATTGGCCGCAGCGCCACCGCGCGGGAGAACTCGTGGCGGAGTTCGGCGCGGACAATTGCGTGGTGCAGCTGCAGCACACGATGAACCCCATCGACGCGGACTGCAACGACCTGCTCCATTCCCTGGCCCAGGACCTGGGGCTGCGCAGCATCGTCAGCGCCGTGCCCACGTGCGCTACCCCGTCCGCCGCCCGGCTCGCGGGCGTGAAAGCCGCGCTGCACGACCGCCGCGATGTCGCCGCCGCGGGCCCCACGCTGCACCCCACCGGCGGCAGCTGGTTACGCTCCGGGGACGAGATGCTGCAGCTCGCCGGCGACTGCCCGTGGCTGGCCGAGGCCGTGCAGACCTCCGTGGACGTGGCGCGCGAATGCGCGTTCACCCTCAACCTCGTGGCGCCGAACCTGCCACACTTTCCCGTGCCGGAGGGCTACACGGAAATGTCCTGGCTCCGGGAGGTGACCTACCGCGGGGCCGCGCACCGCTACGGCCCCCGCTCCGCGCAAACCAGCGCCACCCAGCGGGCCTGGGCAACAATCGACAAGGAGCTGCAGACCATCGAGGAGCTGGGCTTTCCGGGATACTTCCTCATCGTCCACGACATCGTCTCCTTCTGCCACAGCAACAACATCTTCTGCCAGGGCCGCGGGTCGGCGGCGAACTCCGCGGTGTGCTTCGCCCTCGGCATCACCACCGTGGACGCCGTGGCGGCCGGGCTGCTGTTCGAACGCTTCCTCTCCCCAGAGCGCGATGGCCCGCCCGATATCGACTTGGATATTGAATCCGGCCGCCGCGAGGAAGCCATCCAGTACGTCTACTCCCGGTACGGCCGGGAGAATGCCGCGCAGGTCGCCAACGTCATCACCTACCGCCGCAAGGGCGCGCTCCGCGACGCCGCCCGCGCGCTCGGATACGCCCCGGGCCGCGTGGACGCTTGGACTCGAGGAACAGAGGACGCCCCAGAGATCGTCCACTCCGTCGCCGACCAGCTCCGCGATCATCCCCGGCACCTGGGCATTCACTCCGGCGGCATGGTCATCTGCGACCGCCCGATTGCGGACGTGGTGCCCACCGAGTGGGCGCGGATGAAGGACCGCTCCGTGGTGCAGTGGGACAAGGACGATTGCGCCGCCGTCGGTCTGGTGAAGTTCGACCTGCTGGGGCTGGGCATGCTCGAGGCCCTCCACCACGCGGTCGATCAGGTGCAGCGCCACCGCGGCCGCACGGTCGAGCTGTGGCGCCTGGATCCGGTGGAGAAGGAGGTGTACGCCATGCTTGCCCGCGCCGATGCCGTGGGTGTGTTCCAGGTGGAATCGCGTGCGCAGATGAACACCCTGCCCCGGTTGAAGCCGCGCACCTTCTTCGACTTGGTGGTGGAGGTCGCGCTCATCCGTCCCGGTCCGATCCAGGGCGGGTCGGTGCATCCGTACATCCGTCGCCGCAATGGCCTAGAGCCCGTGACGTTCGACCACCCGTGCCTGAAGCCGGCCCTCACCAAAACCCTGGGCATTCCGTTGTTCCAGGAGCAGCTCATGCAGGTTGTGGTGGACGCCGCCGGGTTTTCCGGAGCCGAGGCCGATTCACTGCGCCGAGCCATGGGGTCGAAGCGGTCGCCGGAGAAGATGGAGCGGCTGCGCCAGCGCTTCTACCAGGGGCTGCGCGACACTCAGGGGATTACCGGGGAGGTCGCGGATCGGCTGTGGGACAAGATCGTGGCCTTCGCCGCGTATGGGTTCCCGGAGTCGCACGCGCAGTCGTTCGCCTCGCTGGTGTACTACTCCGCGTGGTTTAAGTACCACTATCCGGCGGAGTTTTGCGTGGCGCTGCTGCGGGCTCAGCCGATGGGGTTCTACTCGCCGCAGTCGCTGATCGCCGATGCCCGGCGCCATGGGGTGGGCGTGTTGCCCGTGGATGTTAATGCTTCCGATGTACACCCTGACTGTTGTCTCTCGCCTCCGGCGGATGGGTCGACGCCACCAGCATCCCCCGCCCCCGGTGCCACCAACGAGCCGCGCGGGGTCCACGGCCTGGGACGGGGAAGCGCCGAGCCGCTCGGCGCGATCCGCTTGGGCCTGGCCGGCATCACTGGCATCGGGGAGGCTGTGGCCGCGCGCATCGTGGACGTCCGCGAGCGCCGGGGACGGTTCACCCGCGTCAGCGAGCTTTCCCGCGAGGTTGGGTTGACGGTGGCGCAGGTGGAGGCGCTGGCGCGCGCCGGGGCCTTGGACTCGCTGGGGTTGAGCAGGCGCCAGGCGGTGTGGGCGGCCGGGGTGGCGGCCACGGAGCGGGCGGGGATGCTGCCCGGAACGTCCGATATCGTGGCGCCTCCGTTGCCGGGGATGAACGCCTTTGAGCTCACCGCCGCGGACCTGGCAGCAACGGGGATCACCGTGGACGGGCACCCGGTGGAGCTGCTGCGGCAGTTCTTGGAGCAATGGCACACCCGCCCGGTGACCTCTGGGGCGCGGCGGGGCCAGCCGCGTGGCGGTGCGCCGGTGATCCCCGCCGGGGACTTGTTGCGCGTGCCGGATGGGCAGCGCATCCGGGTGGCCGGTGTGGTGACGCACCGGCAGGCACCGGTGACCGCCGGGGGCGTGGTGTTTGTCGGGTTGGAGGACGAGACGGGCCTGGCGAACATCATCATCCCCCAGGGGCTATGGCAGAAGCAGCGGGTGGAAGCGCTGGGTGCGAAGATCGTGGTGATTCGCGGCATTGTGCACAACGCGGAGGGCGCGGCTTCGGTCACCGCCGACCTCATCGAACCGGTCGAGCCCGCGCTGCGCCCGGCGGCGCAGATCGCGGATGCGCAGGGGCGCTCGCGCGACTTCCAGTAACTTGCAGCCACGCCACGCCGGGCGCGCTTTCTGTTGACAACCACCCCAGGGCGCAGAACAATCAACACAGTGCAACCTCGGCAACCTCGCCCCACCCCAGAGATCTTCTACCGTAGACGGCGCATCGCCGCTGCGGTTCTCATCGTTGGGGCGGTATTGTTCGCCGCAGGCATCGGAGCAGGTGCCCAATGGCTCACGGGCTGGTCAGAAGAAGACTGGGCGGCGCACACCAGCGTGCGCGAACCGGCCGATTACGCCCCCACCTCCGCCGTGGCAATCACGGAAACCCAGACCGCTCCGCTCGCAGCGGAACCGCAAGCCCGCGTGCCGGAACACGATCGTCCGCTGCACAACCCACCCGCACCCGGGCAAACGCGGGAGGTCACGATCAACTCTGGTGGCGTCGAACGAAAAATGCTGGTGGTCGTACCCGCTGGCGCGGTGCCCGCTCACAACCAGGCGGGCAAGCCCACCCCGCTTATCCTGAGCTTCCACGGCTACCGTGAAACGCCGGAATCGATGTCCCGGTACACCGGGTTTGAGGGGGACGGTGCCATTGTGGTGTACCCCCGAGGCCTCGGTGAATCGTGGGAAGGTGCGCCCTACTCGAAGGCCAAGGACGGCCAAGATGTGCAGTTTACGAAGGACATCCTCGACGCGATGTCTTCTACCTACAGCGTGGATGTGCACCGTATCTACGCCGCAGGCATGTCCAACGGTGGCGGGTTCGCGGCGAAGTTGGCGTGCGAGATTCCGGAGCAGTTCACGGCCATCGCTGCGGTGGCAGGTGCCTACTATCCCGGCACGTGGCGCGGCTGCTCAGAGCAGAAGTCGCAACCGGCTGGTGCCGCAAATGTCTCGTTTGCGCCGGGCCCCAGTGTGCCGTTCCTGGAGATCCACGGCCGCAAGGACGATACGATCGGCTACGACGGCGGAACCCGTCACGGCACCCCCTATCTCGGTGCGATGCAGTTTTCGAGCCTGTACGCCGGACGATCCGGATGCTTCGGCGCGCCCATCACCACCCGCGTGACGGATAAGATCCTGCGCGTGCAGTGGCCCAGCTGCTACGGAAACGGGGAGGTCACCCACCTAGCCATCGCAGATGCGGGCCACACGTGGCCTGGCGAAACGACGGGTGAGGCGGGCGTGACCTCTAAGGATAGCTTCGCCAAGCGCCGCTCTAACGCCGTGACGGCCACGAGCGAAATCACAGCGTTTTTCGACCGCCACCAGTCGGCATAGCAACCAGCACGGGGCAGGCCCAGGGGGCATTTCGCCACACAGGCGTATCTAAAATGCGTGAACTCGGGTAGATTTTTCTTTCATGACTGACGCTTCTCCTGCATCCTCTGGCTCTTCTGGCTCTTCATCCGCACGCACGCCGTCGCGGCAGCCCCGCCGCTCCCTGTCCTGGCGCGGCGTGGACATCATCACCGCCGCCGTATTGGGCGTGGCCTGCGGGCTGATCTTCTGGATCTGGAACGGCGTGGGCGGCGCCGGTTACTCCGCCTTCGACGCCATCACCCCAGGCTTCGGCGGCCTATTCAATGGTGGCTGGGTCCTCGCGGGCGTTGTCGGCGGACTGATCATCCGCAAGCCCGGCGCCGCCCTGTTCGTGGAACTGCTGGCGGCAACGGTGTCTGCCCTCATCGGTAACCAGTGGGGTGTAGAGACCCTCTACTCCGGCATCGTGGAGGGCCTCGGCGCGGAGCTCATCTTCGCGATCTTCGCCTACCGCCGCTTCTCCCTGTGGGTCGCCATGCTCGCCGGTGCCGTGGCAGGTGCCGCAGAATGGGCGCTCGAGCTGGTCACCAGCGGCAACTTCGCCATGAGCTTCAGCTACAACGCGATCTACCTGGTGTGCACCGCCCTGTCCGGCGCCGTGCTGGCGGGCATCGTGGGCTACTACCTTGTTCGTGGCCTGGCCGCCACGGGCGCGCTGGATCGCTTCGCGGCCGGCCGCGAACGCCGCGAACTGGTCTAGCCCACACTCCCGTGTACCCGGTAGAGATCAACCACTTCGGCTGGCGCCACGCCGGACGAAAGAACCCCGCGATCGAGGACATCACCCTCACCATCCCGCCGGGGCAGAAAGTGCTGCTGCTCGGGGCTTCCGGGGCGGGAAAATCCACCCTGCTGGCGGGTATCGCCGGGGTCTTGGGGGATGACGACGAGGGCGAGGCCACGGGCGAGATCCTCGTGGGCGGTATGCCACCGCAGCAAGCCCGGGGCCGCGTGGGCATGGTGCTGCAGGATCCGGATTCCCAGGTCATCGCAGCCCGGGTGGGGGACGACGTTGTTTTCGGCTGCGAGAACCTCGGCATCGCCCGCGAAGAAATGTGGGAGCGCGCCGCGGCTGCGCTGCGGCTCGTGGGGCTGGACACACTGAACAGTGATGACCCCACCGAGGACGTCATGGAGCGCTCCACCGCCCGGCTGTCCGGCGGACAGAAGCAGCGGCTGGCCCTGGCCGGGGTTCTGGCCATGCGCCCCGGCGTAATCGTGCTCGACGAGCCCACCGCGAACCTCGACCCCGAGGGCGTGGAAGAGGTGCGCGAGGCCGTCATCCGCGCCGCCACGGACACCGGCGCCACCCTCGTCATTGTCGAGCACAGGGTAGAGACCTGGCAGGACTACGTCGACCGAGTCATCGTGCTGGCCCCGCCCAGCGCACCCCGGCCCATCGTGGCCGATGGTGTCCCCGCCGCCATCCTCACCCGCTATGCCGACGACCTCGTCGCCGCGGGGATCTGGGTGCCCGGCGTGCCCCTCGACATTCCCCGCCTACCCAGCAGCGCTCACGACCGCGCGCTCGTGCGCACCGAGGATCTCACGATTGGCTGGGACGCCACCACGCCCGTCCGCCGCCACCTCAACATCGGGGTGAACCAGGGCTCCACCGTGCTGCGGGGGCATAACGGCGCGGGTAAGACCACGCTGGCACTCACCCTCGGCGGGCTGCTTGCGCCCCTGGCGGGACGGGTGGACGCCAGCGCGACGATGCGCACGACCCGCCGCATCAGTCCCGCCAAGGCGCAGCCGCACACGTGGTCCTCCCGCCACCTCGTGCAACGCATTGGCTACGTCTTCCAAGACCCCGAGCACCAATTCGCCGCCCGCACCGTGGAAGAAGAACTGTTGCTGGGACCCAAGGCCGCGGGCATGGATGCCGAGCACGCCCACGCCACTGCCGAGAGACTCCTCGGCGAACTCGGCCTAGTCCACGTGGCGCGGGCCAACCCGTTCACACTCTCCGGCGGGGAGAAGCGCCGCCTATCCGTGGCCACCATGCTGGCCACGAACCCGGCGCTGCTCATCCTCGACGAGCCCACCTTCGGCCAGGACCGGCGCACCTTCAGTACCCTCGTGCGGATGCTGCAAGACCTCGTTGCCGGTGGCACAGCACTGCTGTCGATCTCTCACAGTGCCGAGTACACCGAGCTCATGGGCCAACAGATCCTAGAGCTCGGCGACGGTTCCGGAAAGGAGCACTAGCCGTGAACGTGCTGCGCTACATCGACCCCACCACGCGCATCCTGGCGATGGTGCTGCTCACCACGCCGCTGCTGCTCAGCATCGACGTGGTCTCCGCGAGCGTCGCCCTCGCACTCACTATCCTCCTGGCACCGCTGTGCGGCGTGGGGCCGAAGGCACTGATTCGCCGCGGCTGGCCCCTGCTCGTCCTCGCGCCCCTCACCGGCATCAGCATGCTGTTCTACGGCCGCGCCGGGGGAGAAGAATACTTCAGCTTCTGGCTCATCCAGGTCACCCAGAACTCCGTGAGCCTCAGCATCGCGGTCATGGTCCGCGTGCTCGCCGTGGGCCTGCCCGCCGTGATCCTCACCAACCAGCTCGACCCCACCCGGTTGGGTGACGGTCTGGCACAACTATGGCGCCTACCTTCCCGATTCGTCATCGGCGCGGTGGCGGGCGTGCGGCTCGTCACGCTCTTCCGGCAAGATTGGAACGCCGTGGACCGCGCCCGCCGGGCCAGGGGGCTCGCCGAAGATTCCCGCTGGATCCGGCTACCCAAGCAAATGTTCGCGCTGCTCGTGCTGGCCCTGCGGCGCGGCTCCAAGCTCGCCACGGCCATGGAGGCCCGGGGCTTCGGCACCACCACCGGCCCCGATGGTGAGCCCGTGCAGCGCACCTGGGCCCGGCAGGCGCACTTCGGTTGGGCGGACCTCGCTGTGCTGGGCGTGTGCCTCGCCGTCAGCCTCACAGCACTCGCCGTGGCCATCTCCACTGGGGACTTTAGGCTGCTGGGAGTGGTGGGTAGTGGTGGCTAGAGTGACGTGCGCTAACCCAGCCACCATCCTCATCGACGGGCGCAGCGGATCAGGGAAGACAACACTTGCCGCGCAACTAGCCGCCGCGATGGCCGACGTGACAGGCAGCCAGCCCCAGATCGTCCATATGGATGATGTGTACCGGGGATGGTGGGGTTTGGCGTCGGCGAAAAAGATTCTCAGCGAGAACATCCTGGCGCGCACGGACGCGGGCTTTCGCACATGGGATTGGTACGCGGAGGCGGAGGGTGATTGGCAGGCAATCGACCCGCGCCGAGACCTCATCGTGGAGGGTTGCGGGGCGCTGAACCGAGACGCGCTCGCCGCGGCCGAACAGCGATCGGGCGAGCGTGTGCTGACTGTGCTGGTCCACGCCCCGGCCGACGTGCGCAGGCGCCGGGCGCTGGCGCGCGACCCGGAGTTCGCCAGTCACTGGGCCATGTGGGCTAGGCAAGAGGATGAGCACTTCGCAGAAATGCCTGCGGCCCACATTGAGGTTGATACGGCCGGGGATGCCGGCACCGATTAGGTGGAGAGATCGACCTGGTCGAAGGGAACATCCTGAACGGTCATCCAGGCGAAGGCGCGGTGGCGCTCCAGCAGGATCGAGGATTCCACCGGCTCGATGTGCACTGCCTGATTAGCGCCGACAGTGCCGTTAGCGCCGTCAGCGCTCGGGGCGCCCGAAACGTCCTGCTCCACCGCGTACCACCGCAGCGAGAACGTGCGCTCGAACAGGTCGCAGATCTCGCTGAGATCCCGCAGGCGCAGCGCATCCGCAACGTTATCCTGGCGACCCGCGGCGCGCAGAGCCCCGCGGAGCACCGATAGGTCGGCGGGGTACAGCTGGGCCGTATCGATCTCCACGAGCCCGACCGCCCAGGCCAGCAGCTCAGCGGCGATGAAGCCCCAGTGCAGTTGGAACGCGGCTTGGTTATCAGCCTCGGTGTAGCGCGGGGCACCGGCGGCGTCCTGAACGCTTTCGATGCGGGCGATGAACTCCTGTTCCGTCTCCGTGAAGGAATCGAAGGCGAAGCGGGAGCCGCCACGCAGTTCAACGAAGTCCACCGGGCGATCCTCCAGCACGAACCCGGCCACCGTGCCGACCACAGCCAACGTGGTCGCGCGGGTGAACATCTCCTCCGGGGTGCGCAGCAGGATCTCCTTTTCCGAACGCACCGGGGGCAGCAGCGGGGAAATGCGAATGCCGCTATTCCACAGCTCGCCACGGATGCGCTGCATGCGGTTAAACGACTCCGCAGTCACCGGAGGCAGCACCGGCGGGGTGCGGTCCGCCAATGCCGGATCCAGCAAGTCCACGCCATCGGCGTTGCGGACGGTGCCATCCGGGAAGAAGAAGATGCTATTGGTCTGCGCGGCCCACGGGGCGAACTCGCGGAGATCCTCCGGGCCGAACCCATCGGGGCGCTCGAAGGCGTAATTGCAGCACACGTGGCGGATGTGCTGGCCAACGGCGTGGGTCACGGTGGTGTATTCCCCGGCCCGCTCCACGCCCTGTTCCACGGCGTAGTTGTAAAAACCGTTGAGGTGATTCTTCAGCTCGGCGGCTTCCGAAATGAGATGCGGGTCGGCATCGGGACGCACCGGGAACGGCTTGTCCGCATCTAGGTCGGCGAGGGTCCGCAGGGCGATCGCTTCCCCGGAGGAGCCGGAGCCGTGGAAGGGAACCTCCTGGCGAATGGTGGAGTAGGCGTTAACGAAGATGCTCATGCCCCTAGCCTAAGGCGTATTTTTGTGTTCGCACGGATAACATCCCTGGTATTTCTTGGCTTTTTTGCCAACGTGTGCCATAACCATTGTTGCCCCGGCCAACCGTTAGACTTGCTACGTTATGCGCCATTCTTCCGCACCGTCCATCGCCCCCAACGGCACAGCCATCGCCTACATCGTCCGCGACGGCGGCTACCCCTATGTTGTCCAAGCCCAATTGACGGACTCCGGGGTGGCAGAAGAGCGGCCCGTGCAGCTTCCCGTGGAAGGACCGGCCCTGCGCGTGCTGCATTCGCCGGATGCCCAATGGATCGCCTGCGAAGTGTCGCCGAAGGGCTCCGAGAAGCTGGAAACGTTCACGGTCTCCACGGATCCTGCCGTGCCGGGAGCCACGGCGCTGCGCACCACCTTCGATGCGAAGACCACGCTGGTGGAGTGGGACGGGCAGAACCTCGCCATGGACGCCGTGGCTTCCGACGGCATGGCCGAAGCGCGCCTGGTGAACCCCAATTCCTCGCGGTATCAGGTGATGGATCGCCGGTTGGATTCCCTACTCGTGGCCTCCGAGGCCGGGTACTGCCTCATGCGCGTGGGGCCCCGTGGCAACCGCGAGCTGCTGCTGGTCACCCCGAGCGGCCGGTGGATCCCGCTGCTGCCCCCAGAGCCGGGAGCTGCCACGGAGGTGGGGCGCATCCTCCCCATCGTGGACGATCACCTCGTGGTCTTAGTGGTGACCGATCACGGCGGCGACCGCAAGCGCATCATGCGCTTGGTCGTGGAGCTGAACTCGGAGACGGGCGCGTACCCGGTGCGCACGGAATGCGAGGAGCTCATCAGCAGCCCGGAAGCGGACGTGGACGAGTTCGTCATCAGCGAGGATCTCTCCACCGCCGCAGTGCTGTGGAACCAGGGTGGCGTGTCGCAGCTGGAGTTGTTGAGCCTGGGGGAGAATCAGCGCGTGCAGGTGCGCCGGGCGGTCGAGTTGCCCGGCATGGTCGCCGCGCACCTCTCCATTACCGACGATGGCTCCCTGCTCGCGCTCACGGTCGAGGGGCCGAACCTGCCGCCGACGGTGGAGGTGCTGCGCATCGAGGCCGGACGGGTCGAGCCCGTGGACGCGGCCCGCTCGGAGCGCCTCGAGGAACGCTCGCGCCTGGGCGAGGTTCCCGAACTGGTGCGCTACACCGCCCGGGACGGCCTGGAGCTGTCCGGGTGGCTGTATTTGCCGCCGAAGCCCGCGCCGAAGCGCCCGGTGTATGTGCATCTGCATGGCGGGCCGGAGGGGCAATCGCGGCCGAGCAACCACGACGTGCTCTCGGCCCTCGTGGACGCCGGCATCACGGTCTTCACGCCCAACATTCGCGGCAGTAAGGGCAATGGCCGCAGTTTTTCCCACGCGGATGATCGCTACGGCCGTTTCGCCGCGGTCGATGATGTTGCCGACTCGGTTCATTTTTTGCTCGACGCCGACCTCACGTCGCCCGACCAGGTCGTAGTGGGTGGTCGGAGCTACGGGGGATTCCTGGCCGCATTGGTGGGGGTGCGCCATCCGCACGTGTGCACGGGCATTATCGACGCGTGTGGCATGACGAGCTTCGAGACGTATTTTGAGTCCACGGAGCCGTGGTTGGCCTCGGCCGCGTCCCCGAAGTACGGCTACCCGATGCACGATGCCGAATTGCTCATGGAAATCTCGCCGCTGTACAAGGCCGATCAGATCAAGGCGAAGATGCTTCTTATCCACGGCGAGAATGACACGAACGTGCCGGTGCAGGAATCTCTGCAGTTCCGGGAGGCCCTGGTGGCGTCGGGCAACGAGCCGGAGTTGCTGATCGTCCCGGGCGAGGGCCACCAGTTCGTCAAGCCGGAATCGCGGGAGTTGATCGCGGAGACGATGCTGAACTTCTTCGCTCGGCTGGGCTGCATTCCCGAGCGCGACAACTAGCTGCGGCAACTAGCGCGCAGACGGAATAACCCCCTGACCACGGAGGTCAGGGGGTATCGAACCCAAGTGTGGGTTCGGTTACTGAGCCGGAACGTTCAGGTGCTCTACGGCCAGGTGCTCACGGGTGCCGTCGAAGAGGTTGAACAGCAGCGGGGAGCCGCTGGACAGGGTGCCCACCGGGTGGCGCTTGCCGTCCGCACCGGCGACGTGCAGCATGGCGCCGCTGTCACCGCTGATGGCGGGAATGAGGGCTTCGATTTCCTGGGTCTCAACGTTGACGTTGAGCACGACACCGCAGGTGCGGCCGGTCGAGGAGCCGTCCTTGCACACCGGCTGGCCGACCATATCCTGGGTCACGGGAACCGGATCGCCGACGGGGAGAGCGAAGAAGCTGGAAGCATCGACCAAGAACTGGTCAACCGGCTGGATGCCCAGGGTCGGGGAGCTGTACACCAGGTTGGAGACCTCGGTGCCCTTGACGAGACGGAAGTAGGCGAAGTCGTTCAGTCCACCGTTGCTCTCGTCCAGCATGGCCTTGCCTGCTGCGATGTCATCCTGGTTCGCGATGACCTCACCGTTGACATCGGTGATGCGGGATACGTTGCCCTGCAGGCAGTGGCCGGCGGTCACGCCGTAGTCCACGCCGTCCTTGGAGGCAACGGCGGTGAGGGAGCAACGGCCCATGCCGCGGTCGCTCTGCATAAAGATGGCGGAGCCAGCGTGAGCGGAACCTGCGGCGGCAGCGATGCCTGCGCCGCCCACGGCGGTGACTGCGGTGAGAACGGTAGCGGAGGCCACCTTGGTCAGTGTGCGCATACGTGTAGTCCTTTGCTGATGGAGCACAATCGAGATGTGGGGGCTCCATCACAGAAAGCATTTCACTGCTGTGATGTACCTCCAGAAATTGTACACGCAACCTTGGAGTAGCACTAAAAATATCAGGGAAAGGTCCCAGACGCTTTTGCACTGGAGAGCTGCTGAGCGGGGTACCTTGGAGGGCGGTACACCTATCCATTCCTATCCCTCACAACGTTCCGAGGAGGACGCGCAGACATGGCAAAAATCCCACGCCAAGTTCCCAACCCCGCAGAGATCTTTGAACTCCTCCAGTTCAAAAAGCCCACGCTGAACCTCAAGCAGCGCCGCCTTGACGATGCCCAGACCATCTGGGACTTGCGAGACATCGCCAAGCGCCGCACGCCCTCCGCCGCGTTCGACTACACCGACGGGGCCGCAGACGATGAGATCTCCATGAACCGAGCTCGCCAGGCGTTCCGCGACATCGAGTTCCACCCGTCGATCCTCCGCGACGTTTCCCAGGTCGATACCACCTGCGAGATCTTCGGCGGATCCTCCGCGCTGCCGTTCGGCATCGCCCCGACCGGCTTCACCCGCCTCATGCAGACCGAGGGTGAGCACGCGGGAGCCTCAGCCGCCGGCCGCGCTGGGATCCCGTTCAGCCTCTCCACGCTGGGAACCGCCTCCATCGAGGACGTCAAGAAGGCCAACCCCCACGGGCGCAACTTCTTCCAGCTCTACGTGATGCGCGACCGCGATATTTCCTACGGCCTCGTGGAGCGCGCAGCCAAGGCGGGCTTCGATACCCTCCTGTTCACCGTGGACACCCCGGTCGCGGGTGCGCGCTTGCGCGATAAGCGCAACGGATTCTCCATCCCGCCGCAGATCTCCCTGGGCACTGTCCTCGATGCCATTCCGCGCCCCTGGTGGTGGTGGGACTTCCTGACGACCCCGCCGCTCGAGTTCGCCTCCTTAACCTCCACCGGCGGCACCGTGGGCGAGCTGGTCAACAAGGCCATGGATCCCACGATCCAGTTCAGCGATCTGACCACCATCCGGGACATGTGGCCCGGCAAGATCGTGGTCAAGGGCGTGCAGAACCTGCCGGACGCCGTGCAGCTCGCGGAGTCCGGTGTGGATGGCATCATCCTGTCCAACCACGGTGGCCGCCAGCTCGACCGCGCTCCCGTTCCGTTCCAGCTGCTCCCCGAGGTGGTCAAGGAACTCGGCCCCGATTTCGATGTGGCCATGGACACCGGCATCATGCATGGTGCGGACATTGTCGCGGCCATCGCCAAGGGTGCGAAGTTCACCTTCATTGGCCGCGCCTATCTTTACGGCCTCATGGCAGGTGGCGAAGCGGGTGTCATGCGCACCATTCAGATCCTCGAGGAACAGATCCGCCGCACCATGCAGCTCCTCCAGGTCTCCACGCTGGACGAACTCACCCCGGAGCACGTCACCCAGCTCAACACCCTCGACCTCAACCGGGTCAACGGCGTTCCCGCCCAGGAGCAGAACTCACTGCCACGGTAGGGGAGACATCCGCATCCCCGCCTCCGCCAAGCGGCGGGCGTAAGCGAGCCCCAGCCCCGTCGCCGGGGTGAGCACCCCACCACCCGTGGGGCCTTGGTGATCGGCCGCGCACTCGTGCGGCAGATCCTCCGTATCCACGGCCAAGGTCAGCGCCGCTTCCCCCAGCATCAGCGAGGTTCCCTTGTAGCCAGGGTCGGCATCCAAGCTCATCGTGGCGCTTAGCATCGTGCCGCCCGCCGTGGTGCCGTAGTGGGTTGTGGAGAAAAAGCCGTTGTCGCGATCCTCCACGGACGGCCCCTCGCCGGGTTCGGGCACCCACCGGGACAGCACCCCGCGCAGCTTCGGAGCATTCAATGCCACCATCGCCACACCCAGCCCACCGGCGAGGGCGTAGGAGCGCGCCCTTCCCTTAAGCCCCGTGCCCGTCGCCATATACTCGCTGTAGGTGAGCTGCGGCCCATACGCGTGTGACAGCAGCGCGTTCGAGCGCCGCACCACGCGGGTGTTCGCTCCGGCCATGACGAACGGCCCGGCCCAGCCATCGGCCCGGCCGCCCACGCTATCGGTCCGAATAATCCCAAAGTCCTCCTGCTTGCCCACATCCGGCTCAGACTCCGGATCGGGCGACAGGGTGTAGGGGCGGGCCACCGCCCGAGCCAGCTCCTTATCCGCCTTCGTGACCTTGAACTGCTCCCGCATGGAATCGACCGTGCCACCGGAAACCCCACCCTTCATGCGGACGATCATGGTGGCCGATTCCAACGGTTCCCCAACCTGCTGCGCGAGCTGGTGCAGCAACAACATTCCCATGTCAGACGGGACAGAGTCGAAGCCGCACGCGTGGACGATGCGGGCACCGGAGTTCTTGGCGGCGTCGTGATAAAGACGAATGCTCTCCCTCATGAATAGCACTTCGCCGGAGAGATCCACGTAGTGCGTGCCCGCCTTCGCGCAGGCCTCCACGAGGGGCAGGCCGTAGCGGAAATAGGGCCCCACCGTGCTGATGGCCACCCGCGCGGACCCCGCCAGCGCGCGCAGCGATTCCGCATCGGAGGAGTCCGCGATGACCAGGCCGAACCGTTCCGCGCGAGGATGCGAGGCCGCGAGGTTTCGGCGCGTGTCCTCCAACTTGGCCCGATTGCGCCCGGCCAGCGCGATGCGCAGATCCTGGGGAGCATGGCCTGCGAGGTATTCCGCGGTGAGCGCGCCGACGAAGCCGGTGGCCCCGAACAGCACAATGTCGTATGTGGTGTCGTAAGTGGTGTCGTATGTGGTGCCGTGATTAGTCATGCCCCATTCCTACAGCTTTAATGGATCCCGTGAGTCGAAACGTGGAAAACCCAGCCCCAGCCCTGCCCGTGCACGTGGTGTTCGACCGCCCGGAAATCCCACCGAACACCGGCAATGCCATTCGCATGTGCGCCGGAAGCGGCGCGCACCTGCACCTCGCCGGCCCGCTGGCCTTCAAATTCGACGATAAGCACGTCCGCAGGGCGGGTCTGGACTATCACGAGCTGGCCGATGTTCACCTTCATGACAACATCGACGCCGCACTGCGCACCGTCACCGACCCCGCCATCGGGTCGGGCCGGGTGTTCGCCTTCACCGCGCACACGGACGCCTGGTTTACCGACATTTCCTATCAACCCGGCGACGCCCTGCTCTTCGGGCCGGAACCGACCGGCCTGGCCGAGGACGTGCTCCACGACCCGCGCGTGACCCAATGGGTGCGCATACCGATGCTGCCGGGCCGCCGGTCCATGAATCTTTCCAACGCGGCCGCCGTGGCCACGTACGAGGCGTGGCGCCAACTCGGCTTCGGTGGGGGTGTGTAAGCGTGCAATAATGGCTGGTATGGCTGCATTGACCCTGGATGGAAAACTGTACCGCGACGAGATCTTCGCCGACCTCAAAGACCGAGTGGCAAAGCTCAAGGACAAGGGCGTGGTTCCCGGACTCGCCACCGTGCTAGTCGGCGATGACCCCGCCAGCCACTCCTATGTGCGCATGAAGCACAAGGACTGCGAGCAGATCGGCGTGAACTCCATCCGCAAGGACCTGCCGGCGGACGTCAGCCAGGAAGAACTCAACGCCGTCATCGACGAGCTCAACGCTGACGATTCCTGCACCGGCTACATCGTGCAGCTGCCCCTGCCGAAGCACCTCGATGAGAACGCCGTACTGGAGCGCATCGACCCGGCCAAGGACGCCGACGGACTGCACCCCGTCAACCTCGGCAAGCTCGTCCTCAACGAGCCCGCCCCGTTGCCGTGTACCCCTAACGGCGCGATCAGCTTGCTGCGCCGCTTCGGCGTGGAGCTCAACGGCGCCAAGGTCGTGGTGATCGGCCGCGGCGTGACCGTGGGCCGCCCCATTGGCCTGATGCTCACCCGCCGCTCCGAGAACTCCACCGTGACCCTGTGCCACACCGGCACCAAGGATCTGGCCGCGGAGACCAAGGCGGCGGACGTTATCGTTGCCGCCGCGGGCGTGCCGCACATGCTCACCGCAGACATGATCAAGCCGGGCGCGGCGATCCTCGACGTGGGTGTGTCCCGCGGCGAGGACGGCAAGCTGGCCGGCGACGTTGCCCCCGAAGTCTGGGACGTGGCCGGCGCGGTCTCGCCCAACCCCGGTGGTGTCGGCCCGCTGACCCGCGCATTCCTGGTGCGCAACGTTGTGGAGCGCGCCGAGCAGATGGCGGGCCTGGCCTGATCGGCGCCACTGTGTCATCGGAACTCCGCCCCGACCCCCTCGGCACCGCCCGCGAGCGGCTACTCGACAACCCGCACGACGCCCACGTAGCCCCCTCAGCTGTATCCCGCCCCATTCAGCGGGTGCTCGTGGCGCTGTTCGTGGGTCTGTTGATCGTGGTTGCCCTGTTCATCGGCATGGATCGCTGGCGCCGCGGCACGTTCACCCTCGGCGTGGCGATGCTCTGGCTGGCCAGCATCCGTTGGGTAGTGGACTCCGACATCCTCGGGGTGCTCTCTGTGCGCTCCCGGAAATTCGATTCAGCCTTCTGCGCCGCCGTCGGCGCCCTCATCGTCTGGCTCGCCGTGAGTGTGGACCCGCTCGGGTCCTAAATCACGCTAGGTCGCGCTAGCTGGCACTATCCTCGCCGTCCAGCAGATAGGCCTTCGTCAGGAACTTCTGCAGCACCTGCGCCATCTGCCGTTCCTCCGTGAGGAACCCATCGTGGCCCGTGGGGCTCGTGATCTTCGATAGCCCGATGAAGTCACCGAGGTTGCGCGATAGGTGTTCTTGCTGGTGGAAGGGATACAGAATATCGGTATCCACACCCGCCACCATCGTGGGCACCTGGCTGGACCCCAGCGCGGCATTCATACCACCCCGTCCCCGGCCCACGTCGTGCCTGTTCAGGGCATCGGTGAGTACCACGTAGCTGCCGGCGTCGAACCTCTCCACGAGCTTCTCCGCCTGCCGGTCCAGGTAGCTCTCCACGGCGAATCGTTGGCCCGGATCGCGGTACGGGCCGTACGGGTTTTCGCCATGTTGGGCCTCGACGCCAAAACGTTCATCGACCTCCAGCTCGCCCCGGTACGTCAAGTGCGCGATGCGCCGGGCTTGACCCATGCCGTGGCTGGGGGTCTCCCCAGTGCCGTAATAATCCCCGCCATGCCAGTGCGGGTCCGCCTCGATGAAGCGGATCTGGCTGGATTGCAGGCCGATCTGCCAGGCGCTGGCGCGGGCGCTCACCGCGATGGGCAGGGCGGTGGCCACCATCTCGGGGTACATCAACGTCCACTCCAAGGCGCGGGCACCACCCATCGAGGCGCCAATGACCGCGTGGACGCGCTCGATCCCCAGCGCATCCAGCATCTGCTTTTCGGCCACGACCATGTCGCGGATGGACAGCCCTGGGAAGCGCGACCCCCAGGCCTTGCCGTCTGGGTGGGGTGAGCACGGCCCCGTGGAGCCCTGGCACCCGCCCAGCACGTTGGCGCAGAGCACGAGGTAGCGCGTGGTGTCGATGGGCTTGGAGGGGCCCACCATGCCGCCCCACCAGTCGGTCGCGTTGCCATCGCCGGTGAGGGCGTGCTCGATGAGGATGATCGGCCGCTGCTCAACCGGCAGGCCGGGGACCGGCCCGGCCGAGAAATCGGGGTAATCATTGTCGCCCTTGGCGGCGTCGTAAAAAGCGTAGAGGCGAAGCTGCACATCCGGGATGTGCACGCCAGCTTCCGTGACGACCTCCCCGCATGGGACCTGGATGAACTCGCCCGATGCGGGCAGGCGGGTGGGGGTGACCATGATCGTGGGCTAGATGGCGTCGAATCCGGTGGCCAGGTCGGCCAGGATATCGTTGATGTCTTCGATGCCCACCGACAGGCGGATCGTGGCCTGGGAGATGCCTGCGCGGGTCAGGCCCTGCTCGTCGGACTGGGAGTGCGTGGTCGTGGCCGGGTGAACTACCAGGGAGCGTACGTCACCAACGTTGGCGAGGTCGGAGTGCAGCTTGAGAGCGTCGATAAACGCCCACGCCTTCGTGCGGGCTTCCTCGGAGTTCGGCTCGTCCACGGCGAGGTCGAAGCTCAGCACGGAGCCGGTGAACTCGTAGCCCAGCTTCTCCTTGACCTGGTGCCACGGGGAATCCGGCAGGCCTGCGTAGTTGACCTTCGCCACCTTCGGGTTGTCGGCGAGGAACTCGGCCACGGCCTTGGCATTCTCATTGTGCTGGCGCACGCGCAGGTTCAGGGTGTCCAGGCCCTGAGCCACGACCCATGCGTTGAGCGGGGACATCGTGGCGCCGGTATCGCGCAGCAGGCCCACGCGAACCTTGAGGCCGAAGGCGGGAGCGCCGAGGTCTGCGTACTTGAGGCCGTGGTAGGCCGGATCGGGGGTGACGAAGCCGGGGAAGAGGGGCTCGCCATCCTTTTCGACGGTCCAGTCGAAGGAGCCGCCGTCCACGATGATGCCGCCCAGGCCGGAGCCGTTGCCGGTGTAGAACTTGGTCAGCGACGCAACCACGATGTCTGCGCCGAGCTCCAGCGGGCGAACGAGGGCGGCGGTGGCAAGGGTGTTGTCCACGATCAGCGGCACGTTGTTGCGGTGCGCGATCTCCGCGACCTGGGGGATGTCCAGCACGTCGGCCTGGGGGTTGGCGAAGGTCTCGCCGAAGAATGCCTTGGTGTTGGGCTGTACTGCCTGCTGCCAGGATTCCGGATCGTCCGGGTTGTCTACGAAGGTGACGTTGATGCCGAACTTCGGAAGGGTGATCTGGAAGAGGGTCTCCGTACCGCCGTAGAGGCGGGGGGAGGTGACGATGTGGTCGCCGGCGCTGGCGAGGTTGAGGATCGCGGCGGTCTCGGCGGCCATGCCGGAGGCGAAGGCAACGGCGTGCACGCCGCCTTCCAGGGAGTTGATGCGGTTTTCGATAACTTCCAGCGTGGGGTTGGTGAGGCGGCTGTACACGGGGCCCGGATCTTCCAGGGCGAAGCGCTGCTTGGCGTGTTCCGCAGAGTTGAACACGTAGCTGGAGGTGAAGTGGATGGGGAGGTTGCGGGCGCCGGTGGCGTCTACGGTCTGGCCAGCGTGGATCTGGCGGGTGGCGAAGCCCCAGTTGTCTGCGGCGGAGTTATCGTACTTTGGCATGGTCGTGTTGATCCTTCGTTGTCGGTTGTTGGGTGCAACGATAATCGCCGACGTGCCAAAAGTAAACCGCTCTGTCTACTTTCGTGGGCAACGTTTTTTATATGCCCAGTTCAGAACGTATAAAACTGAGAAAAATTGACTGTACTGCTCTGTCTGTTATTGGCTGCGCGCTCGAGTCAGTACCCAAAGAAAAAGCCTTAGATAGCTCCCTGCGAGGGGGCCATCTAAGGCTTCAGGCCTGCTGGGCCTACTTCTTCAGATCGTCGATGACCTTGTTGAAGGTCTCGGACGGGCGCATGACGGACAGCATCTTGTCCTCATCCGGCCAGTAGTAGCCACCCAGATCCACCGGGGAGCCCTGAACGTCCAGCAGCTCCTTGGTGATGGCCTCTTCCTGAGACTCCAGGGCGTCGGCCACCGGGCCGAAGATCTCCGCCAGCTCGGAGTCCTTGTCCTGATCAGCCAGCTCGCGAGCCCAGTACATTGCCAGGTAGAAGTGCGAACCGCGGTTGTCGATCTCGCCCACCTTGCGGGACGGCGACTTGCCCTCGTTGAGCAGCTTCTCCGTGGCAGCGTCCAAGGCATCGCCGAGGATCGGGGTGCGCGGGTTGTTGTCGGTTTCCTGCAGCTTGCGCAGCGACTCGGCCAGAGCCAAGAACTCGCCCAGGGAGTCCCAGCGCAGGTGGTTTTCTTCCTGCAGCTGCTGCACGTGCTTCGGGGCGGAACCGCCAGCACCGGTTTCGAACAGGCCACCACCGGCGATCAGCGGAACCACGGAGAGCATCTTCGCGGAGGTGCCGAGCTCGAGGATGGGGAACAGGTCGGTGAGGTAGTCACGCAGCACGTTGCCGGACACGGAGATCGTGTCCTCGCCCTTGCGGATGCGATCCAGGGAGAACTGGCAGGCCTCGGTGGGGGACATGATGCGGATGTCCAGACCGTCGGTGTCGTGATCCTTCAGGTAGGTCTCCACCTGCTTGCGCATGTTCTCGTCGTGCGCACGCTCCGGATCCAGCCAGAAGACAGCCGGGGTGCCGGTTGCCGATGCACGGTTGACAGCCAGCTTCACCCAGTCCTGCACCGGGATGTCCTTGGTCTGGCAAGCGCGCCAGATGTCGCCCTCGCTGACCTCGTGCTCCATGAGCACTTCGCCCTCGGAGTTGAGAACCTGTACGCGACCCTCGGACTCGATGCGGAAGGTCTTGTCGTGGGAACCGTACTCCTCGGCCTTCTGAGCCATGAGGCCAACGTTGGGAACGGAGCCCATCGTGGTGGGGTCGTACGCACCGTTCTTACGGCAGTCGTCGATGACCACCTGGTACACGCCGGCGTAGGAGGAGTCTGGGAGCACGGCCAGGGTGTCCTCGGTCTCGTTGTTCTTGTTCCACATCTGGCCCGAGGTGCGGATCATTGCCGGCATGGAGGCATCCACGATGACGTCCGAAGGTACGTGCAGGTTGGTGATGCCCTTATCGGAGTTCACCATCGCCAGATCGGGACCGTTCTTGAGGCCCTTGTCGAACGCCTCGCGGATCTCTGCGCCGTTGTCCAGCTCGTCGAGGCCATCGAGGATGGCCTTCAGGCCGTTCTCGCCGTCCAGGCCAGCGGCCATGAGTTCGTCGCCGTACTCCTTGTAAACATCGGCGAAGTATGCGCGTACTGCGTGGCCGAAGATGATCGGGTCGGAGACCTTCATCATGGTGGCCTTGAGGTGTACGGAGAAGAGGATGCCCTCGGCAGATGCGCGGGAGACCTGGGCACGTAGGAAGGTATCCAGTGCGTCCGCGCGCATCACGGTCGCGTCCACGATTTCCTTCTCCAGAACCGGCAGGGATTCCTTGAGGACCTGGGTCTCGCCATTCGGCTTGACCAGCTGAATGGTCAGCGTGTCCTCGGCGGGCATGATCACGGACTGCTCGTTGTGGCGGAAGTCGTCTGCCTCCATCGTGGCCACGTTGGTCTTCGAGTCAGCGGACCATTCACCCATCGTGTGCGGGTGCTTGCGGGCGAAGTTCTTCACGGCCTTCGGTGCGCGGCGGTCAGAGTTGCCCTCGCGCAGCACCGGGTTCACGGCGGAGCCCTTCACGGAGTCGTAACGCTCGCGGGCGTCCTTCTCCTCGTCGGTGCTCGGCTCGTTTGGGTAATCCGGCAGGTCGTACCCAGCCTTCTGAAGCTCCGCCACGGCTGCCTTCAGCTGTGGCAGCGATGCCGAGATGTTGGGGAGCTTGATGATGTTCGCATCGGGCTCCTGGGTCAGTGCGCCCAGCTCGGCCAGTGCATCGTTGACCCTCTGATCCTCCGGCAGCTTGTCGGAGAACGCAGCGAGGATGCGGGCTGCCAGGGAGATGTCCCGGGTTTCCACGTCCACGCCAGAGGTAGAAGCAAAGGCCTCCACGATCGGCTTCAAGGAGTGTGTCGCCAAAAGTGGGGCTTCGTCAGTGCGGGTGTAAATGATCTTTGCCATGTGGCTTTCGTCTCCCAGCCTCTAGTTCGTTGTTTAACTTCGTCTTGGTTTACCATCCAACAATACGTCAATTGGCGAAACTGTGAATGTTACGGGCACTCGTTGCCCTCTGCACCCACAATCAGTAAATAAAATTAGAAAATCTTAATGACTCAACACCCTAATTCCCCTCACTCCACCTCGTCCCCCACCCCGTCTCGCGAAGGTTCGGCCCTCTCGCGCCTGCCTTCTCGCCGCCCCATCCCGCGCCAAACGGAGATGGGATCCCGCCGCCGCTACATCGCTATGTTCGCCATGGCGCTGGGCGGTTTTGGCATTGGCACCACGGAGTTCGTGGCCATGGGTCTGCTCAGCCTCATCGCCGCAGACTTCGGCATCTCCGAGGATCAGGCGGGCCACATCATCTCCGCGTATGCCTTGGGTGTGGTGGTAGGAGCTCCACTCATCACGACCCTCACGGGTTCTATTCCTCGCCGCCGACTCGCCCTGATTCTCATGGCCGCGTTTGTCATCGGCAACGGGTTGAGTGTTTTTGCTCACTCTTATGAGGTGCTCCTCGTTTCTCGCTTCATCGCGGGTCTCCCGCACGGTGCATATTTCTCCGTCACGGCGCTCATTGCCGCATCCATGGCTCCTAATGGGAAACGGGGCAAGTCTGTGGCTCTTGTGGGCATGGGCTTGTCTATCGCGACGGTCATTGGTGTGCCGGTAGCGCAGTGGTTGGGCACCACGTTTGGTTGGAACACGGCTTTCGAGATGGTGGCAGCCATCGGCATCGTCACGTTCGTGGCGTTGTGGTTCACGGTGCCGCACATGACTCTCATGCCGGCCACCAAGCCGCTCACTGAGCTCGGTGCGTTGGTGAACTCACAGGTGCTGTTCACCTTGGGTATTGGCACGGTGGGCTTCGGCGGCATGTTTGCGGTCTATACCTATATTTCTTGGACCCTCACCGAGAATGCGGGGTTCAACGAGTCGCTCATGTGGATTCCCCTCATGGTGTATGGCATCGGCATGGTCATCGGCACGTATGCCGGTGGTCTCCTGGCAGATCGCAATTTGGAGTTCACGATCGTGGGCACTCTGTTGACTCTCGTGGTGGTGTTGTCGCTGTTTTATGTCAGCTCGTACCACGTGGTGTTGGGGATTATTAATTTCGGTGCGATTGGCATGTTGGGCTCGATCTTGGTGCCGAGTCTGCAGACTCGCCTCATGGATGTCGCCGGAGATGCTCAATCCCTCGCCGCAGCCCTGAATCACTCGGCGTTGAACATGGCCAATGCCGCGGGTGCTGCTGTGGGTGGTGCGGTGATCGCGGCCGGTTACGGTTTTTCCACCCCGGCTCTGGCGGGCGCGGCAATGGCTCTTGCCGGCGCCGTGTTGTGGATCCCGGCGTTTCTTTTACGCCGACGCCACCACGCATCCCACCGCTCCTAGTGCCGCCATCGGGTGGCTATCATGGGCGCATGACTGAACGGGAAACAACGCCATTTACCGTGGCAACGATCAATGTCAACGGCATCCGCGCGGCCGTCAAGGTACGCCACGAGGGGAATCAGGGGATGTTGCCGTGGCTGGAGTCCACGCCTGCGGACGTGGTGCTCATGCAGGAAGTGCGGGCGGACGAGAAGCAAACCCAGCAGGCCCTGCAGCCCGCGCTGGAGGCCGGGTGGCACCTCGTCCAAGCCCCCGCCACAGCCAAGGGCCGCGCCGGGGTGGGTATCCTGTCCAAGATTCCGCTGGAGGACGTGACGATCGGGTTCGGGCACAGCAACCCGGAGATCCCCGAGGCCCGCGAGTTCGATGATTCCGGCCGCTACATCGAGGCGACCCTGGCGGGCCACGATGTACGGGTGGCCTCTTTGTACCTGCCCAGCGGCAGTGCCAACACTGCCAAGCAGGACGAGAAGTATCGCTTCCTGGATGCCTTCGCTGAGTACTTGAATAACCGTGCCGCCCTGGTGGCGTCGGAAAACAAGGAGCTTGTGATCGGGGGAGATTGGAACATCTGCCACCGACGTGCGGATCTGAAGAATTGGAAGACCAACCGCACGAAGTCTGGTTACTTGCCGGACGAACGCGCATTCTTGGATCACCTGCTTGGTACGTTCCCGGACGAGGCAACGCAGGTGGGAGATGCCGAGGACTCCGGCCGAACGGGCAATCCCGGCGGTGCGGCGGGTGATTTCTTCGGCGCCGTGGAGTACACCCCCGGAGAGACAGCGCGGCGCAGGTTGGAGGCGGGGGCAGCCAGCGACCCACACTACTTCGATGTGGTGCGGCAGCTTCATCCCGCGGAGGATGGTCCGTATTCCTGGTGGACCTACCGAGGGCAGGCCTTCGATACGGACGCAGGTTGGCGCATCGACCTGCAGGTAGCCACGGCGGGCATGTGCGAGCGGGCACGGCGCGCCAACAATGCCTGGGTAGACAAGGCGGCGGCGTATGACCAGCGCTGGTCTGATCATTCGCCGGTTGTGGTGGAGTACTCCTAGTTTAGGAGGCTAGTGCTGGTGGCCTGATCGGTTTGCGCGATGAGGGTGGACGTATCCTTGAAAGCATGAGCGCAACTGAACAGCCCGCCGCACAGCAAGAATCCACCACCAAGCAGCGCGTCGTTTCCGGCCTGCAGCCCACCAGCGACAGCTATCACCTGGGCAACTACCTGGGAGCAGTGAAACAGTTCATCCAGCTCCAGGAGAACTACGATGCGTTTTACTTCATCCCTGACCTGCACGCCATTACCGTGCCGGGGTACAAGCCCAAGGAACTGCGCGAGCGCACCCTGGCTGGTGTAGCCCAGCTGCTTGCCCTCGGTATCGACCCCGAGAAGTCCACCCTCTTCGTGCAGTCCCACGTTCCCGAACACGCAGAGCTGGCCTGGGTCATGATGTGCATCACCGGCGATGGGGAAGCCCGCCGCATGACCCAGTTCAAGGACAAATCCGCCAAGCAAGGCAGCGACAACACCACCGCCGGCCTGTACGCCTACCCCATGCTGATGGCAGCAGACATCCTCCTGTACCGCCCGCACCTCGTTCCCGTGGGGGAGGACCAGCGCCAACACCTGGAACTCACCCGCAACCTCGCGGAGCGCTTCAACAGCCGTTACAAGAAGACGTTCGTGGTGCCAGAAGGCTTTATCCCGGAGGGCGCGGCAAAGATCTACGACCTGCAGAACCCCACCGCGAAGATGAGCAAGTCCACCGACAACCCCAAGGGGCTCATCAACCTGCTCGACGATCCCAAGGTCTCCGCGAAGCGCATCCGTTCCGCCGTCACCGATAACGATGCCCACATTGCATACGACCCGGAGAACAAGCCCGGAGTCTCCAACCTGCTGACCATCCAATCCGCCCTGAGTAACGTGCCGGTGGAACAGTTGGTCGCCAACTACGAGACCGCCGGATCTGGCTACGGTGACCTCAAAAAGGACACCGCCGAGGCGCTCGAGGAATTCTGCGCACCCCTGCGCGATACCTTCGCTACCTACATGGATGACCGGGCGGAGCTCCAACGGGTACTGCAGCGCGGCGCAGAGCGGGCCCGCGAGGTGGCCTCCCGCACCCTCGAGCAGGTCTACGACCGCGTGGGCTTTCTTCCTGCCGGAGTTTAAACCGAGCGTGGTGGAAGCGGTAAAGTGTTACCGAACTTCACTATTTTTGAGCTGACGTTGCATACACTTGCCCTTACCGGAAGGACCGGCACCTGTGGCCACCACTGACCCAGACAAAGACAAGCTGGACTACTACGGAGTGGAACGCTCCCGCAAAGACGAACCAGGCTTCATCGACAAGTATCGCGAGAAGTTTCCCTGGTTCGACCACATCATGCGGATGCAGGAGCGCTACACGGAAGGTGGCGGAAACCAATTCGCCGCCGGCATCACTTACTTCTCCGTGATGACCATCTTCCCGCTGCTCATGCTGACCTTCGCCATCACCGCGATGGTCCTGGCCGGAAACCAAGAACTGCTGGACCGCACCCTCAAGCGAGCGTCCGAGCTGGGCGATGGGCAAATGGGCGACCTGGTGCAGACCATCATCGAACAGGCCATCGCACAGCGCGCCTCCGTGTTCTCCATCGGTCTGCTGTTGGCACTGTGGACCGGGTTGAGCTGGGTCCATCACCTGCGCATGGGCATGTCCTCGATGTGGAAGGTGCCCGGTACGGCGAACAACTTCGTGATGGGCAAGCTCAAGGACCTCGTGGGACTCATCGGCATCATCATTGCACTGCTGCTGGCCTTCTTCATCACCGCCGTGGGTAGCTCCGGATTCACCGAAGACTTCCTGCGCACCGTCGGGCTCGGCGGGCTCCCCGGCCTGCGCTTCCTCATCTTCGCAGTGGCTCTGGTCATTGCGCTGATCGCAAACTACTTGGTGTTCGCCTGGATGCTGGCATACCTGCCGCGCACCAAAACCCACCGCAAGTCGGTGTTCAAGGCTGCGCTGATCGGCGCGATCGCCTTCGAGATCTTCAAGCAATTCGCCACGGTGTTCTTCTCCAACGCGCTTTCCAACCCTGCGGGTGCGGTCTTCGGCCCGATCATCGGCCTGATGGTGCTCATGTACTTCACCTGGCGCATCATGCTGTACTGCTCCGCATGGGCGGCAACCACGTACGAGTCCATGGCACAGCAGGCTCCGGACGCTCCCCCCGCAGCAGTCATTCGCGTGCGTCAGGAAGTGCGCACTGGGGCGTCGGATGCAGGAAAGGCCGGCCTGCTGGGGACCGGTGCGGCCATTGGTGTGGTCGTGGGCGGCGCGATCACCTCGTTGTTCAAGCGCTAACTGAGCACACACGGCCGGGCTGATAGCCAGCCCGGTAGGATCGGTCACCATGATCGATGTTGAAGTACTCAAGACTCTGCCCAAGGTTGAACTCCACGACCACCTCGATGGCGGTATCCGCCCAGCCACCCTGGTGGAACTGTCCGAGAAGATTGGGCACGAGCTCCCCACCACAGATCCGCAAGAGCTGGAGCAGTGGTTTTACACCGCCGCGAACTCCGGCGACCTGCCCACCTACCTCACTACCTTTGACCACACCACCGCCGTGATGCAGACCGAGGAGGGGCTCATCCGCGTCACCCGCGAGGCTGTGGAAGACCTCGCCGCTGACAATGTGGTCTACGCCGAACTCCGCTACGCCCCAGAACAGCACCAGGCAGGGGGGCTGTCCCTACAGGAGGTCGTCAACGCCACTGTCCAGGGAGTCAAGGAAGGCGAAAAGCTGGTCGCCGACCGCGGCGGTCGTGTGCATGTTCGGCTCATCCTCTGCGCTATGCGTCACGCAGATCGCGCCACCGAGATCGCCCAGCTGACGGTGGATAATTACGGCCCGCACACCCCAGGCGAAGGCTACGTGGTGGGATTCGACATCGCCGGTGCCGAGGATGGTTTCCTGCCGTCGAAGCACAAGGAAGCCTTCGATCTGCTGCGCGCCAATCTGGTGCCGTTTACCATCCACGCCGGTGAAGCTGCGGGCGTGGAGTCCTTGCGCGATGCGCTCGCCCAGGGCGCGGTGCGTATCGGTCACGGCGTGCGAGTCTACGAAGACTTCGAGGCCACGATGAGCGGCATCGAGCTTGGCCCCGTGGCCCGCGCCCTGCGCGACCGGCAGATCCCGTTGGAGATTTGCCCCACCTCCAACACTCAGACCGGCATCGCCGATGACATCGCCGATCACCCCTTCAACCTGCTGTACGAGATGGGATTTACCTGCACGGTCAACACCGACAACCGCCTCGTCTCCGGCACCACCATGACGCGCGAATTCGAGGTTTTGGCGGAGAACTTCGACTTCGAGTACTGGCAGATCCTGGAGCTGACCACTAACGCGCTGCAGGTTGCTTTTTGCGACGCCGACCTGCGCACAGACCTGGAGCAGAACGTGATCTACCCGGCCTACGCCGCCCTGGGCGACGCCATGGATAGCGCACTCGAAGGCGAGCCCGTCTCCACAGGTATGCGCGGGCTCCATGAGACCGGGCATGAAGAGGTGGAGTTGTCGATGGAGAACCTCAAGGCCGAGCTGGAAGAGCTGGGCCTGAGCCTTGACGATGATGAGGACGATCGCTAACCACCCCGAGGCGGAGACAGTGGTTGCAAAAGCCCAGTTCCAGTGATCTGAAAGGATCAAGAAGGGGCACTGACGATTGGAAAAATGCCCTGTGAACTGGCACAATGCGCGGTGCACAGGAAAAATTCACAAGAGAAAAGTAGTGGTGCATGTCTGTCTCCTCCAGCGATCACCGATCCCGCTTCATCCGCGCGATTCAAGCGCTCCTCGTCGCCGTTATCGTCTTCGGAACTGCTGGCACCCTCGCCGCTTGTTCCTCCACCGGCGGTCGCCCTCGTGACACTGGCGGCAACGGATCCGGGGGTGGCGGGGTAGACACTCCGCGCTACACGGTCGCTATGGTGAGCCACGGCGCCCCGGGCGACACCTTCTGGGACCTGGTCCGCGCAGGCGCCGAGGACGCCGCCAAGAAGGACAACATCGACCTGCGCTACAGCTCCTCTCCACAGGCGCCAGACCAGGCCAACCTTGTACAAAACGCCATTGACTCCAAAGTCGATGGCCTTGCCGTAACAATGCCCACCCCGGAGGCCATCGGCCCAGTCGCCCAGAAAGCGGTCAAGGCCGGCATCCCCGTCGTCGGGTTGAACTCCGGTATGGACTACTACAATAAGTACGGCCTGTCCTCTTTCTTCGGCCAGGATGAGTCCGTCGCGGGCCAGCAGGCCGGCGAACGCCTAGGCAAGGACGGCGCCAAGAAGGTCCTGTGCGTCATCCACGAGCAAGGCAACCCCTCCCAGGAAGCCCGCTGCGGCGGCATCAAGAAGGGGCTGCAGGAATCCAACCCGTCCGCGAGCGTGGAGAACCTCTACGTCAACGGCATGGATCTGACGTCCGTGCAGTCCACGGTGCAGGCAAAGCTGGCCCAGGACCGCAGCATCGACTGGATCATGGGGCTCGTGGCCCCCGTGGCTCTGACCGCAGTGAAGGCCAAGGAGGCCGCTGGCTCCGATGCCAAGGTAGCCACCTTCGATACGGATGCCGAACTCGTCAAGGCCATTAAGGATGGCAGTATTCAGTGGGCCGTGGATCAGCAGCCCTACCTGCAGGGCTACCTCGCCGTGGATGCGATCTGGCTCGCCAAGCGCAACGGTTCCGTCATCGGCGGCGGCAAGCCCGTGCTCACCGGCCCGTCCTTCGTCGATAAGTCCAACGTCTCCAAGATCGAGGATGCCGCCAAGGAGGGTCTGCGCTAAATGCCAGCGATTCTCAAACGCCCCGAGCTCACCTCGGTCCTCGGCGCCATCGTCATCTTCACGCTCTTCATGATCGTGGCCCCGCCCTTCCGCTCCCTCGACGCCCTCGCTACCGTGCTCTACGCCAGCTCCACCATGGGCATCATGGCGCTTGCGGTCGGCATCCTCATGATCGGCGACGAGTTCGATCTGTCCTCCGGCGTGGCAGTCACCACCGCGGCACTCGCGGCGACGATGCTGAACTACAACTTCTGGCTCAACTCCTGGGTCGGCGTGTTCCTCTCCCTCCTTATCGCCCTGGCGGTGGGCGCGTTCAATGGGTACATGGTGATGCGCACCGGCATCCCGTCATTCCTCATCACCCTCGCCACGTTCCTCATGCTTCAGGGCATCAACCTGGCCGTCACGAAGCTAGTCACCGGCCAGGTGGCCACGCCCACGATCTCCGACATGGAGGGCTTCGCCTCCGCCAAGGCCGTGTTCGCCTCCTCGGTCAACATCCTGGGCGTCAACGTAAAGGTCACGGTGTTCTGGTGGTTGCTGTTCGTCGCCATCGCCACGTTCTTGCTGTTCAAGACTCGTTTCGGTAACTGGATCTTCGCCGTGGGCGGCGACGCCGAAGCCGCCCGCGCCGTCGGTGTTCCCGTCCGGCGCGTGAAGATTATCTTGTTCATGTTCGTCGGCTTTGCCGCATGGTTTGTGGGAATGCACACGCTTTTCGCATTTGATTCGATCCAGGCCGGCCAAGGCGTCGGAAACGAGTTCCTCTACATCATTGCCGCGGTGATCGGCGGGTGCGCACTCACGGGCGGCCGCGGCACCGCGATCGGCACGGCGATCGGTGCGCTCATCTTCGGCATGACGAACCAGGGGATCGTGTATGCCGGGTGGAATCCGGATTGGTTCAAGTTCTTCCTCGGCGCCATGCTCTTGTTCGCCGTGATCACCAACAATTCGTTCTCCCGCTTCACCTCGGGAGGTAGGGCCTAAATGACCTCCGCAGTAGATACGTCAGTCACTGATTCTTTGTCCGACGCCCCCATCATCGAACTCCGGGATGCCACGAAGGACTACGGAGACGTCCACGTCCTCAAGGGTATCGACCTGGGGATCTTCCCGGCGCAGGTGACCTGCATCCTTGGAGACAATGGTGCCGGAAAGTCCACGCTCATTAAGATCCTCGCGGGCCGTCACAAGCACACGTCGGGGGAGTTTTTGGTGGATGGGGAGCCCGTGCACTTCTCCGGCCCGAAGGATGCCCTCGATCGCGGCATTGCCACTGTGTACCAGGATTTGGCCGTGGTGGATCAGATGTCCGTGTGGCGCAACTTCTTCCTCGGCCAGGAGCTGACGGGGAAGTTCGGCGTGCTTAAAGCCGACGAGATGCGCGCGATCACCGCGGAGCAGCTTGAGGCAATGGGCGTGCACCTGGATGACGTGGAGGTGCCGATCAGCACCCTGTCCGGTGGTCAGCGCCAGGTGGTTGCTATCGCCCGCGCCGTGTACTTCGGCGCGCGGGTGCTCATCCTCGACGAGCCCACGGCGGCGCTGGGTGTGAAGCAATCCGGGATGGTTCTGAAGTTCGTTAGGGCGGCCGCTGAGCGCGGCGTGGGCGTGGTGCTTATTACCCACAATCCGCATCACGCGTACTTGGTGGGCAACCACTTCATTCTCCTCAACAAGGGTGAGCAGACGTTGGATGCGCGCTACGAGGATGTGACGCTCGAGCAGCTCACCCAAGAGATGGCTGGCGGTGGGGAACTTGAATCGCTGAATCATGAGCTGAGCAGGGAAAACTAAGTTTCTTACCGCGCTATTCTCCCCCGGATGGGTGTGTACGAAAGTATCCCTCAGAAGGCCGAAAAGTAGATACTTTTGTACGTGTTCAACAGCGGGTTGGGGTTGTTACTGTGTGTCCTAGGGCAACAGCCCAACGGGAAAATGTGGAAAGGAAACACCCCTCATGATCGATCAGATCGTAGACCTCGGCGGCAACATCATCGACATCGTTTTCAGCGCCATCTCCGGCAACTGGTCTAAGCTGGCTCAGGCCATCTTGAACACGGTTGGCGGCGTTGTTGACCTCGGCTCCTCGGCAATCGACTCCTCCTCCGAGGCTGGCGACGCTGCTGCAGGTGCCGGTGACGCTGCTGCTGGTGCCGGCGATGCCGCTGCTGGCGCTGGTGACGCTGCTGCTGGTGCCACCGACGCTGCTAACGCTGGTGCTGAGGCAACCGACGCTGCTGCCGCAACTCAGGAGTAGTTCTCTCGCAACCGCCCTGCCTAGGGCGGGTTCTTCCTCTTGAGATCAGTCGAGGCCAAAGGCCCCGCAGGTTTTTCTCCCTTGAGCCTGCGGGGCCTTTGCCTATTGTGTGTCTATTCTGGGTGCGATCAGAACTTCGTGAAGCGCTTGATCAGTCCGTCTTCCAGGGCTTTCCAGCCCTTGACTTCCTTATCGAAAGGAGCAGACGGAGTTCCTTCGCTGGGGGAGCCCAGCATGTAGGCCAGGTAGTTCTGCAGCTCCGGGTAGGCCAGCAGAACCTCGTTCACGCCGTCGTCTCCGGCCCAGTCTGCGGCATCCGCTAGAAGCTCATAAGCGCGACCTAGCTGCTTGGTGTCCACGGCTTCGATGGACGTTCCAATGTCTTCCCGCAGCCCGGTGAACGAGTATTGGTTGGATTCGTGCACCGTGACTTCGAGCTCGCCGGCGTTGGCTGCAGTGAGCACATCGCCCCACGTGCTGAGCTGATCCAAATCGTGCTCGGGTGCGTCAATGAGCCAGCGCACGAGCGAGCGCGAGTTGGGGAAGGTGTTGATCTGGCCGTGGCTACCCAGGAATCGCGGTTTGCCATCCACATAGCAGCGCAGGGTGTAGACGTACTGTCCGTCCATGCTGATGCGGATCGGGTCGATGCCCACCTCCGCCCAAAGCGTGGAGTCGTAGGGATCGGCCTCCTCGGCAGCTTCCTCTTCCTTCTTGGCGAGAGCGGCGCGCTTCTCCTCGCGGGCCTTTTCCGCTGCGTCGATATCGTTCTGAGCCTGGGTGATCTTGTCTTCCTCGATCTCGGGGGAGCTCAGGTAGTCCTCAATGTCGTCGAGCATCGTGGCCCACCGGTCGACCACTGTGCGGCCCACGGCGGACCATTCCTCCTGCCCCGTTTGGGACTGGTAGTGATCGGCGCCGCGCCGGGTGTTGTTGAGGATGGAGTAGGAGCTGAACCACGTGTTGATGCTGCTGATGCCCAGCACGCTGCCGAAGGAACGAAGCAGGTCGAAACCACGCGTCACCGCCATGGTGGATTCGTAGCCAGGGCGCTGGGCCAGCTGGCGGGGTAGTTCGACCAAGCTCACGGTGGTCTTCGATGTGGGCACCACGTTGATGGCCAAGTTCTTGGCGAACTCGGGCCACTTGGGGTGATCGGCTAGTTCGTTGCGGCCACCATCGTTGATGAACGCGAGCAGGTGAGCGGGGTTGCGAAACACGAACAGGTTGTCATCGTCGCCCAGGAAAGCCTGCCATGCTTCGCCCTTGACGATCCAGTTCGGAGCCCACAGTGTGTACCAGGTTCCGCTGGTGAGCTCCATTTCTAGAGCCACGATGCCCGTTCCGAATGTTTTCATGCCTTTATCTGCTGCCATGAAGCTGAATTCTACCCGTCACCCCGTTACTTTTCTTCGACCACCTCACTGCGCTGCCGCAGTTCGTTGGTGAGAACCGCCGGTACCGTTGCCGGTTCTTCGCCCAAGAATTGGGCCAGCAGGTACTCCCGAGGCTCCGGTTGGGTCACAACCCGAGCCAGTCCACCAGTGTGACGCACCATCGCTCTGCCTCCCTATTTCCCTATGCCGCCGTTGGGCGGTAGAAGCCCCTGAATGTCATGCCGATATTGTCCTGTCGAATCGGGTTGATCTGCACCGGATCGCCCGCCTCGATCATCTGGCCGTCCTCCACGACCATGGCCACGTGGCCATCCCACACCGCCAGATCCCCAGGTTGGACCTGATCGCGGGGGATCTGCGGACCAATTGCCTGAGCTTCGGCCGTGCGGGGGATATCCACGCCGGCCTGGGCGTAGGCCCACTGCGTCAACCCGCTGCAGTCCAGACCCTGACCCGGGGTTGTCCCACCCCACTGGTACGGCGTGCCTAGAGCGGATTTCGCCGCCGCGACGGCCGCGCTCGCCTGGCCGCTGCTCGGCGGGGCCGTGTCAGTTGGCGCATCCGGCTGCGCTGCCTGCACCACCTCCGAATGCTCCACAGGAATCTCCACCCGCTCAACCAGCTGCGTCAGCTCCGTCAGCTCTGCCTCCATCTGCTGATACCGCACCTCGGCGCGTTCCCAGTGCCGGAGGGCAATTGGTAGCAGTGTCGTGCCCGCCGCCATTGGGTTCATCATTGTGGCGGGAGCCACGGAGCTCAGCTCAGCTAGGCAATCCCCGGCGATGGCCGTGAGGTCCCGGATCGCGGCCTGCACCACAGCCTCCGCCTCCCACGCCACGTCATCCACCTCGTGGCCCGCATCGAGGACTTGGCCCAGCACCGCAGCCTCGTTTCCCAGTGACGCGGTGATAGCCTCCCCGGCAGCACCCGCAATAGCCTGGGTAGCCAGCACACTCATGGATTCCAGCAGCGCCCGCCCCTCCGCCGAATCCAAGTCCGCCACCACGGCCGAAGCGCCGCCTAGCAGCGGTGACGGCACTACCTGCTCAATGGGGCGCAGCAAGGTTCCCAGATCAATCATTTACCCCACCCCCGTGGAGGCGAAGCTCCCGGAATACGCTGCTTCGTGGTCACCCAATTCGCGGCAGAGTGTGTGCAGGCCCGTGGCGGCGTCGGAGAAAAAGCTCCCCGAACGGGCCACGGCCTGCGCATGAGCCATCCGCGCCCGCTCCACCGCCGCAGCGCATGCCTGCGCAGCAGGGGAGAACGCGCCCGTCATGGGAACGGCAGCGCGGTGGGATCGTGCAGCCCAGGCAATGGATTCGGCCCGTGCCCCCAGGTGGGCAAGGTCTGTGGTGTCGGTACTTAGATAACTCATGCACCATTAGACCCCGCCGGTCGGGGAAAGGTTCACACCCCGCCACCGACGCGCTGGCATCGCAGGTTCTTTCAGTACACTGAGAACCTATGGATATTCAGGTGGTCAAGCACCCTCTGGCGGCCTCGCGCCTCACCATCATGAGAGATAAGAACAGCAACAACGCAGCCTTCCGGGCCGCCCTCGCGGATCTCGGCACCATGCTGGTCTACGAAGCCAGCGTGGACCTGCAGGTCGAGACCTTCGACGTAGACACCCCTGTCGATACCGCCGAGGGCTACCGCCTGCAAAAACCCCCGATCATCGTCCCAGTCATCCGCGCTGGCCTGGGCATGATCGACCCGGCGCTGTCCATGATCCCGGATGCGCAGGTCGGCTTCATCGGCCTCGCCCGCGATGAAGAGACCCACGAGCCCGTGCCCTACCTCGAGGCACTCCCGCAGGATCTGTCCGGCCAGCCCGTGTTCCTCGTCGACCCGATGCTCGCCACCGGTGGGTCCCTGCTCCACGCGATCCGTCTGCTGGCGGCTCGTGGCGCGGACGATATCACCTGCATCTGCATGGTCTCCGCCCAGCCGGGCGTGGATGCCCTCGTGGAGTCCGGCCTGCCCGTCAAGCGCCTCATCACCGCCACCATCGATCCGGCGCTCAACGAGGATGCCTACATCGTCCCCGGCCTCGGCGACGCGGGCGATCGCCTCTACGGCCCACGCAACATGGATCTCTAGTGGTACGTGAGCTCGTTGACGTCCGCGATCACTCGGTTGAGTACCTGCTCGACCTCGGCGCGGTCTGACCCCGAGACCTCCACGTAGAACTTCGCCTTCGTTTCCGTTCCTGAGGCCCGCGCGATGACCCGCACCGCCACCGCGTCCGTACTTCCGGTCAGGCGAACCCCGGCTCCGGTGTTGCCGGTGGAGTCCGTGAGTGGCCCCGCCGTCACGGGCACATCTCCCAGCGCCTCGGGTGGCTGCTCGGCGCACTGCGCGATGAGCTTTTCCACCTCCGCGCGCGATCCCGTGCGCACGCTGACCTGCGCCGTTCGGAACACACCGTAGGTCTCCTCGATGTCCGCCAGCTCGTCGGCGAGGCTACGGCCCTTCTCGCTCAGCTCGGCCGCCCATGCCGCCGCGATGAGGGCCGTCGCGATGCCGTCCTTGTCCGCCACCAACCACGGCGTCGGTGCCGTACCGATCGCTTCTTCGTAGGCAAACGCCAGCTCGCCGGGCCGATGATCCGCCGCCCGCGCCAGGTGTTTGAACCCGGTCAGCGTCTCCACATAGTCCCACCCTTCGGCGCGCGCCATCCGGCCGAGCAATTGGGAACTCACGACGGTCGTCGCCACCACAGGTTTTATCCCCAACGCCACCAGCCTCCCCAGCACATACTTCGCCAGTAGCGGACCAGTTTCATCTCCCCGCAGCATCCGGTAGTCCCCGTCGTGGATTCCGAGCATGCAGCGGTCGGCATCCGGGTCCAAGGCGATGAGCAGGTCCGCGCCCACCTCTCGCGCTTCGGCGAGGAGCGCGTCGGTGGCGCCGGGCTCCTCGGGGTTGGGGAAGGAAACGGTGGGGAATGTGGGGTCTGGCCAGCGCTGCGATGGGACGCAGTGGACGTTGCCGAAGCCGTTGAGGCGCAGTGCCCATTCCATTGCGTTGCCGCCCACGCCGTGCAGGGGCGTGTAGAGGATCTTGAGTTTGCGCCGCGGAGCCAGCACGCGCTGCTCGCCGGTGGCGACGAGCGAACTGATGGCGGTGACGTAACCGGACACCACGGACATGTCGAGGTTCTTGGCCTCGGACCGGGGAATGTGCGCGGGGTCCGTCGGTTGAGCGTTGATACACTGCTCGATCTCGCGATCGACGGGGGAGACGATCTGCGCACCGCCGACGAGGTAGAGCTTGTAGCCGTTATCCTCAGCCGGATTGTGCGAGGCGGTGATCTGCACTCCCGCGTCGAAGTTGCGTGAGCGCACCAGCCAGGCGAGCACCGGTGTGGGGGCTGGCTCGGCATTCAAGGTCACATCGAAGCCAGCGCCGGCGAATGTTTCCGCAGTGGCGCGCGCGAAGGCGTGGGAGCCGTAGCGGGCGTCGAATCCGACGGCGATGCGGAACACACCATCGGGGGAGAGGGCGCTGCGGTGGGTGCGCAACCACTCGGCCACCCCGGCGGTGGCGCGGGTGACGGTGCCCACGTTCATCCGATCCGCGCCGGGGCCCACGTGGGCGCGTATCCCGGCGGTGCCGAAGGTCAGCTGACTCATAGCGACTCCACGAGCTGGGCGAGCAGCTCTCCCATGTCCTGGGCGGCGGCCTTACCCGCGGCGAGCACTTCCTCGTGGTTGAGCGGCTCTCCGGTCACGCCGGCCGCGAGGTTGGTGACCAACGATATGCCGAGCACATCCACTCCGGCCTCGCGGGCGGCGATGGTCTCGTAAACGGTCGACATGCCCACCAGTCCGGCGCCGAGGGTGCGGAGCATGTGGATCTCCGCCGGGGTTTCGTACTGCGGCCCGGGCATCATGGCGTACACGGCCTCGCGCATACCGGGCCGAAGCTTGGTGACCTTCTCCCGCAAGTGCGGCGCGTAGGCATCCACGAGGTTGACGAAGTTCGCGCCCTGCAGCGGGGTGCGTGCGGTGAAGTTGATGTGATCGGCGATGAGCACGGGCTCGCCGACCTCCATGCCCTCAGTGAGGCCACCGGCGGCGTTGGTGAGAACGACGGTCTTCACGCCGGCGGCGGCCGCGGTGCGCACGGCGTGGGTGGTGCGCCACAGCTCGTGGCCCTCGTAGGCGTGGGTGCGGCCGAGAAGCACGAGGATGTGCTTGCCGCCCAGGTTGGCGTAGCGGACCGTGCCGCCGTGGCCTTCGGCGGTGGGAGGGAGGAATCCCGGCAGGTCAGACATAGGAAACTCGTGGACCGTTTCAGCCTGCGCGGTCATCACGTCGGCTGCGGGTTTCCACCCGGATCCGAGGACCACTGCCGCGTCAAAGGTGGGCACTTTGAGCGTGTCGCGCAGGGCCTCGGCGGCCTCGCGGGCCACCTCGTAGGGGTCGGTCGCCTGGGGTGATCGTTGTGTAGCGGTCATAGAGATTAAGGATACCCAAGGGCGGTAGTATGGATAGGTCAGTTCGAAAACGGGAAGAAGTGGATAAGCGTGGAAACGAGCGGGACGACAGTGCCGGTGGCTTCATTCGTCAACCAATGGTTGGGGAGGAATCACGACCGCGTGGTGGAGTGGCGCCGCCATCTGCACCGCAACCCGGAGTTGTCCCACATGGAGCACGAGACCACCGAGTTTCTGTTGGAGACGCTGCGTGGGTTCGGGCTGCACCCAGAGGCGCTGCCCTCCACCACGGGACTGACCGTTGATATCGGACCGTCCGATGAGCACATGATCGCTTTTCGTGCGGATATCGACGCCCTACCGCTCAACGAAGTCACGGGCTTAGATTGTGCCTCCGAGGTGCCGGGTGTCATGCACGCCTGTGGGCACGATATGCACACCACGATTGTCTTGGGTCTCGCGGGAGCCCTTGCGGAGTACGTGGCGACCTACGGGGAGGATTCCCTTGGGGTGCGCGTGCGATTGATCTTCCAGCCCGCCGAAGAGGTTATGGACGGGGGAGCGACCCAGGTCATCGCGGCGGGTGCCCTGGAGGGCGTTAGCCGCATCTTCGCCGTCCACTGCGAGCCGAAGCTGAAGACGGGCGAGATTGGCGTGCGCACGGGCCCCATCACCTCCGCCAGTGACGTGGTGGAGATCATCCTGCGTGGCACGGGCGGGCACACGTCGCGCCCGCACCTCACGGCCGACCTGGTGTACGCCGCGGGTCTTATTGCCACGCAGCTTCCCGGCATCCTCGCGCGCCGGGTGGATCCGCGCTCCGGCACGGTGGTGACCTTTGGCGCAATCAACGGGGGTTCCACCTTCAACGCGATCCCGCAGGAGGTGCGCCTGCTGGGAACGTTCCGCACCGCAGAGGTGGGCGTGTGGCGCAAGGGTCAGGCGCTGCTGACCGAGTTGCTGGAGCAGATCGTGGCTCCCACAGGAGCCCAGATGGAAATCCGCTACACGAAGGGCGTGCCGCCGGTCACCAACGACGACGCCTCCAGTGCAGCCATTGCCGAGGCCGTCAAGGCCGTGGATCCGAACGCCCTGCGGGAGGCCCCGCAGTCCTCGGGTGGAGAGGATTTCAGCTGGTACTTGGAGCACATCCCGGGCTCCATGGCGCGCCTGGGTACGTGGAACGGCCAGGGGGAGAAGCCGGATCTCCATCAGCCGGACATTATCTTCGATGAGCGGGCGCTGACCGTGGGCATCCGCCTGTTCGCCGGCGTGATCGATCAGTTCCGCTAGTTCTTGAACAGCCGCTTTTCCGCGTAGCTGAGCACCTGCTGTTGCAGCTGATCGGTCTTCTGCCTGCGCAGTTGGCGCTGCTGTTCCTTTTGGAAGCGGTGCTCCGCGCGGAGTGCGGCGAGGCGCTGGCGATCCAGCTGCTTCGGGCTCGGCGCGTGCCACGATTCCGGGCCGACCTTCATGACGTAGAGCAGCACGAAGACTGCAGGCGGTAGCAGCACGAATGCGGCTCCCCAGGCGTCTGCGTTGGGCATCGCGCTGGTAGCGATGATTCCCGCGAGGGCGACGATTATGCTCAATAGCGTGATTCCGAGCTTCGGCTTGGCACCGCGCTGGTGCGCCTTTTCGATTTCCGCCGCCGAGTAGAACGGAACGAGGTCCGCCTGCGCGGTGAGGGGAGGAAGGTCGTAGAAGAGCTCGTCGAGCTCGTGGCGGCTGCGCGCCGCCGTGGCGGTGGTTATGCGCTCTTCGTATTCGACGATGTCGAGCCGTCCCTGAGCAAAGTGTGCCCCCAGGGCGGACATGGCATCGGAGCGTTCTTGATCACTGACGCGGATTCCTGGCTTCTCGGCGGGCATAAGCCACAGTCTAATAGATTTCTACGTACACCGTTAGGTGTTGTCGCATGGCGTTACACGGCGACGTCGCTCTCGAGTTCCTCCTCGGTGGCGGAATCGACCTCTACTCGCTGACGGTGCCCGTCCTCCACGGCCACGCGGAGGTATTCCACGGTGTGCTGGTGGCGTTCGGTGGAGTATCCGGCTACCAGCGCAATCACGCCCAGCACCAACCAGCCGAACAGGATGGACATCTGCGCTCCCATCGTTACGTCGGGGAAGTACATCACCTTCTTGGCTGCCTCGGAGAACCCGGCGCCGATCCAGAAATCGTGCAGCCATCCGAAGAATCCCGGCTGCATGACCGGCTCGAACACCCCGCCGCTGGAGGTGAAGTTCAGGCCCACGAAGCAGGTGGCAAAGACGAGGGTGGAGAAGCGCTTGAAGATGGGGTGCATGCCGATGCCGAAGAACATCACCGCCGTGGAGTACAGCCACGTCAGCCCGAAGATGGCCAGGCGGTGCCCGGCGAACATCCCGAATCCGGCGCTGGCGATGATCGTCATAAGCGCCGAGATGCCTAGGGCTGCAGCCGCGCCGAGGAGGATGCGCTCCCAGAACGTGCGGGTTGATCCGGCGGCGGCGATGGCGATCGAGCAGGCGTAGGACGTCACGGAAAGGGCCACCAGGTAGAAGAAGGCGTTTTGCCCCACCGGGTCATTGTCGTTGAGGGGTGCTAAGTCCTTGACCTGCAGAATCTTGCCCTGTTGCGTGGAGACGGCGCGGAAGATGCGCTCCACGGCCTGGGTGGTCGACTCCGAGGAGGCGCTGGCGACCATGAGCGTGTTGCTCGTCGCACCGGGGATGAATGCCCCGGACAAGGTGAGGTGCTGCAGTTCGCTCTCCGCCTCCTCCGGGGTGGGCACGGTGGACAGTTCGACCTTGTCGTTGAGTACCGCTTGGAGATCAGCGCTGACCGGCCCTGCGACGTCCGGTGCTCCGACGACCGCCACGGGAACCTCATGTGGCTGCGGGTTGTGGAAGCCGCCAAAGTACGCCAGGGCCATCAGCACGCCCATGATGATGGGGGTAAGGGCGTGGTTCATGACCGCCGTGAGGGGCAGACGTTCAGGCGTGGTGGTGGTCACGGACTTCCTTCGGGGGGTTGGGTGAATGGTGTGCGGCGGCAACCCGCCTCTGTATTAAGTACACCTGATCAGTTAGGCTGTCAATATGTCCAGCAGTGCCCAAGAACTGTCCAAGAATATCCGTGCACTCGTCGGTGCCTACCTTCGCGCCTTCCGCACCGAGCCCTACGTGGCAGAAAAGCTGCCACCCGGGCAGGAGACCGTTCTCGCGTACCTCAACACCACGCCCGGCCTCACCAGCGCCGAGCTCGCCCGCCTCGAGCACGTACGCCCGCAGTCGATGAACAAGACCGTCAGCCAGCTCCGCGAAGCCGGCCTCGTCGACGTGCACCAGGACGCCGAGGACAAGCGCCGCCACGAACTACGCCTCACGGACGCGGGCGCGATCATGCTGCGCGACGTGCGCGCGAGCCGCAACGACTGGCTCACCCAGCAGCTCGAACGAAACCTCACCGCCGACGAGCGTCGCCAACTCTCTGAGGCGCTGCCCCTCCTCGACGCCGTGCTGCGAGACGTGCGCTAACCTCGGCGCTTCGTGGCCGTCGCCCAGCCGAACGTGCGCGTGACCGCCTCGTTCCAGTTGGCGAAGGCATGATCTCGCTCGTCTTTATCGGCCTCGGGAGTATAGGTGTGCTCCTCTTTCCACAGTGATCGGATCTCATCGAGGTCCGAGAAGAAGCCCACGGCCAAACCGGCGGCATAGGCCGCACCCAGTGCCGTGGTCTCCGACACCTTGGGGACAATCACTGGCACGCCCAGCTGATCGGCCTGGAACTGCATGAGCAGCGAGTTGGCCACCATGCCCCCATCGACCTTCAAACAGGTCAGCGGCACACCCGAATCGGCGTTTAATGCCTCCACGACCTCGCGTGTCTGGAACGCCGTGGCCTCAAGCGCGGCCCGTGCGATGTGGGCCTTGGTGACATAGCGCGTCAACCCCGCGATCACGCCGCGCGCCTCCGGGCGCCAATGCGGCGCCAGCAGGCCGGAAAACGCTGGCACCACGTAGCAGCCACCGTTATCCTTCACGGACCGTGCCAGCGGCTCGATCTCCTCGGCCTTGTTGAAGAACCCCAGGTTGTCCCGCAGCCACTGCACCAACGACCCCGTCACCGCGATCGACCCCTCCAGGGCGTAGACCGCGGGGGAGTTGCCGATCCGGTAGGCGATGGTGGTAATCAAGCCGTGCTCCGACCACTGCGGCTCCGTGCCCGTGTTGAGCAGCAGGAAGTTGCCCGTGCCATAGGTGTTCTTCGCCTCGCCCGGCTCCAAACACGCCTGGCCGAACGTCGCGGCCTGCTGGTCGCCGAGAATGCCGCTGATTGGCACGCCCTGCACCGGCCCGGTGCGCCGGATCTTTCCGACCACCTCGGAGGAACTGACAATCTCCGGCAGCATGCTCATCGGGATCCCCAGTGCCTCGCACAGCTCCGGATCCCACTTCTGGGTCTTTAAGTCCATGAGCATTGTGCGAGATGCATTGGTCACATCCGTGACGTGCTGCGCCCGCCCCTGGGATTCCTCGGCCTTCCCGCCTCTGCGCGAGCGCCGCGTGAACTCCCAGATCAGCCACGAATCGATCGTGCCAAACGCCAGCTCGCCGTTCTCCGCGCGCTCCCGCACGCCCTCCACATTGTCCAAGATCCAGCGGATCTTCGGACCACTGAAATACGTCGAGGCCGGCAGACCCGTGCGCTCGAGGAACATCTGCTTCTGCTCGTCACTGAGGCCGTCCACGATCTCGTCCGTGCGCGTATCCTGCCACACGATCGCGTTGTACACTGGCTTGCCAGTCTCGCGGTCCCACACCACCGTGGTTTCGCGCTGGTTCGTGATCCCCACCGCCGCGATCTCGTCGGCCGAGATATCGGCCCGCGCTGCGGCATCGGCCATCACGCGGCGGCTATTCTTCCGGATCTCATCCGGGTCATGCTCCACCCAGCCGGGCTCCGGAAAAATCTGCTTGTGCTCCAGTTGACTCACCGAGACGATGCAGCCTTTGGCGTCGAATATGATGCACCGCGTGGACGTGGTGCCCTGGTCAACAGACATCACGTAGCCGCGCTTGGACTTCGTCCACTTCGCGAGCGTTCCGGTGAGTTGGTTGGCCAGATGATCAACCATCGGCAGCGTCCCTGCGCGCCAGCTGCGTGAACAGCGCGATCAGCAGCATGGCGATGCCGGCGCCACCGGCGAGCATCGTGACCCACCGCAGCGCCTGCAGGGTGCCGGCAGAAAACGTGGAGATGTAGTTCGTGCCCTTATCGCACACGTAGCGAGCGCCGGGGATGTTCTTGTTGAAGGCCACCGTGGCGTACACGCCCTTGGGCGAGGCGAACGGAAGCGCGATGTTGTCGATGCTCAAGTTATCGCCATCGACCGTGGGCTGCGCATCCTCGATCGCGGAGCTGACGTCCTGGCCGTTGGCGTCCAGCGGCTGGCAGTACGTCGAGGACAGAGCCTCCTTGTTTGCCAGCAGGTAGTACTGCTTGTTCGCCTGAACGTCGTAGCCCTCGGAGAAGTTCTTTACGTTCATCGTGGCAACCAGGCCGGCGACGAAGGCAACGATCAGCAAGCCAATGCCGAGGGCAAGGGTGCTTTTCGGCAGCACACCACGGCGTTTGGTCGGGGTGGGTTCGGGGGTCTCGTGGGTCATGCGGTTTCGTCCTCTGGATCGGCAATGTCGAGCAGCGCCTGATTTTTGGTGACGCCATCGCCGGCGCTGATCGTCAGGGAAGTGATCACACCCGACTTGTGCGCCTTGACCGCGTTCTCCATCTTCATGGCCTCGAGAACAAGAATAGTGTCACCCTCGGCGACCTGGTCGCCTTCGGCGACATCCACCTTGATGACGGTGCCCTGCATGGGGGCAGCGACGGTATCGCCGGTGATGGCGATATCCCCGGCATCGGCCCGGCGCTTGCGGGCACGCTGCACGCTGCCGCGAGCCGCGAGCAACTCACCCGGCACCACGACCTCCACGCGGCGACCATCGATCTCCACCACGATGGTCTCCTTGGGCAGGGCGGCATCGGTCGCGTCAGCGATGTCCAGCGGATCCTCGTACGGGGCGATGGTGTTGTTCCACTCCTCCTCGATCCAGCGGGTGTACACCCCAAAGTGCCCCTCGGCGGCGGTGAATGCCGGATCGTTGAGTACGGCTTGGTGGAAGGGGATGACGGTGGGCAGGCCCTCGACCACGTACTCGCTGAGCGCGCGGCGGGAACGGGCCAGGGCCTCGTCACGATCCTGTCCGGTGACGATGAGCTTGGCGAGCATCGAATCGAACTGCCCGCCGATCACGGAGCCTTCCTCGATGCCAGAATCCATGCGCACGCCCGGGCCGGAGGGCTCGCTGTATCGCTGAATACGGCCGGGGGCTGGCATGAAGTCCTGCGCGGCATCCTCGCCGTTGATGCGGAATTCGATGGCATGGCCGGAGATGGCGGGGTCTTCGGTGCGGGACAGCGGCAGGCCGTTGGCGATGCGGAACTGCTCGCGGACGAGATCCCAGCCCGTGACCTGCTCCGTGACGGGGTGCTCCACCTGCAGGCGGGTATTGACCTCGAGGAAGCTGATGAGCCCGTCCGAACCCACGAGGTACTCCACTGTGCCGGCGCCGTAGTACCCGGCCTCCGAGCAGATGGCCTTGGCGGACTCGTAGATCCGCTTGTTCTGCTCCTTGGTGAGGAAGGGCGCGGGGGCCTCCTCCACGAGCTTCTGGAAGCGGCGCTGCAGCGAGCAATCGCGGGTGGAGGCCACCACAATGTTGCCGTGCTTATCGGCGACCACCTGGGCCTCCACGTGGCGAGCCTTATCGAGGTAACGCTCCACGTAGCACTCGCCGCGGCCGAATGCGGTGATGGCCTCGCGCGTGGCGGACTCGAACAGGTCTGGGATCTCCTCGATGGTGTAGGCCACCTTCATGCCGCGACCGCCGCCGCCGAACGCGGCCTTCACGGCGACCGGCAGGCCGTGGGTGCGGGCGAACTCCACCACCTCATCGGCATCCTTGACCGGCTCCTTCGTGCCGGGGGCCATGGGCGCGTCCACGGCGGTGGCGATGTTGCGGGCGGTGACCTTATCGCCGAGCTTTCGGATCGCCTCCGGGCTGGGGCCGATCCACGTCAGCCCGGCATCCTCGACGGCCTGGGCGAAGTCGGCATTCTCCGACAGGAAGCCATAACCAGGATGCACAGCGTCCGCGCCGGTGGCCTTAGCGGCGTTGATGACCTTGTCGATGTCGAGGTACGACTCCGCGGACGTCTGACCGCCCAGCGCGAATGCCTCGTCGGCCATGCGCACAAACGGGGCATCTGCGTCCGGTTCCGCGTACACGGCAACGCTGGCGATACCTTCGTCGCGTGCAGCGCGGATCACTCGGATGGCAATCTCGCCCCGGTTGGCGATCAGAACCTTCGTGATCCTGCCAGCGTTATCGGTCACCTGTTGTCCTCCAGTGTCAGTGAATTGCTTGTGGCTAACGTATAGACGCTACTACGCGCCCTATCGTATCGAATAACCCTGGTGTTTCCGCTCAATCGGCATCCGCATCATGTTGCCCCACTCCACCCACGAGCCGTCGTAGACGCGCACATTGGTCCAGCCCAACAGGTAACGCAGCACGAACCACTCCTGGGCCGCGCGGCCGCCATTGTTGCAATAGACCACGGTGGGTCGTTCGGGATCCAGGCCCTCGTGGACAGCACGGAGCTGGTCGACCGATCGGAACCGGGAGTTGGGGTGAAGTGAGGCGTCGGCGCTGATTTTCACCGCGCCGGGGATGTGGCCGCGACGGCTGATCTCCGCCGCCGAGGCAGTGTCCTCGCCGTTGAAATCGGCCGCATCGCGCAAATCGAGGATCTGCGTGGACTCCACCTGATCCCGCAGCTCATCGACGAAGATGCGGTGCGTGGCATCGTCCCGATCCGTCACCGGGTAGCCGGAGACGCGGGAGACGGGAAACTCGTAGGAGATTTCCCGCTCCTCCTGCATCCACGCATCCCGGCCACCATCGAGGAGTCGAACGTCGGGGTGGCCGAACAACTCGAAAATCCACAGGGTGTAGACCGCCCAGAGATTCGAGTAATCGCCGTAGATGACCACGGTATCGTCCCGGGAGATGCCCTTGTCATCCATGAGACGGGCGAAGTCTTCCGGGCTGATCACATCGCGAATGAGGGAATCGGACAGCTCACGATCCCAGGTGATGCGCACAGCGGTGGGGATGTGGCCAATGTCATAGAGCAGCGAATCCTCATCGCTTTCTACGACCTTCAAGCCGGGCGTGCCCAGCTTCGCGCCAAGCCACGCGTTGGTGACCAGCTTGTTTCTGTCCGCGAACTGGTCCAATTGCGAGCTCGGGTCCTGCTCAATTCCCATGGGGGCCTGCCTTTCGATCACACAAGATTGTAACCCGTGCCACGTCGAGGGGTAATAGGGGTAGCGATATTGCTCTCACACGTTCTTCTCAGAGTGCTGAAGATATTTAACAGGCATATATTTAAAAGCGTAGGAACACTCACTGGAGGAAGGACAGTTCCTTGCATAAGAATATTGTTGTTTTTGAAGTTGAGGGCGGAAATGACAAGGGGGAGGATGGGCACCGCAAGGACACCATGCCCATCGTCGAAGCCATCCGCGACAAGGGCTGGGGCGCAGAAGTAACCTACTTCGACCCGAACAAGGCCGACGAGATCTACGACGAGGTCTCGAAGAACTACGATGCCTACATTTCCCGCGTGAACCCCGGACACATCCCCGGCGGCGAGAAGGGCTACTTCGACATGCTGACCAAGCTGTCGAACGAAGCCGGCTTGGTGGGCATGTCCACTCCGGAAGAGATGATGGCATACGGCGCCAAGGATGCGCTGGTCAAGCTCAACAAGACCGACCTGGTTCCTGAGGACACCGCGGCGTACTACACCGTGGAAGAGTTCCACAAGACCTTCCCGAAGACCCTGTCCTACGGCGAGCGCGTGCTCAAGCAGAACCGTGGCTCCACCGGCTCCGGCATCTGGCGCGTGCAGCTCGAGGACAAGGAGCTGGCCAAGTCCGTTGAGCCCGGCACCGAATTGCCGCTGGACACCAAGCTGAAGTGCACCGAAGCCGTGGACAACCACACCGAGATTCGCGAGCTCGGCGAGTTCATGGACTTCTGCGACCAGTACATCGTGGGCGACAACGGCATGCTCGTAGACATGCGCTTCATGCCCCGCATCGTCGAGGGCGAGATTCGCATCCTCCTCGTGGGTCCGCACCCTGTCTTTGTGGTGCACAAGAAGCCCGCAGCCGGCGGTGACAACTTCTCCGCCACCCTGTTCTCCGGCGCGAAGTACACCTACGACAAGCCGGAAGCATGGCAGGAGCTGGTGGACATGTTCGCCGAGGCTCGCCCGGTCATCGCCCAGAAGCTCGGCGGCGACAATATCCCGCTGATTTGGACCGCCGACTTCATGCTCGCCGATGCGGATGACGGCTCCGATACCTACGTCCTGGGCGAAATCAATTGCTCGTGCGTGGGATTCACTTCCGAATTGGATATGGGAATACAGCAATTGGTGGCCGAAGAAGCCATCAAGCGCGTTGAAGAAGCCAACAAGAATTAATTAGTTGGCCTGGAGGTTTTGTGCAAAAAAGTACAAACCTCGCCCACAATTGAACGCGGATCATTAGTGTGATGGGTGTCACCTATACAAGGAGGTTTACACCCAGTGATCACACATGAGATCCGCGTTCACAAGTCTGCAGACGATTTTCCCCAGGAAGAACACTTGGCGTGGAAGATCGCCACGATGGCCGCAGACCCCGTGGCCATCGACAGCGATGTGACCGACATGGTCATCAATCGCATCATCGATAACGCCGCCGTCGCATCGGCCTCGATCTTGCGCAGGCCCGTAACCTCCGCGCGCGTCCAAGCACTATCCCGCTCCGGCGGACGCGCGGCCGTGTTCGGCTCCGGAGCCACCACCTCGCCCGAATGGGCCGCCTGGGCCAACGGCGTGGCCGTCCGCGAACTGGACTTCCACGACACGTTCCTCGCCGCCGAATACTCCCACCCCGGCGACAACATTCCCTCCATCCTCGCCGTGGCGCAGCACCGCGCGGACGACCTCCACCTCAGCGGCAAGGATCTCATCCGCGGGATCGCCACCGGATACGAGGTGCAGGTGGACCTCGTGAAGGCCATCTCCCTGCACAAGCACAAGATTGACCACGTGGCCCACCTCGCCCCCGCCGCCGCGGCAGGCATCGGCACGCTCATCGGCCTCAAGCCGGACGTGATCTACCAGGCCATCGGTCAGGCACTGCACACCAGCACCGCCACCCGCCAATCCCGTAAGGGTCTCATCAGCTCCTGGAAGGCCTACGCCCCGGCCTTCGCCGGCAAGATGGCGGTCGAATCCGTGGATCGCGCCATGCGCGGCGAGGGCGCACCCGCCCCCATCTGGGAAGGCGAGGACGGAGTCATCGCCTGGCTGCTCGACGGCCCGGATGCCGAGTACACCATCGAACTGCCCGGCTCCGGCGAACCCAAGCGCGGGATCATGGAGACCTACACGAAGGAACACTCCGCCGAGTACCAGTCCCAGGCGCCCATCGACCTGGCCCGCCGCATGCGCGAGACTATCCCCAACCTCGACGACGTGGAATCTATCGTGCTGCACACCAGCCACCACACCCACTACGTCATCGGCACCGGTAGCGGCGACCCTCAGAAGTTCGACCCGCACGCCAGCCGCGAGACTCTCGACCACTCCGTGATGTACATCTTCGCCGTGGCCCTCGAGGACGGCGAGTGGCACCACGAGCGCAGCTACGCACCCGAGCGCGCGCAGCGCCCCTCCACCGTTGAGCTGTGGCAGAAGATCTCCACCGTGGAAGACCCCGAGTGGACCCGCCGCTACCACTCTGAAGACCCCAACGAGAAGGCCTTCGGCTGCCGCGCGGTTGTCACCATGAAGGACGGCACGGTCATCGAGGACGAACTGGCCGTCGCCGACGCACACCCCCTGGGAGCTCGCCCGTTCCAGCGCGAGGACTACATCAAGAAGTTCCGCACCCTCGCCGAAGGCGTGGTTTCCGACAAGGAGCAGGAACGCTTCCTCGACGCCGCCGAATCCACCGCCGACCTCAAGCCCGAGGACCTCTACCAGCTCAACGTCTCCGTTGAGCCCTCGATCCTCGCGAAGGCGCCCTCCATCCCCCGCGGCATCTTCTAAACCTCACCCTCACTCAAAGGAGAACCTCACCATGACTAACCCACGCTCATTCAAGCCGTTCAAGGTCTCGAAGGCCGAGTTCGACCGCGGGCGCACCAAGTTCGACGCCCCGCGCCAAAAGTCCGACCCAACCCACAACGCCACAGGCACCCCAAAGAACATCAACAAGGGCCTCAACGGCGTGGTCGTGGATATCAGCGGTGTCTCCAAGGTCAACCCGGAGACCAACTCACTGACCTACCGCGGCTACCCCGTCGAGGAACTCGCCGAGCACTGCATGTTCGAAGACGTGGCCTACCTGCTCTGGCACGGAGAGCTGCCCGACTGGCGCGAGGCCGCCCAGTTCCGCGAGCGCGAGCGCGCCCTACGCACCGTGGACCGCGTCATGCTGGACCTCATCAACTCCATGCCGAAGTCCGCGCACCCCATGGACGTGGTGCGCACCGCCGTGAGCGTCTTCGGCACCCAAGACCTGGAGGCCAGCGACCGCGATCCGGAGACGGTACGCCGCACCGGCCTCAACCTCATGGCCAAGCTGCCCACCATCATCGCCTGCGACCTGCGCCGCCGCAGGAACCAGGAGTTCATCCCGCCGAGCCGCGACCGCGGCTTCGCCGAGAACTTCCTCTACATGTGCTTCGGCGACGGCGAGGACAGCCCCGCCAACAACCGGGACGACGTGGAAGCATTTGACCAATCCCTCACCCTCTACGCCGAGCACGGCTTCAACGCCTCCACGTTCACCAGCCGCGTCATCACCTCCACCATGAGCGACGTCTACTCCGCCATCACCGGAGCCATCGGCGCCCTCAAGGGACCCCTCCACGGCGGCGCCAACGAGGCCGTGATGTACAACTTCCTCGAAGTCGGCGATCCCGAGGATGCCGAACAGTGGGTCAACGACCAGTGCGACGCGAAGAACAAGGTCATGGGCTTCGGCCACCGCGTGTACAAGAAGGGCGATTCGCGCGTGCCCACCATGGAGGCCGCCATGCGCCGCACCGCGAAGGTGCACGACGGCGACAAGTGGGTGCAGATGTACGACAACATGCAGTCCGCCATGTCCGAGCGCACCGGCATCTTGCCGAACCTCGACTTCCCGGCGGGCCCCACGTACTACATGCTGGGCATCGACATCCCGTTCTTCACCCCGATCTTCGTAATGTCGCGCGTGGTCGGCTGGACCGCCCATGTGGTCGAGCAGAACGCCGACAATGCCCTCATCCGCCCGCTCTCCAGCTACAACGGCCCAGAGCAGCGCGAGGTTAAGGCCGCTTCATCACAGTAAACGGCAGGCGGGAGGTCCGCGTGAGCAGGGCCTCCATCGGGCCGCGCCGGAAGAACCAGAACCATACCGTCGCGAAGCCAATGGGCACCAGCAGGTTGATCCACGAGTAGTTCGGCTCCGCGATGTTGTGGCCTTGCTCTGCCAAATAGCCCAGGAAGATGATGTGCGCAGTGTAGGCCGTCAGCGGCATGCGTCCCAGCGCTCGCAGCGGGTAGAGCGGCCAAGTCACCCGCGAGCACAGCGCCAGGCATGCGCCGATCACGGCTGCGGACGCTCCGATGCTGGCGACAATCTCCACAATGGATCCCGAGTGAGGCACGTACACCCACAGCCATCCCGCGGTCTGTCCCGGGGGGATGCCGTAGGCGTGGTCGAACATTTCCACCGCCCCCGCCAGCCCGTTGGGGTTTGCGTCAATCACCCGCTGCGTCAAATCGCTGACCTGCAGGAACCAGCGGGAAATTCCCATGGCCACGGCAGCGAGGATCACGCCGACGGCCATGAGCCAGAGGTGCACCTCCCGCACGCGGAAGAGGCACCGGCCAATCACCATGCCGGCAGCGAAGATCGGAACCCACGTCACCACGGGAAACAGACCCGTGAAAAACAGCGTTTGCGTCGCCTCGCTCCACTCGTGCTCGGCGAGCATCTCCGGGGTCAGCGCCGTGCCGAACATCGGGGGCGCATCGAGGTGCGGCCGCACCACCCACGTGAGAATCGGTGATCCCACCGCCGTCACGCCAGTCAGCACCGCCAAGCCCCACGTGGGCAACCGATACATCCACGGGGCGAACAGCACGTACAACGCGCCATACGTCGTGAGGATCACGATCGGCCCCACCGACGGCTGCGATAGGGCAATGCCCAACGCGAACAGCAGCACACCGCGGATCGCCAGCGACAGGTCCATCGCCAGTCCGCGGCGCCTGCGGGTCAAGAACACCACGGAAATGCCCGCCAACACGGCGAACAGCACGGATGCGCGCCCATCGAACAGCGCCAACCAGTCGTTATCCGGGTAGCGGTGCGCGAATGTGTGCATGCAGAACATGCCCAGCACGGCAATGGCGCGTGCTAGGTCGATGCCCGCGAAGCGTGCGGTTGTTGTGGAGCCCATTGTGGCCAATCTAGTGACCCTCGGTGCGGTTCCAGAAATCGGATACTCCGTAGCCGAAGGCCGCCAGCCCGCGCCGCACCACGGGAAGGGACAGCCCGATCACCGACGATGGGTCGCCCTCGATGCGGTCGATGAACCAGCCGCCCAGCGCCTCTAGGGTGAAGGCTCCGGCGCAGCCGAACGGTTCCCCGGTGGCCGCATAGGCGGCGATGTCGGCATCGGTGGCGTCGGCGAAGTGGATCGTGGTGGCGGCGGTTTCTTGGTACCTATCCACCACTCGGCCACCTTCTACCAGCAGCAGCGCGTGACCGGTGATGAGCTCAGCGGTGCGACCCCGCTGCCGCTGCCAGCGCGCGATCGTTTCCTGTTCCGTGTGCGGCTTGCCCTGCAGTTCGCCGTCGATGAGCAGCATGGAATCGCCGCCGATGATCACGCCGTCCTCGCCAACCACAGCCTCGGCCTTCGCCGCGGCGAGATGCTGCACGTACTCGGCGGGCGTCGGGTCATCGAGCTCCGCGGCGGCAGCCGGCTCATCGACGTGGGAGACCCGAACTATCGGTTCCACGCCCGCGGAGCGCAGGATCGACAGCCGCGATGGGGACGAACTCGCCAACACGATGCGCATGAGCTACGCCCTGGGCAGTCGGGGGTTGCGAAAAGCCAGCGGGTTCGCGTGGTGCAGCGCGTGGTGCGTGCCGAAGTGGCCGCGGGTGTGCGGCTTGGCGTGGCGCATGGCGTGGGCCTGCTCGGCGATGCCGTCGAGGGTGCGGTGCAGGGCGCGCAGCTGGGTGTCGTCTAGCTGGCCCTTAACGACCTTGTACACAGAAGAATCAGTCATAGCTACAGGAATTCTCGGCTAGAAGGGCAGGTTGTTGTGCTTGCGAGGGTAGTGGTCCTCGGCCTTGCGCTCGAGCAACCGCAGCCCGTCGGCGATCCGCTGGCGCGTCTCCCGCGGCGGCACCACGGCATCCACGAGCCCGCGCTCGGCGGCGGCGTACGGGTTCACCAGCTTCTCCGCGATCGTGGCCTCGTCCTTGCCCGTGACGTGCGCGATGGTCTCCGCATCGGCCACGGCGATCTGCGCGGTCGGCCACGCGTACACCAGGTCGGTGCCCAGCCGCTTGGCGCCGAAGGCCAGGTAGGCGGAGCCGAAGGCCTTGCGGGTGACGATTGCGATCTTGCCCACGGTCGCCTCGGCGGTCGCGCCGATGAGCTTCGCGCTGCGGCGGATGAGCCCCGCGCCCTCCTCGTCAGGGGCGAAGCCGGGGCAGTCCACCACGCTCACCAGCGGGATGTTGAACGCGTCGCAGAGGCGGATGAAGCGCGCGGCCTTCTCGGCACCGTCGGCGTCGATGGCTCCGGCAAGCGCGTCCGGCTGGTTCGCCACGATGCCCACGCTACGGCCCTCCACCCTGGCCAGTGCGGTGAGCATGTTGGTGGCGAATTGCGGTTGCAGCTCCAGGGCGCTGCCCTCGTCGACGACCGCCGAGAGGACCTCGCGGACGCTGTAGCTGGCGGCGTCGGAATCGGGAATGATCCCATCCAGGGTGGCGGGCTCGGTTGCCGGTGCGCTCGGCTCGGCCGGGGCGGGGATGGCGCGGTTGTTGCTGGGCAGGTAGCTGAGCACATCCGCGATGAGGTCGAGGCCCGTTGTTTCATCCGACGCCACCAGATGCGTATTACCCGATGCGACATCGGTGGCGGTGGAGGCGGCATCTGCCTCGGAGAGCTGCAGGTGGCCCTCGCCCTCGACTTCGATGATGACGTCCGACAGGGACACCCCGTGCACCTGGGCCGCGGAGGTCGGCCCCGCCACGAGGGCGATCTGCGGGATCACACCGGAGGCCAGCGACTGCAGGCGGTAAATGCGCGTGAAGTACTCGAGGGCGGCCATGCCGTCCTTGATGCGCGCGCCGGCGCCATCGTAGATGGCCACTAGCGGGGTGCCGGACTTCACGGCGAGTTCCACGATCTTGAGGATCTTCTCGCCCGCGGTCTCGCCGACCTGGCCGTCGAAGATGGTGTTGTCCTGGGAGAAGATGCACACCGGGCGGCCGTCGATGGTTCCGTGACCGGCCACGATGCCATCGGTCACGGGGCGCTTGCGGTCCGCGCCGAACGCGGTGGAGCGGTGGCGGGCGAGGGCATCGGTCTCCACGAAGCTGCCGTCATCGAGCAGGTGTTCCACCCGCTCGCGGGCGCTCAAATGACCGGCCTCGTGCGTGGCGCGCACGGCATCTTCACCGACCGGGATGCGAGTCTCCGCCAGGCGTTCGCGCAGGTCTGCGATCTTGCCGGCGGTCGTGGACATGTCCGTGGAAGAAGTCATGGGGATAGTTTACGTGGAATAAGAGGCGGTAAGCTCAATGACCATGGATAAACCCACACGCACACCTCTTGACCCCGCTGCCCTGCGTGAGCGCTTGGCCGAGGCGGGGTATCGCCACGTGGAGGTGGTGGAGCAGACCGGATCCACGAACACCGATATTGCCGACCGCGTGCGCCTCAGCGACGAGCTGCCGGACATGAGCGTGCTGCTCGCCGAGGAGCAGACCGCCGGCCGCGGGCGTAAGGGCCGGGCGTTCTTCGCCCCGGCACACAGTCAGGTGATCTGCTCGGTGCTTATTCGCGTCACGGAGGTGCCGGTGGAGCGGATCAGCCTGCTGCCGCTGCTCACGGGGCTGTCGATCGCGGAGGCCGTGCGTTCCTCCAGCGGCCTGGCCGCCACGGTGAAATGGCCGAACGATGTGACCTACGAGGGACGCAAGCTTTCCGGCATCCTCGTGGAGGCAGCCCACCTGCAGCCCCACGCGGCCCTCATTCTGGGCTTCGGCGTGAACTATGACCTCCAGCCCGGCGAGATTCCCGTGGAACACGCCAGCTCCATTGCGGTTCTGTGCGATACCGTGCCCTCCCGCGAGGACTTTACCGTGGAGATCCTCACGACCTTGGCGGAAAACCTCGCTCGGTGGCGCAATCTCGGCGGGGCGCCGCAGACGATTCTGCCGCGCTACCGGGAGCTGTCCTCCACCCTCAACACTCAGGTTCGCGCCCACCTGCCGGGTAACAAGACCCTGGTGGGCAGGGCCGTGGCCATCGACGACGACGGTGAGCTCATCATCCGCACCGAGGACGGCCAACGCCACACGGTGCGCGCCGGGGAGATCGTGCACCTGCGCCCGGACGGCACAGGGGATTACGGAGGTGCCTACTGATGAGCAAGGTTGTCTTCGACCCCGACGAGCCGGTGCTCGCCGAGCTCAGCCCCACCCGCCGCTCGGTCATCTTCCCTGTGCTGGAGCTGCTGCTCATCACGGGCCTGATCTGGCTGGGTATCGGCGGCATTGACCGCTACTTCGCCTCCGTGGCCATGGCGAACGTGGGCTACGAGTTCACGCCGTTGTCCGACGTGCGCTTCTACGTGAACGATCCGCTGCTCACCCCGATGCTCTGGCTGCGCCGGGGCCTGGTGGTGCTGTGGCTGTGGCTGGCGTGGCGGCGCTGCATCCGCCACCTTATCTACCGCGCGCGCTCGCGGATGGTGCTCACGGATCGTCGGCTCATCACCGCCAGTGGGCACGTGCGCAGCCGCATCGCCGAGATTCCGATGTACGCGATCATGGATGCTCGTTCGACCGGCTCGACCGTGTCCGTCTTTGTGGTGGGGCAGCGGATGCCGGTGGTGCTGCAGTCTGTGCCGCAGGCCAAGAAGTTCGCGCGCCTGGTGCGCACTATAGTTAAGGACCGTGATGACTCCTTCCGCTGATTTTTCCCTTGCCCGCCCCCAGGCCCACGCGCCGGGGATGAATGTGGTCTCGATCATCGGCGACGGTCAGCTGGCCCGCATGATGCAGCAGGCCGGCATCGAGCTGGGCCTCAGCGCCCGCGTGCTCGCCGGCCGCCCCGATGCGTCGGCGGCGCAGGTCACCGCAGACGTGGTGCTGGGGGATTACACGAACCGCGAGCACGTCATGGCCGTTTCCGAGGGCTCGGATGCGGTGACCTTCGACCACGAGCATGTGCCCAACGACTTCCTCGATGACCTCATCGCTCAGGGTATCAACGTGCAGCCGCAGCCCGCCGCGCTCATCCACGCGCAGGACAAGCTGGTCATGCGCAAGAAGCTCCGCGAGCTTGGGGCGCCGGTGCCGCCCTTCCTGGCCATTGAGTCCACCGAGGACATCGCCGGTTTTTTCGACGCCACCTCCGGCCATGTCTGTCTCAAGGCCCGTCGTGGGGGCTACGACGGCAAAGGCGTGTGGTTCCCCGGCTCCGCCGAGGAGGCTACTCAGCTGGTCGCCGAGCTGCTCGATAAAGGCGTGCCGCTCATGGCCGAGAAGAAGGTCACCCTCGTCCGCGAGCTGTCCGCGATGGTGGCCCGCACGCCGTCCGGGGCCGTGGAGTCCTGGCCCGTGGTGGAGTCCGTCCAGCGCGATGGCATCTGCGTGGAGGCCACCGCCCCGGCTCCGGACACGGCCCCGTTCCTGCTGGAGCAGGCCGAGCGGCTGTCCCGAGAGATCGCCGCGGAGCTGGGCGTGACGGGCGTGCTGGCCGTGGAGTTGTTCGAGACCGTGGACGAGGTGGGCCAGCCGGAAATCATCGTCAACGAGCTGGCGATGCGCCCGCACAACACGGGCCACTGGACCCAGGATGGCTGCGTGACCAGCCAGTTCGAGCAGCACTTGCGCGCCGTGTTGGATCGCCCGCTGGGCTCCACGGCACCGCTGGCGCCGGTGACGGTCATGGCCAACGTCCTCGGTGCGGACGAGGACCCCCAGATGCCCATGACCGAGCGCATGGATGCCGTGTGGCAGCGCTTCCCGAACGCGAAGATCCACATGTACGGCAAGGACTGGCGGCCGCGCCGTAAGATCGGCCACGTGAACATGACCGGCGACGATCCCGCCGCCGTGCGCGCCCAGGCCCGCGAGGCCGCCCGCTTCCTCGAGACGGCGCGCTGGTCCGATAACTAAGGAGTTTCCCGATGTCTTCTGCACCTCTCGTTGGCCTCATCATGGGCTCGGATTCGGATTGGCCCACCGTAGAACCTGCTGCGGAGGTGTTCGCCGAGTTCGGCGTGCCCTTCGAGGTCGGCGTGGTCAGTGCCCACCGCACCCCGGAGCGGATGCTGGACTACGCCCGCACTGCGCACACCCGCGGCATCAAGGTCATCATCGCGTGCGCGGGCGGGGCAGCTCACCTGCCGGGCATGGTCGCCGCCGCCACGCCGCTGCCGGTCATCGGCATCCCGCGCGCGCTCGGCAACCTCGACGGCCTGGATTCCCTGCTCTCCATCGTGCAGATGCCGGGCGGCGTGCCGACCGCCACGGTGTCCATCGACGGCGCGAAGAACGCCGGCCTGTTGGCAGTCCGCACCCTCGCCGTGGCCGATGACGCCCTCATGGACAAGATGCTCGCCTACCAGGACACCATGCGTGACCAGGTGTTGCAGAAGGATCAGGCGCTCCGAGAGCGCTTGATGTGAACCTCAAGCGCTGGGACGGCGTTGGCCTAGCCGTCTGCGCCCTGGGTCTTGCCGGTTGGGGCGTGCAGTTGCTGCTGCGGCCGATGTGGTGGGCGTTTGCGGCGGCACTCGTCACGGTCGTGGTGGTGGGCGCGGTGCTGTCCCCGAAGCTCGCCTCCGGCGATCGCCGCGCGTGGGTGCACTGGACCACGGAGCTCGGTGCCACCCTCATGGTCACGTGGATCTACGGTGCTCTCGTTCTTCTGTTCGACGCCACATTCTTCCCCCTCGGCGCAGTCGGTGTCATCGGGTGGCTAGTGGTGGTCGGCAGTTTCCTCTGGTTTGTCGGTTGCGCCCTGGGGACCCAGCGCCGCACGGTTGTGCCCGGCACCGATGCCGTGGTGGTGCTCGGCGCGGGCTTGGCCGGCGACCGGCCGGGGCCGTTGCTCGCCAATCGCTGCCGCGCGGGCGCGGCGGCCTGTCCGCCGGGAACCACGCTCATCGTCAGTGGTGGTCAGGGCCCCGACGAGCCCTGCACCGAGGCAGATGCGATGTCCCGATTCCTCATCGATGAGATGGGCTATCGGGGTGGCGTCGAGAAAGAACCGCGGGCCGCCAACACGGAAGACAACATCAACTTTAGCCTCGACATGCTCGGCGATTCCCCCACGATTGCCCTGGTCACCAGCGATTTCCACGTGCTGCGCACCGAAGGGCTCGTGCGCGATACCCAGCGCGAGCGCGACTTCGAGGCTTATGTGATCGGCGCGCCCACCCCCGTGCGCGCCCGCCCCGCAGCGTTCCTGCGGGAGTTTGTGGCCTATTGGCTGTGGCGCAAGGACCGGTAGCGCAGCCAGATCAGCCACTCCACCACCACGAGCACCGCGAGCAGCACGCTGGGCAGCACTGCGGGCTCGGGCTGGAGCACATTCCAGACCGCTTGAATCGCGGCCAAGACCAGGAAGAAACCCACGAACCCTAGCGCGGATTCCCACGCCAGCTTCTTGCGGGTCACTTCACACCACCGCTGGTCAGGCCGGAGACGATGCGGCGCTGGAAGACCAGCACCATGATCACCAGCGGCACCGTGACCAGCGCGCCGGCGGCCATGGTGGCTGCGTAGGGGAACTCGAAGGCCGAGGCGCCGCTGAAGCGGGCGATGGCCACGGTCACGGGCTCGGTGGAGGTATTGGACAGCTGGTTGGACAGCATGAACTCGTTCCACGTGGCGATAAAAGCCAGGATCGCGGTGGTGAACAGCGCCGGGGCGGCCAGCGGCAGGATCACCTTGCGGAACGCCAGCCCGCGCGACGCGCCATCCACGCGCGCGGCTTCCTCCAGCTTCCACGGCAGTTCGCGGAAGAAGCTGGTCAGCGTGTACACCGTCAGTGGTAGCACGAAGCTAATGTTCGGGATGATCATGGCCCGGTACGTGCCGATCCAGCCGATGTTGGAGAACAACTGGAACAGTGGCGTGACCAGGGCGATGCCCGGGAACATGGAGGCCGCCAGGATGATACCCGTGACCGCGCCCTTGCCCGGGAACTCAACCCGCGCCAGCGCGTAGGCCGTAAACACGCCTACCACCAGCGCGATGGACGTGGTGGCCACGCCGATGATGAGGCTGTTGCCGATGGCGCGCAGGAAGTTGTTTCCGGCGTCCGTGGCGAGGGCGTCTTTGAAGTTATCCATCGTCACGTGCGAGGGGATGGGGTTCGTGGAGAACGTGTAGTCCTTGTCCCGCAGCGCGGTCACAACCATCCAATAAAACGGCGCCAGTCCCCAGATGAGGATGAGGATCACACCGATGTAGTGGCGGAGCATTTTCATCGCTGGGCTCCTTGCTTCTTACCGGACACGTCCGCGCCGAGGAATCGAATCATAATGAACGCCACCGCGAAGATCAGCAGGAAAATGAGGGTCGATAGCGCCGACGCCGAGTTGAACCTGCCCTGACGCGTGTCCTCAATGACCAGCTGGGAGATGACCGCAGTGGGGGAGTTCGAGGACCCACTGATCATGATGACCGGTAGGTCGTACATGCGCAGGGCGTCCAGGGTGCGGAACAGAATCGCGACCATGAGCGCCGGGCGGATCAGCGGCAGGGTGATCTTGGTGAACTGCTGCCACTTCGAGGCTCCGTCCACACGGGCGGCCTCGTACACGCCGCTGGGCACCATCTGCAGGCCGGCGAGGATGAGGATCGCCATGAACGGCGCGGTCTTCCACACGTCGGCGATGATCACCGCGAAGCGGGCGGCCCAGGGGTCGGTGGTCCAGTGGATCGTGGTTCCCAACAGGGAGTTGACGATGCCCTGGTCGGCGAAGATGAACTGCCACAGCTTTGCGGTCACGGCCGTGGGGATTGCCCAGGGCACGAGCACGGCAGCACGGAGCAGGCCGCGGCCGGCGAACGCGCGGTTCATGACCAGCGCCATCCACAGGCCCAGCATCGTCTCCAAGGTCACCGTGACGACCGTGAAGAACAGGGTGATCTTCAGCGCCGGCCAGAAGTCCATGGATAGCTGGCCCGGGGCGCACTCGGCCACCACGCCGGAGGGCGTCATGCACCGCTGCGTGAGCCAGTACAGGTAGTGCTGGAAACCGGCGAAGCCGCCGGTGACGAACATGCCCGTTTCCGGATCGAGGTGGCGGTCGGCCTGGAAGGACAGGTAGATCGCCCGGATGACGGGATAGCCGATGACAACGGCCAACAACAGCAGGGAGGGACCGACGAGCCATACGGCTCGCCAGTCCCTCTTCTTCCGTTGTGGCCGGGAAGCGGTGGTGGTCACGCGCTACTCCTTGTCGGAAGAGAAATGAATTACTTCGTGGTGGTGTTCTTGATCGCTGCTGCCATGTCGTCCGTTGCCTGGTCCACGGACTTGCCTGCGGTCAGGGCAGCGTAGGCGTTGTCCTGCACGGCCTTGCTCAGGGCGTCGTAGTTCGGGGACGCCGGGCGGGGCTTCGCGTTTTCCAGGGAGATCTTCAGAGCATCCAGGTAGGGGAACTTCTGCTTGAGGGCTTCGTCATCGTAGACGGATGCGAGCACTGGCGGGAAGGACTTCTCCATGAAGGACTTCTGGTTCTCGTCGGAGGTGACGAACTCGATGAAGTCCTTGGCCGTGGCCTTGTGCTTGGAGTTGGCGTTGATGCCGTTGTTGTAGCCGCCCAGGGTGGACACGCCCACGCCGTCCTTGCCGACCAGCGGGGAGACCTCGGTCTTGCCCTTCACCGCGGAGCCAGCTTCCTCAGCGTTGGTGTACATGTACGGCCAGTTGATGGCCATGGCGGTCTGACCCTGAGTGAAGGCCAGGTTGGTCTCCTCCTCGGTCGCGCCCGTGGAGGCGGAGCTGATGACCTTGTCCTTGTAGCCATCGACCATGGCCTGCAGGCCGGCGCGGGACTCCGGCGAGGTCACGGTGACTTCGCCCTGATCGTTCATGATGCCGCCGCCCCAGCTGTTCATGAAGTCGGCGGTGGAAACCATGAGCCCCTCGTACTGCTTCAGCTGCATGGTCAGGCAGTCCTGATCCTTCACGGCCTTGCAGGCGTTGACCACGTCTTCCCACTTCTGCGGGGCATCCTTGACCACGTCGGTGTTGCGGTAGAGGAGCTGGCCGTTGGTGTTCTGCGGCAGAGCGTAGAGCTTGTCCATGTACTTCGCGGACTCCACCGGGGCCTTGAGCAGCTTGGAGGTGTCTACCTTCAGGTCGCCCTCGAGTGGGGCCAGCCAGCCGTTGGCGGCGAACTGTGCGGTCCAGACCACGTCGAGTGCCATGACGTCGATATCACCGGAACCAGCCTGCAGGGACTGCACGAGGGTGTCGCGCTGGGCATCGGCCTCACCGGCCAGCTCCTGTAGCGTCACCTTCTCATCCGGGTGCTTCTCGTTCCACTTGTCGATGACCGGGCGGAGCTTGTCCGTGTCGTTCTTACCCATGGCGAAGGTGATGGGGCCACGGCCGTCGGTGTTGCCGCCGCCGTTGTCGCTTCCGCCCTTGTCATCCGAGCATCCAGCCAGAACCAGGCCGGATGCAGTCATCACGGCCAGGAGCTTCTTCGTGTGCTGAGCCACTGTAGTTGCCTTTCCTCTCAAGCAAACGTCAATCTTGTTACAGCTTAATTGATAGGGGGTGGCTCAAACGGAAAATTGGGAAAACCGGACTGTGGGTTTTGTTTACCCCACGTTCACCCGCTGTTCCGTAGTGGCGTCGAAAAAGTGCATGTGAGCACCGGGGCGGGGCATCAAGTGCACCTGAGCGCCCACTTCGGAGTTACCCCCGCGGGCGACCATCTGGCCGAGGTTGGTATCGACATAAATATACGAATCCGCGCCCAGCTCCTCGACCATCGTCACGGTGCCGGGGATGCCGTCCTCGGACAGCTCCAGTCCCTCCGGGCGCACGCCGACGATGAGCTCTTTATTCGGCACGTCCAGATTCCACCCCTGCACTCCGCCCGTAGTGCGCACCAGGTTCATCGCGGGCGAGCCGATGAATCCCGCTACGAAAGCGTTGGCCGGCTCATCGTAGAGCTTCTTCGGCGTATCCACCTGCTGCAGCTCGCCATCCTTGAGCACGGCCACGCGGTGGCCCATGGTCATGGCCTCCACCTGGTCGTGGGTCACGTACACGGTGGTTACCCCGAGGTCGCGCTGCAGCTTGACGATCTGCGCGCGGGTCTGCACGCGCAGTTTCGCATCGAGGTTCGACAGCGGCTCATCCATGAGGAACACCTGCGGCTCGCGCACGATCGCACGACCCATGGCCACACGCTGGCGCTGGCCACCGGAGAGGTCCTTCGGCTTGCGGTCGAGAAACTCCTGCAGGCCCAGGATCTCAGCGGCCTCGTTGACGCGGCGGTTGATCTCGTCCTTGGGGGTCTTCGCGACCTTGAGGGCAAAGCCCATGTTTTCGCGCACGGACATGTGCGGGTACAGGGCGTAATCCTGGAACACCATCGCGATGTCGCGTTCCTTCGGCTCCGTGCCGGTGACATCGCGGCCGCCGATGCTGATGTGTCCGCCCGACGTGTCCTCCAGCCCCGCCAGCGCCCGCAGCGTGGTGGACTTGCCGCAGCCGGACGGCCCCACGAGAACCAGGAACTCTCCATCCTGGATGTGCAGGTTCATGTTTGCCACGGTGGGCTTGTCGGCGCCGGGGTAGCGGATCTCTACGTTGTCGAACTTCACATCAGCCATGGGGGAAATCATACTTCAGGTGGACGCGCGCGTAGGCGAAAGTGCTTTATGGTGAGGTCCATGGCAACCAGCACCGTGACCCTGTGGAGAGATGGCCGCCTCTGGATGGCGCTATCCCTCTCTGCGGCGGTGGTGGTGACCGGCCTGATCGGGGTGGGAATCAACGTCTCCGGCCTGAACTCCGCGCTGATCTCGGCCTACGTGGTGGGGTTGGTGGTGTCGATCGTGGGCGTGGTGGTGCAGCAGTGGCGAGTTGTCCCCGGCATTGCGATCGCCGGCGCCGGCATGGTGCTCCAGGGAGTTTCGGCTGTGCCGTTGATGCTGGTCGGCTACCTGCTGGTGTGTTACGAGGCCTACGCCATCTCGGCGCGCATCCGGACGCGGCGTGCGTGGTGGTTGGCTGCGCTCGTGGTGGGCAGTTACGCGGCAATCGTGTGGGCCGGGGTGGTGAACCTGTGGTTGGTGTCCACGAGCCCCGTGGTGTCGCTGGAAGAGCAGCGCGAGAATGTGGCCAACGGTCTCCGCGATCCGGGGATGTGGATCGTCACCGTGGTCACCGCCCTGCTCATTGCCGTGTCGATTGCGTTGATGTGGACCATTGGGCGCAATTCGTTGCGCAAGGCGCAGGAGATCGAGGCGCTGGTCGCCCGGGCGGAGCTCGCGACCGTGAGCGAGCGCAACCGCATCGCCCGCGAGATGCACGACATTGTGGCCCATTCCCTCACCGCCATCATCGCCCAGGCCGATGGCGGCCGCTACGCCGGGCGCAAGGACGCCGCTAAGGCCATGGAATCTTTGGATATCATCGCCGCGCGTGGGCGCGAATCGCTGGGGCAGATGCGCGGTCTGTTATCCGTTCTTCGCGACGACGCCACCACGGACCCTCGAGACACCGCCTCCACTCCGGGTGTCTCGGGCATCCCGGCCTTGGTGGCGGATGCGCGCCGCAATGGTGTGCATGCCGCGTACACCGTCGCGGGGGAGCCTGGCCCCTTGGACGAGGTGCGCGGGCTGACCGTGTACCGCATCGTGCAGGAGGCGCTGACCAACGTGCTCAAGCATGCCGGCGGCGTGGAGGCGACCGTGGCGGTGGAATGGAGCGAGGACAGCCTTCGGGTGCAGGTGGATAACGCGCCGGGGGAGCAGACGTTGGAGGGCTCCGGCCGCGGGCTCACCGGAATCAAGGAACGCGTGCGCATCGTGGGCGGTTCGGCCTGGTGGGGACCCTCCGAGGTGTATCCCGGTGGCTGGTGTGTGCGAGCTGAGATTAGGAGATGATTATGACAACAGTGGGCCTGGCCGATGATCAGCAGCTTGTGCGCGCCGGTTTCGCGATGGTGCTCGATTCCCAGGACGACATCACCGTGGTCTGGGAGGCCGCCACGGGCCGCGAGGCATGCGAACGCGCCGCCGAGCAGCCCGTGGACATCATCCTCATGGATGTGCAGATGCCCGAGATGGACGGGATCGAGGCGACCCGGCGGATCCTTGCCCGCGATGCGGATGCGAAGGTGGTCATCCTCACCACCTTCGATACTGATAATTATGTTCTCGGCTCGGTGGAGGCCGGCGCGAGCGGGTTCCTGCTCAAGGATGCCGACCCCGAAGAACTCATCGCCGCCGTGCGCACGGTCGGCGAATCGGCAGCCGTGATTAGCCCCACCGCTACGGCGCGCTTGCTGCGAAGTATTCGAGATAAGCAGTCCGTGGACGTACCGCTCACCCCGCGCGAGCGTGAGATCCTGGTGCTCATGGCGCTTGGCCACACCAATCAGGAAATCGCCGACGAGCTCTTCATCTCGCTACCCACGGTGAAGACGCACGTGGGCCGCGTTCTCATGAAGACCGATTCCCGCGACCGCGTCCACGCTGTGCTCTATGCCTTCCGCAATGGATTGGTGTCCGCGGATCAGTTGCTAGAAGGGTAGTGCCTCCTCTTCCTTTTCTTTCAGAGCCTCCTCGATGATGTCCTCGACCGAGTCCCGGAATGTGAGCTCATGATGAGTGTGCAGTGCTTTCGTGCGCCGCCCATGCCTGCGCTCGAAGGTCTCCCGTCCCAACGGTCCGTAGGGGGTGGTGATGGTTTGGTGGCCGTCGCCGACGGAGGTCCAGCATTCGGAGCCATCCGGCCGAAGCTCGACGTCGAGGACACCCGCCGTCTTGAGCTTGTGGTGGTACCGGCAGAGCAGGTGGAGATTCGCCGTGCTGGTTGGGCCCCCGGCTTCCGGATTGTCGTGATCGTAGCGGTGCACGTGGTCCACATCGCAAAGGTAGGGTTCCTTCGTGCAACCTGGAGCTCGGCATCCGCCATCGCGCCCGGCCACCGCTGCCTTTACCGCCTCGGATGGGGAGTACCCTGCGGATTCCGCGTAGCCCGGCGCCGCTAGGTGCGTGACCCGCTCCAGCCAGGCCGTACCTACGGCCTTGGGCAGCCACGACCCTTCCGCAAAGATGTCTTCGGTGGGGTTCGCGGTGTTCTTGTACAGGTTGAGCGTGACCTGGACATCGAGCTTTTCTCGGATGATCGCCACGAGGGCCTCTGCCACGGAGCACCCGTGTGCGGAGGCGACGGCCCGGAGAGACTTCTCCACGAGGATGCCATCGGCTTTGGGGAGGCCGATGAAGATTGTGGTCCGGCTGTTGGCACGGTTATCGAAGCTGATCTCTGGGGCCTGGTGCTCCACGGTGTGCTCGGTACGCAGCTCCTCGCCCTCCTCGAGCGGGCGGGCGTTTGGCTGAATGCGTTCGATGATGGTGCGCACCCAGTAGCTCAGGCTCCGCACGCTCGGGAGCTGCTGGCCGGGGTGTTCCGGCGTGAGCACGGCAATGATTTCCGATTCGATCTCTGGTTGGTGCTCGTCATCGACGGCCTCGGTGAGCTCGAGGACAGCCACCATGTGCTTCACCGGAATGGTCAGAGTGTGAAATAAGCGCTGGAACCCTGGCCACCGAGCCAGAAGCCAGCCGTGTGTGGCCAAACGCGTTGCCGCATGGGCTGTAATGGACAGCTTCGCCGCAATGCCGGTCGCGACATCTGGCACGAAGTCTTCGCCGTCAGGAGCGCAGAGCTCCCACAAAGTCAGTTGAGCACGAATGCTATCCCGCTGCGCAGCCGCCAGCGGACATGTTGGGTTTGCTGTGACCCAACTGGGTTGTCCACCCTGGGTATTAGAGTCTTCTGTACTCATCGATTTCCCCCTCAGTTATCCCGCCTGTGATGTGTTGTGAGAGCACGTCCCCCGTGCTCATTCCCTTACAACAATAAGAATAGTACACAATATCGACCACTGCAAGATTTAGCTTGCAAAAAGTTTTAGAGTTAGATAACCTGTTCTATGTAGGAAAATCAGGGGAAAACAACGTGGGGGCGTCGGGATAAAAGGGACACCTCATACCTGGGTATGAGGCCACAAAATCAACCCAAGGACCGATGCGCAGACCACAAGTGACCAGTGAAGATGGGGGACATGATTACAGTTGAGAGTCTCAGTAAGAGGTACGGGAAGAAAGACGCGATCCGCGATCTCACGTTCACCGTGCCCGACGGGCAGGTCACGGGCTTTTTGGGCCCCAACGGGTCGGGGAAATCAACGACGATGCGCTGCATCCTCGGGCTTGATGCGCCGAGTGCAGGTCATGCCTTCATCGATGGCACCGCGTTCAGTCATCTTCGCGAAAAGCCCAAGCACGTGGGCGCCCTGCTGGAAGCCACGTGGTTCACGCCGGGACGCAGCGGGCGTGACCACCTGCGCGTTCTTGCCAGGGGAGCGGGCATTTCCGACAGGCGGGTTGATGAATGCCTGGATCTCGTTGGCCTCACGTCGGCTGCGCAGGGGAAGGTCAGGGGATACAGCCTAGGCATGAAGCAGCGGCTCGGTCTGGCTGCCGCGCTGCTTGGCAACCCCAAACACGTGATTCTCGATGAACCGGTTAATGGTCTGGATCCCGAGGGCGTGAGCTGGATGCGGCGCACCATCCACACCCTCGCCGACCACGGGCACGCAGTTCTCGTCAGCAGCCACCTGCTCAGTGAAATGCAGCAGACCGCCGATCGCCTCGTGGTGATCGGCAAGGGTGAGCTGATCGGGGAGTACTCCCTCGCGGACTTCCTCGCCGGCGGCACGACGGTCAGCGTGGAAACCACCGCGGTGACCAACCTCAGCCAGCTGCTCCATGCCGAGGGGCTCGGGCACGAGATCGAAGGGCAGACCCTCCGAATCCGCATTCCCGAGGGCAAGAAGGAGTCGGAGATCCGCGTCCACGCGGCGCAGATCGCCCACCGAAACGACATTCTCATCACCGGACTGCGCACCGAATCAGAAAACCTTGAACAGCGGTTCCTCGCGGCAACCAGCGGGGCACAGGAATACACGTCTCAGGAGCAGCAACGATGAACTCACTTCGCAGCGAAATCACCAAACTCACCAGCGTACGGTCAACCTGGATCTACCTCATCCTGCTCACCGGAGCGCTTTACGGCCCCGTCGTGCTTCTCGGAGTGTTCGGGGAAACGAGCAACGGTCCAGCCCGGGGATGGGACAGCCTCCTCCAAGGAGCGCAGATCTTCCAGATGATCGCGATCATCATGGCAGGCAGCTGGGTGGGCAGCGACATCAAGCACAACATGAATGCGCACGCGTTCCTCACCCAACCGCGGCGTAGCAACTGGCTCGTTGCCAAGATGGTCGTGGTGGGACTATTCACCTTCTCCGCCTTCGTCGTCGGTTGTGCGTTGGCGTGGGTTGCGGCCACCGTCGTGGGGATCGATGTAGATGCCGGGGAGGGGCTGGGTTATCTCACCACAACTGCAATTGGCTTCCCGCTGTGGGCCGTGGCGACCGTGGGACTCGCGGCGCTGGTTCGCTCCCAGGTGGCGGCCATTTCCCTGCCGCTGGTGTGGATCCTCGTGCTCGAACCACTCATCAATACGGGCGCAGGATCGGTCAGTGCTATCCGTCCGCTCGCCACGATCCTGCCGAACAGCACCATGGTCAACGTCGCCTACGACAACGCGATCTTCGAGCATGCATCGCTGGGGGCCACGGGCATCATCGTTCTCATTGCCTGGCTCGGCGCCCTGATAACAATCGGCCTGTGGGCCAACACCTCCCGGGACGTGCGCTAGCTGGTGGCGTCGACGGAAAGAAAGATGTGACACACTTAAACCCATGATCACCGTAGAGAACCTAAGTAAACGCTACGGGGACACGCAGGCCTTCGACGACCTCACGTTCTCCGTGCCCGACGGGCAAGTCACCGGCTTCCTCGGGCCCAACGGCTCGGGCAAGTCATCCACGATGCGCTGCATCCTGGGCCTCGACAACCCCTCCCAAGGAACCGTCAGCTTCGATGGAAAAGACCTGGACAGCTACGGTTCCGAACGGCCACACGTGGTCGGCGGGCTCATGGAACCTACGTGGTACATCCCCAACCACACTGCCTCCACGCACATCAATTCCATCGCTGCTGCGGCAGGCATCAGCCTAGACCGCGCTGAAGAATGCCTAGCGTTGGTCGGCCTCGAGACGGTTGCTAAGAAGAAGATCAAGGGCTTCTCCCTCGGTATGAAGCAACGCCTTGGCCTCGCCATCGCGCTGCTCGGCGACCCCAAGCACCTGATCCTCGATGAGCCCGTCAATGGCCTGGATCCGGAGGGCGTGCACTGGATGCGCCAGCTCATCCGCTCCAACGCAGAACAGGGGCGCGCCGTGCTGGTCAGCTCCCATCTGCTCAACGAGATGGAACTCACCGCCGATCGCCTCGTGCTCATCGGCCGCGGCAAGCTCATCGGCGAGCACAGCATGGACGAGTTCCTCAACAGCGGCAGCGCGACCGTACGCGTGCGCGTGGCCGATCCCGCTCCTTTTTTCGACGCCGCAGCGGCCAACTCTGCCTTCACCATCGACGCGAAGCCCAACGGAATCATGGACATCACTGCGGACATGGCCGGCGATGACCTTGCCCGCGTCATCGGCGAGCTCGCGCGCGACACCAACGCGGTGGTGCTGGAGCTCTCGCAACAGCGCCAAGGCTTGGAGCAGCGATTCCTCGATACCACCAACGCTGCTGTGGACTACCGCATGGGAGGCAAGTAGATGCTCGGGATCATTAACTCAGAATGGCTGCGCACCAAGTCGCTTAAGGGCACGTGGATCCTGCTGGGCTTCGCGGTACTGTCCCTCGTACTGCCCGCAGCGCTCACGCTCAACGCAGTGCAGAATCTGCAGAGCCAGGGGCTCGATCTTGCTGAACTGGGCGCGATCAACGCGTCCCAGGCGGGCGGCGGGCTCGTGCCGGCGCTCATGTTCATCATCGCCCTATCGGCGGTGCGGGTATCCAGCGAACGGGCACATAACCTGCACGCGCAATCCTTCTTGGTGATCTCTGCCCGCTGGAAGCAGGTGGCGGCGAGCATGCTCGTCAACATGCTGCTGTCCGTGGTGGCGGGCGTGATCGGCCTAGCCATCGCGCTGGTGCTTCTGTCCAGCACGCCGCTGCCGCTCATGACGAACGACGCGGGCAAGATCGGCTGGATGGTTCTCGCCATCGCCGCCATCAGCGTTATGGCCTCCGCATTGGGCGTGCTGATCCCGTCGGTGGCCGGTGCTGTGGCGCTGCCGCTGATCTGGGCAACGGCGTTCGAGGGGATCCTCGTGAGCACCAGCCAGTTCCTCGCGGACAACGTGGCGCCCTACCTGCCGTTCAATAATGTGCTCATGCTCACCAGCACCCAGCCCACGGTTCATACGCCGGCCATCAGCGGCATCATTCTGATCCTGTGGGCTGGCCTGCTGGCCGCCGCCGCGTTCTTCGTCAACGAATCGCGGGACGTGAAGTAGGGGGAGTTAGTAGCCCGTCTGGGTGGTCTTTTCGGCCTGGGCGAGCTCAGCCACGCGGTCGGGGGAGGTGTCCGTGGTCATCACCACGGAGCCGTCCGCGAACAAGGGGGCAATGACCTGAGCGAGACCCAGCTCATCCTGCCAGCCGCCCACGATGACTCGGGCGCCGGCATCGAGTGGCTCGGCGAGACGCGCCACGTCGTCCCAGTCGAGGGAGCCAGAGGCCGTGCGGAACAGATCGTGACCATCATTATCGGAGCCCAGGTAGGCATCCGGCTGCACGCGCAGCTCGGGGGAGAAGTCCTGAATGCCGAACGGCACATCCCCGCCCGATTCCTCCACGCCGCGGCCGAAGGGGTCAGTAGACACCAGGAACACGGTATCCACCGCGACACCACCTACGCCGTCGATGAGGTTCTCGGCGGTGGCGAGGTCGTCGCAGAAAGCCACCATCGGCTCCGCTGACTCCGCTGACTCTGCAGAACCCGCCGAGCACGTCACGGACACTCCCGCGCGCCAGCAACCCAGCGTGATGGCAATGGGCTGCCAACTGGGGGCACAATCCACGAGCGCAACATCGCCAGGTTCGGCGCCGACCTCGGCCAGGAGGTTGGCAACTTTGTTCATCCAATTGCCCAGGGTTTGGGCGGAGAGCTCCATGCGGCCCGCATCCGTGTAGGTGGTCAGGCGGGGAGCCGCTGGGTCAGTGGCCAGCAAAGGCGCGATCAAGTCCATGGTGGACTAGTCTAACCGGACTTTAGTTCACACACATCGGGGCGTTGCTGCCCGCGTTGATCGGCTTCGTCATGTCCGGGCCACCGTCGATCTCGCCCGGCGTGCCCACCACGGATTCCTTCGGCGCATCGGTGGCGGTGCCGGTGGGGGCTGCGGCAGTACTGTCGTCCGGGACACCGTCGCCATCGAGGTCCTTCATGCCCGGCGTGATCGTGCCAACATTCGGATCGTTGGGATCGGTGAGCGGCGCGGAGCCAGCCTGCAGGCCCGGACCCTTGTACGTGCCGGCCAGCGTGACGGAGATTTCCTTGTCCTTGAGGCTGGAGTCCTCGACCACCTTGAGACCGCCGAGCTGGCGCGCCAACGCGCGAGCGGCGGGGTCGTTGGGATCCTTGGCGTTGACCTGGGACTCGGAAACGCCCGTCTCGTTGTGGTTGCCCACCTCGCCTGGCCGGTAGCCGTAGGTCGTGGTCAGTTCCGCCACGCGGCCCGCGAGACCGCCGATATCGCTGGCGTTGAAAACATTGACCTTGTAGGACCGCGCGTCGAAAGCCTCGATGGGGGCATTCGGATCGGCCGTCTCGGTGGGCTTGTCCTCTTCCTGCTTCTTGTCTTCGCCGAGTAGATGGCTGAAGAAGTCGTGCACCTGCTTCTTGTTCACCGTCACCACGGATTCGCCGTAGTCGCCGGTGCCGTCGATGCTGGTCACCGGGATGGTTTGGAAGCTCACGTTGCCGCCGGCCAGGTTCTGCATCTGCGAGGCCATGCTCATGACATCCCAGCCATCATCCAGCACCACGGACCGCTGCACGGCGGAGTTGATGCGCCCCAGCGAGCCAGGGTCGGTGAGGGTCTTGGAAGACAGGATGTGGTTTGCCAGGCTCGCCATGTAGGCCTGCTGGCGGGTGATGCGGTCCAGGTCGCCGCGTGGCAGTTGGTGGCGCTGGCGCACGAAGCTCAGGGCATCGGGGCCGTTGAGCGTCTGGTAACCGGCGGGGAACTTGGCACCGGACAGCGGCTCGTCCACGGGGTTGTTGAGGCACACGTCCACGCCACCAACGGCGTCGGTGAGCAGCACGAAGCCGAGCAGGCCCACCTCTGCGTAGTGGTCCACGGTGATGCCCGTGAGATCTGCCACAGTCTTGATGAGCGCCTGCCGGCCCGCCTCGGTGGAGTCCTTGTCGATGGTGGCCTTGTCGGTCACGCCGCTCTGCTCTAGCTGCTGCGCCTTTTCGAACTTCGCCGTGCCGTACACGCCGTTGAGCTTCATGTTGCCCTGGTCGGGTGTCTTCGCATAGGTATCGCGCGGCAGAGACACAGCCGTGGCCGAGGAGCCATCGTTGGGCACGCGGATGAGGATCATCGTGTCTGTATTCGCCACGTTTTCCTCGCCAGCGCGCAGCATGTCGATTTCCTGCTGGCTCAGCGGATTGCCCTTGGCATCCGTGCGGGAATCCACACCGACCAGCAGAATGTCCGTGGCGCCGTCCTTTTGCTGGCCGAGGTTGAGGTTGTTGGCTTGGGCCAGGTCATTGCTGAGGTTGCCGACCGTGAAGTAGCCCATGCTCATCACGCCGAGGGCCAGCGCCGAGACAGCAGCGAGCACGCCACGCCCGGTGCGGGAGCCAATTTGCTTGGCCTCCGGCCCACTCGGGGCGGCTTGGATGTGGCGGGATCGGCGCGGTTCCGTGCGCCGGGAGCGCCGGGAGCGATTAGCATCAGTCATCGATCGTTAAACTCACTGCCATATATATCGTGCTGTTGTTGTACTGCGAACACTCTACGCCGTTTCCGCGAATATCGGCAGTCACCAACCAGGAGGAATGTCGCCGTGGCCGAAGAACACACGCCGAAGCTCATCGTCGTCGGCGCGGCAGGTCAGGTCGGCTCGGCCATTGTGCGCCTCGTTCCGGACGCCGTGGCCGTGACCCGGGCTGAGGTGGATCTGGCGGATCCTGGCTCTCTATCCTCTCTGCCTTCTCTTTACTCGACGCCACCAGCCGGCCCAGCCCCCATCCTCATTAATGCCGCAGCCTTCACCGCCGTGGATGCAGCCGAGGACGCGGATAAGACCGACACAGTGTGGGCCGTCAACGCTGAAGCCCCGGCCCGGCTGGCGGCACTTGGCATACCGATAATCCACATCTCCACCGACTACGTGTTCAACGGTGAGCTGCCCGTGGGGAGGGAGAACGGGGTGGATGCGCCCACGGACCCGATCAACGCCTACGGCCGCAGCAAGCTGGCGGGTGAGCAGGCGGTGCTAGAGCAGGGCGGCCATGTGGTCCGGACGTCCTGGGTGTACAGCGGCCCGGCGCATCCCTCCCGTGACTTCGTGGGCACAATGTTGCGCCTCGCCGAGAACGGCGTAGATCCGGGCGTGGTGGATGACCAGTATGGCCGCCCGAGTGAGGCGGGCATGGTGGCGTCGGCGATAGTCAACCTGGCCCAGCACATCGCGCAGGGTAAGGACGTGCCGCGGATCCTCCACGCGGCGGGGGCGGGGCCGGTGATCACGTGGTATGAGTTCGCGCGGCGGATCTTCGCCCTGGGCGGGCACGACCCGGACCGGGTGCGCCCCATCCCGACCAGCGAGTACCCCACGCAGGCGCCACGACCGGCCAACAGCGCGTTGGACATCAGCGAGTGGGAACGCGCGGGTTTGCAGCCCCTCCCAGCGTGGCAGGGCAGCCTGGAGCGGGCTCTGCGGTAGTGTTTTTGCCCATGGCACCGATAGCGATCATTACCGTGACGTATTCGCCGGGGCAATACTTACGGGATTTTTTGGACTCAGTACCGCAGGCCACCACCGCTGGCGCGGAGGTACTGATGGTCGACAACGGTTCCACCGACGGCGCACCAGAGGCCGCGGTGGGGCCGGGCGTGCAGCTGCACTACAGCGGCGGCAACATCGGCTACGGCGCGGCGATGAACCTGGGTGTGCGCACCCTGGCACAGCGGCGCGCGGCCGGCGAGATCGATAGCGAGTTCTTCATCATCTCCAACCCCGACGTGGTGTTCAGCCCGGGCAGCATTGATCGTATGGTCGACGCCGCCAGGCGGCATCCCCGCGCGGCGTGTGTGGGGCCGAAGATCGTGGAGGCCGACGGCAGCGCCTACCCCTCGGCGCGGGCCGTGCCAAAGCTGGGCTCGGGCATCGGCCACGCCCTGTTGGGCACGGTGTGGCCGAAAAACCCCTGGACCAAGCGCTACCTCGACGATGCCAATATGGACACCGAGCGGGCCGCAGGGTGGCTCAGCGGATCGTGCCTGCTGGTGCGCTGGGACGCATTCGAGGCCGTGGGAGGCTTCGACGAGCGCTACTTCATGTACATGGAGGACGTGGACCTGGGCGACCGGCTGGGCCGCAGCGGGTGGCTGAACATCTTCACCCCATCCGCCGAGATCCGGCACGCGAAGGGGCACGCCGCGGGCAAGCACCCCGAGATCGTTCTGAAGGCGCACCACGACAGCGCCTACCGCTTCCAAGCCGATCGGCTGACGGGGTGGAGGTACCTGCCGGTGCGCATGGTGCTGAAACTCGGGCTGGCGGTGCGGGGGAAGCTCGCCGTGTGGTTGAACAAGGTTTCTTAACAAGACAGAAAGGGTGCGAACACACCGTGACCAATGCAGAGAACGGCGCGGCGCTGGCCGCTGAGACGGACGCAGTGATCCTCGTGGGTGGCAAGGGCACGCGCCTGCGGCCGCTGACCAACACCATCCCGAAGCCGATGCTGCCCGTGGCTGGGCGGCCGTTCCTGGAGCACCTGCTGGGCCGCATCAAGGCGGCGGGGATGACGCACGTGGTCCTGGGGACGTCGTTTAAGGCGGAGGTGTTCGAGGAGCACTTCGGCGATGGCTCCGAGCTGGGCCTGGAGATCGAGTACGTGGTGGAGGACGAGCCGTTGGGCACCGGCGGTGGCATCCGCAACGTGCTGGATCACCTGCGGTTTGAGCGCGCGATGGTGTTCAACGGCGACGTGCTGGGCGGCACGGATCTGCAGTCCGTGCTGCAGACGCACGTGGAGCAGGAGGCGGACGTGACGCTGCATCTGCTGCGCGTCGCCGACCCGCGGGCGTTCGGCTGCGTGCCCACGGATGCCGACGGGCGCGTGAGCGCGTTCTTGGAGAAGACCGAGGACCCGCCGACGGACCAGATCAACGCGGGCACGTACGTGTTCAACAAGAAGATCATCGCGGAGATCCCAGCGGGGCGTGTGGTGAGCGTGGAGCGCGAGGTGTTCCCGGGCCTGCTGGACCGCGGGGCGCGCGTGTTCGGCCACGTGGATCAGTCCTACTGGCGCGACATGGGCACCCCGGCGGATTTCGTCCGCGGGTCGTCCGACTTGGTGCGCGGCATTGCTCCGTCGCCGCTGTTGGAGGGGCGCCATGGCGAGGCGCTAGTGGATGATTCCAGTGCGATCGCCGGTGGGGCGCTGCTGCTCGGCGGCACGGTGATCGGCCGGGGCTCCGAGATCGGGGCCGGCGCCCGCGTCGACACCTCCGTGGTGTTCGACGGCGTGGAGATCGAGGCCGGCGCCACCGTGGAGCGCTGCGTGATCGGCGCCGGTGCGCGCATTGGGGCGCGGGCTCATTTGACCGACGCCGTCATCGGTGAAGGTGCCGTAGTGGGCGCTCGGTGTGAACTGCAGGGTGGTGCCCGGGTGTGGCCCGGGGTAACCCTGCCGGATGGCGGCCTGCGCTTCTCGTCGGATATCTAGCTGAACTCGGGCACGTTGAGCGAGCGCTGATCGGGGAGGTCGGCGAGGGAATCGAGGACGAGAGCGTGGGGCTCGGCCTCGAGGGTCTCGCGGGATACGGATCCCGTGAGCACACCGATGCCGCGGACACCGGCGTTAGCTGCGGCGCGGAGGTCTGCCACTGTATCGCCGACGGAAATCACGTGAGCCACGGAATCCGTTTCTGTGAGCTGCATGGCGTTGTGGATGAGGTAGGGGGCAGGGCGACCGGCCGGCACAGTATCGCTGGTCACGAGGGCATCGACGATAAGGCCAGGCGCGCTGGAGGATCCGCGCACTCCCCACCCTGCGGCCTGCAGGACGATATCGGCGATGGACCGTTGAAAGCCCGTGGTGAGGGCGACCTTGCCGCCGGCTTGTTGGAATCGTTGCAGGACCTCTTCGACGCCAGCGATCGGGCGCGGTGGGGTGGCGGCGTATTCCCGCTGCAGCCCCTCGAGGAAGGCCGCATGGGCGCGATCGACTGTTTCTGTGGAGGGAGTGGAGCCGTCGGCGGAGAGCAAGGTAATGATGGCGTTGCGCTTTTCCGTTCCCTTGACTTCGTTGACTTGGTCGGCGGTGACGGTTGCGCCCTGTTCTTCGACACACGCGCGGAGTTGGCGGTAGACGATGCCGTCTTCGTTGATGGTTGTTCCTGCGATATCGCAGACGAGGAGAGTCATGGGGGAATCCTTAGGGGGTCGTCGGGGAGGCATCCCGAGTGTTGACGATGGTGAAAGAGGTGTGTTTGGGGAGGTAGCGGTCGTCGGCGACTTCGAGGACGCGGCCTCGGGTGTCGGTCGTCCGGCGACGAACACGGAGGAGGGGGGAGTGCGTATCGACATCGAGCTGGGTTGCATCCGATTCCGATGCAGCGAGGGCGTCGATGCGGTTTTCGGCGCGGTACAGTTCCACTCCTTGCGAGGTGAGATATTCGTAGATCGACCCGGAATCCGTGTCGAAGTCGAACAGCAGGCGACCGACATGGAGGGGGAACGCTGCGCGTTCCAGCATGGCGGGGCGATCGTTCATGAACCGGAGTCGGAGCAGATGGACGAAGTTATCCTCCGGGCTTAGACCCAGTTCCGCGGAGGCGGAGGCCACGAATGGATCGGGGCTTTCGGATGCTGCCGTCGCTGATGTACGGGACAGCAGGAGAGTCCGCTGGCCGGGGGTGACCTCAAGCGAGCGGCACCATTCCGTAAAGGAAATGAGGGTTCCGAAGCTTTGGGTGGCCGCGGGGGATTGCACAATGGAGCGCCGGCCCTGACCGCCGGAGATCAGGCCCTCTCGGCGAAGGGTAGTGATGGCTTGTCGAACAGGGCTACGCGAACTGCTGAATTTGCGGCACAACTCAGCTTCGCTGGGGAGCGTATCCCCAGGTTGCAGATGCCCCTCCGCGATGAGGTCGCGGAGGTAATCAGCAAGTTGTTCGTGCAAGTGGTTATCGCCAGCAGAACGCATGATCTGAACTTTAGCAGGTGGGAGCGCTGTTTATCTTGTCTAAGAGATTGGATTTGGGTGACATCTGGGTAAACAAGTGAAGTTTAGGGAAACTTGTACGTACAAGTGTGGACAAGCGGATGTGCAGCCTTCAGTATTGGAAACATGAGCACAGCTTCAACCCCAGACCTTATCGTTGTCGGTTCCGGAATCATCGGCCTTGCCACGGCGTGGAGAGCATGGCATCGCGGCATGTCCGTACAAGTCATTGACGCGGCGGCGCGGCCGACCGGTGCATCCATCCAAAACTTCGGCCACGCGTGCTTCACGGCACAGGCCGATGCCATCCAGACGGTGGCCAGCCTATCCCGGCAGGGGTGGGTGGACGCCGCTGCTGAGGTGGGACTGTGGGCGGCGACCCCGGGAACGATCCTTCCCGCCACCACGGAGATCGAACTCGAGGTGCTTCGCGAGTTCGCGTCGCACCGTGGGGAGCGCGAGGTCCTTCTGCTCAACGCCGAGGACACGTGTGCTCGGTTGGGAGTGTCCGGCATGTCGTCCGGCATCATCGGCGGAGCTCATCTTCCCCGAGACATGCGGGTCAATCCCCGTGAAGCCGCACCCGCGTTGGCGGAATGGCTTGCCTCCCACGGAGTGACGTTCACCTGGAACACCAGCGTGTTCTCGGTGTCCGATGGCTGTGTTCATACCTCACGCGGCGAGTTTCGCGCCGCCGAGGTGGTGGTCTGCCCAGGCCACCACCTGTCCACGATCTTCCCCGACCTGGCCAACGACCAAGGCGTACGAACGTGCGTCCTCACGATGGCCAGCATCGACCGACCCGACCACATTTCCGCTGATCTGGCAATGCTGACCGGCACGTCCATGGCACGTTATGACGGCCTCGCAGCCATGCCCTCTGCCACTGCGCTCCGCGCGGAGTTGGCTGACCGGGAGCCCGAACTCGTGGACTGCGTGGCCAACCTCATGGTCACTGGTATGCCGGATCCCCGAGGGGGGCTTTTCATCGGGGATTCGCATTCGTACAGCGACAGCCCAGAGCCTTTCATCGAGGAATCCACGGCATCCCTGCTTCTCGATCGGGCCAGCCGACTTCTCGGCATCGACCGGCCCGTCGTTCGCCAACGCTGGCAAGGCAGGTACGCCGACAGCTCGTCCACCAACCTTGTCCTCCACCGACCCGATGACCGCACCACGGTAGCCGTGGTGACCTCCGGCATCGGCATGACCCTGTCCTTCGGAATCGCATCGTTGATCATCAATCACGACGATGCGCCGACCTTCTAACTACCCCGTTGCACCGCACTACGAGAGATCGAGAGAACCATTGTCGTGAAACACCACGTCACCCGTGCTCGTCGTACCCTACTAGCCCTGACCACCGTCCTGTCCCTCGGCGTCACAGCCTGTGCGCCCGGCGGAGAATCCGCTGATAGTGACACCTGTCCCTACGGCAAAATCGCCTTCGGAGTGGAACCCTTCGAAGACCCCACCGCACTGGAACCCGCCTATCGAACCATCGCTGACGATCTGAGCCAGAGCCTCGAGTGCAAAGTCGAGGTCCAAATCGTCGAAGACTATGCCGCCGAGGTGCTCGCCATGCGCAACGGCTCGCTCATCCTCGGGCAATTCGGCCCCCTGGGATATGTCTTCGCGAGCTCCGAGGCTCACGCAGAACCTGTGGTGTCCTTCGGCAACGCCGACGGAAAACTCTCAACCTACACCGCCGGAATCTGGGTCAAAAAAGACAGCGGGATCACTAACCTCACCGAATTGCGCGGGAAGCAACTCGCGCTGGGTGGGGTGGGGTCTACCTCTGGCGACGCCCTACCTCGCATGGCCGTGAAGAATGCCGGTTTGAGCGACAGCGATCTCACCATGGACTACGCGGGAGGCCACCCCGAAGCCCTCCTTGCGCTCACCAATGGCGCCGTCGACGCGGCAGAGATCAACTCTCAAACGCTCGCCACCGCTCAGGCTGACGGCCGCTTCAACCCCAACGACTACCGACAGATTTGGGAGTCTGCTCCCATCCCCAACGACCCCATCACCGTGGCCGGCGATGCCAACCCGGAGCTGAAAAAGCGCATCCGGAAGGCACTGCTGAGTCTGAAACCAGAGACAGTCAAGGCTGTGGCCAGCTACCTCGACGTAGACCCGCCCGGCCCCATGGTCCCCGTCACCAAGAAGGACTACCAGCAATTGTTCGAGCTCCGGGACAGCCTGGGCCTAACCACCGAGGACGTGCAGTAATGAACACCACCCAAGATACTCACTCACAGGCAAGAAACGTGTCGTCAACAAAGAACGAACCATTCACGACCGAGGAGCTCGTCAGCGTCAGCGGACTGGCCAAGGCTTTCGGCTCCCACCGGGTGCTACACGACATCAACCTCGACGCGCACCGCGGTGAGATGGTAGCTCTGCTGGGCGCGAACGGATGCGGAAAATCGACCGCGCTGTGCATCGTGGCGGGATTGGAGACCGCCGATCAGGGAGAGATCGCTGTTCCCGGGTTCACTGGAACGGCCATGATCTTCCAAAAGATTCATCTGGTTCCCCGCCGGAGTGCGCTCGACAATGTCTGCGCCGGCGGCCTTGCCCACATCCCCCGATGGCGTTCCTACACACCGCTGACTTTCCCCAAGCTTCTGCGCGAAGAGGCAATGGGTTGCCTGCGCCGCGTTGGCCTGGCAGATCGCGCCCACGAGCGGTGTGGATCGCTATCTGGAGGGCAGCAACAGCGAGTCGCGGTGGCCCGAGCCCTGTGTCAGCAGGCCCAGGTGATCCTGGCGGATGAACCCACCTCTGCTCTCGACCCGACTGCCGCGCACCAGGTCATGGAATTGCTCCGAGACATCTGCAAGACGGCGGGCGTGGCCTGCATCTCCGTGGTGCACCAGCCAGAGCTGGCCCTCGAATACTGCGACACCATCATCGGAGTGCGACAAGGACGGATCGCCTTCGACCGCCCCGCCGCTCAATGTACGCATGAGCTCATCAACACCCTCTACGCACTGGATTAAGGAGTTTCACCCATGAGCCCAAAGACTGCCCAACGAATCCCCTCGGAACCCCTTGTCTATCGAGTTCCCGTCCCCAAGCAGAATCGCGCCCGGCGCTACCTTATCTGGGGTGTTGCCCTCACGCTTCTCGTCATCGTTCACCTCATCGCGGTGTACAGCACCGAGTTCTACGTGGAGAAACTGGCCGCAGACTGGTCCAACATGGTGCACTTCTTCTCCGAGGCCTTTCCACCCGACCTTCGATGGTCCGAGGTTGTGAAGCCAGGTCTCAACGGACTTCTCACGACGCTGTGGATCGGCTTGCTGGGCACCACGCTATCCGTTCCCCTCGCCTTTCTCCTCGCTCTCGGCGCCGCCGAAACCGTGAGCCCTCATCGCGGGGTCTACCAGATCTGCCGAGCCATCTTGTCCTTTTTCCGAGCCGTTCCAGACATTGTCTTCGCCTTGATCTTTGTCACCGCCGTGGGGCTTGGACCATTTGCAGGCGTGATGGCCCTCATCTTGCACAACACCGGCGTCATGGGAAAGTTGTGGGCAGAGGCGCTGGAAGAAGTCGACAACGGACCGCAGATCGCCCTGAAGACATCCGGGGCGAATAGGCTGCAGCAGGTGGCACATGCCACCTTGCCTATGACGCTGCCGCAATTGACCGGATTGCTGCTGTACCGCTTCGATGTCAACGTCCGAAGCTCACTCGTCCTGGGTCTGGTGGGCGCCGGTGGCATCGGCCTGCTCATCAACCGCGCGATCAAGACCTTTCAATTCGATCAGATGATGACCTACATCATCATGGTGCTCATCCTGGTCATCGCGGTGGATCAGTTCAGCGCCTGGCTCCGACGCCGCCTCCAGCGCCCCCTTTGCTCATTGGCCCTCGAGGTGTCTCGATACACCTCGGGGGTCTCTGTGTCACTTCGACGCCCCGGTTCGGAGGGCGGCAAAAAAATTCTCCGAAATTCACAACATCTTGCGGTCGTTCAAGCCAGAGTTGACAATAACGCCCACATATTGTGGTCGGACGCAGGGAAAAGTGGATATGTCGTGGTCAAACAAATTTTGCTTCCGTAAATACGTTCAGTCTCGCGTGGCGCATGTGACTGAGTGATACTCGTGTGACGCAAAGGATTTGCGCAAAGTTTGACGCGGTGTAATTACCAGTGTGTAATCTTGCTATAGCGAAAAAACGAGAACGGTCAAGCACCGCACCCGCCGCGTCGCTACACACCATCACTCACAATCCAATTTCTGCGGAAACGAATCGAAGGAGGCCTCAGTGGACGAGTCAGTTGATACTGCGTACCAGGGTCTGTCTACGCGCGGTTCCGCTGCCCCGGCGCGGGAAGGAAATGTGGACAACAACGCACGTCGCACGAACCTCTTCGATCTGACCCAAGACTTCGATCTCCTCTTCGACGCAGTCGAGCAGGATTGGCAGGAGCAGGCCCTCTGTGCGCAGACCGACCCCGAGGCATTCTTCCCAGAAAAGGGAGGCTCCACCCGGGAGGCAAAGCGCATCTGCCAGGCCTGCCAGGTGCGTGATGAATGCCTCGAGTTCGCGCTCGAGCACGATGAGCGCTTCGGCATCTGGGGCGGACTCTCCGAGCGTGAGCGCCGTCGCCTGAAGAAGCGACTCGGCTAATCATTCCTCCCACGTGAACGTGGGATCTATGGTCTCGGGTGTGACGTTGAGATAGACCGCGACGAGCCGCGTGAGGATATACGTCAGCATCTCCGACAACTCCGACCTGTTATCCACCCGGGACTCGATCGGTCGGCGAAAAATGATAATCCTCGGCCGGGTTGGGAGACCATCGGCGTCGACGCCAGCGGGCACCAATCGACCCAGTGGAACCTGGCCAGCAGCCACCACGTCATCGGGCCACTGCCGGTAGCCTGTGTTCAGGCGCATTCGCGGCACCACATCCACCGCCACGTCAACGGCGGCGAGCTCATCCGCGTAACGCTCGGCGATCGGTTCAAAGGCCTCGATCACGGCGTCATCGAACTTCTGCGAGCGGGTCTTATACCGCGGCACATCGGGGAGGAAAATCCCGCGCAGGCCGCGACCACGCGGATCTTGCCTCATGCGCGCCTTGTATCCCATAGGGGCTAAGTGTAGCCCCCGAACCAGGCCACGCGCGGCTTCGACATACCGGCCCGCGACGGTGCACCATCGAGTAAAGTATTCCGCGTGACTTTCCACCGACCCTGTTCCCGGCCCGGGTGCCATAACCCCGCCGTCGCCACGCTGACGTACGATTACGCCCAGCAAATCGCGACCGTGGGGCCACTGCACATCCACGCGGATCCCCACCGCTGGGACCTGTGCGCCGAGCATGCACGCCGCACCACGGTGCCCGTGGGATGGACGCTCGAGGTCAACGACAACCCCGACACGGTGGATGCAGCCGATGCCGACGATGACGACCTCATGGCACTCGCAAAAGCGGTGCAGGAGGCGGCAGAAGCGGCAGAGGTGGTGGAACCGGAACCAACGCCATCGCGCATCGTGCGCAGGGTGGACGTGCCGGCACCGACCGGGCGGCACCCGTCCCGCCGAAACCTGCCCACCAAAGGGCCCCGCCGGCATCTGCGCGCCGTGAGAGACACCGGCCCCGCGGGCAACTAAGATCTATAGAAATTACCCAAAATAAGGAGTTCCCAAACACATGCCAACGTATGCCAGCGAAGACGTAGCCGCGGCGATCAAGGCCTATGACGTTCGTGGAGTCGTTGGTGAGGAGCCTGGGCAGATCAGCCCCGACTTCGTCCGCGACGTCGGAGCCAGCTTCGGCCGCCTCATGCGTGAGGAATGCGCCGAGAAGGTCGTGGTGGGCCACGACATGCGCGATAGCTCCCCGACACTGGCCGCAGCCTTCATCGAGGGCGTCAACAGTCAGGGCTTGGACACTATCCGCCTCGGCCTGACCAGCACCGACGAGCTGTACTACGCCTCCGGCGCCCTGGACTGCCCCGGAGCCATGTTCACCGCCTCCCACAACCCGGCGAAATACAACGGCATCAAGATGTGCCGCGCCGGAGCGCGCCCCGTGGGCCAGGAAACCGGGCTTAACCGCATCTCCGAGGAACTCGTCACCGGCGTGCCGGACTACGACGGCGAGCCTGGCACCAACACCGACAAGGATGTGCTGCAGGACTACGCGGACTACCTCAACTCGCTGGTCCCGCTCGACATTCGCCCCCTGTCCGTGGCCGTGGATGCAGGCAATGGCATGGGCGGGCTCACCGTCCCCGCGGTGTTCGAGAAGGCCCCGCTGACGGTTCACCCGCTCTACTTCGAACTCGACGGAAACTTCCCCAACCACGAAGCCAACCCGCTGGACCCGAAAAACCTCGTGGACCTGCAAAAGTTCACCGTGGACAAGGGCGCGGATCTGGGCATCGCCTTTGACGGAGACGCCGACCGCTGCTTCATCGTCGATGAGAAGGGCGAGGCCGTCTCTCCCTCGACGATCTGCGCCATGATCGCCGAGCAGTACCTCACCACCAACCCCGGCGCCACGATCATCCACAACCTCATCACGTCGAAGTCCGTGCCTGAGCTCGTAACCAAGCTCGGCGGCACCCCGGTGCGCACCCGCGTGGGCCACTCCTTCATCAAGGCTCAGATGGCCGAGCACCACGCCACGTTCGGCGGCGAGCACTCCGCGCACTACTACTTCGCTGATTTTTTTAATGCGGATTCCGGCATGCTGGCCGCCCTCCACGTCCTCAACACCCTGGGCAGCCAGGACCAGCCGCTCAGCGAGCTGAAGAAGAAGTACGAGCTCTACCAGGCCTCCGGCGAGATCAACTCCGAGGTTGCCGACCAGGCCGGCCGCACCGAGGCCGTGGTGGAGCACTTCGCCGACCGCACCGCGTCCGTCGACCGCCTCGACGGCGTGACCATCGAGCTCACCGACGGGGCGTGGCTCAACGTGCGCGCCTCCAACACCGAGCCCCTGCTGCGTCTCAACGTGGAGGCCAAGACAGCCGACGAGGTGCAAGCGATCGTGGATGAGGCGCTGGCCATCATCCGGGCGTAACCGGGAAGGACGGCGATTGTTGTGCAACCCATCGCAGGTAGCATCCGCAACTACGCTTGGGGATCCCGCACTGCTCTAGCGCAGATGCGCGGTCTCGAGGCTCCCTCCGAGCATCCGGAAGCCGAAATGTGGTTCGGCGCGCATCCTGGTAGCCCCAGTGCGTTGGTGTCAGCGGGGGAGGCTGGTGGCGTCGATACGCTCGAAGACCTCATCGATGCCGATCCTGAGGCGCAGGTCGGACAGGCTGAGGGGCGCTTGCCCTTCCTACTCAAACTGCTGGCCGCGGCCCAGCCCCTGAGCATCCAGGTGCACCCCACGAAGCTGCAGGCAGAGGAGGGTTTCGCGCGCGAGAACGCCGCGGGGATCCCCGTGGACGCGTTCGAGCGCAATTATCGCGACGACAACCACAAACCCGAACTCCTCGTGGCCCTCACCCCGTTCGAGGCGCTGGCCGGGCTACGACCGGTGGCGCAGACACAGGCGCTGTGCACCGCCCTCGACGTGCCGGAGTTACGCCCGTACCTGGGCCTGCTCGGCAGCGGCGACGATAGTGGCGACCTCCGATCGCTGCTCACCACGCTCATCACGTTGCCCTCCTCGGTGCTGGGGCCGTTGCTCGACGCCCTCACGCGGCGCTGCGCCGCAGTCCGCGCGGGTGCATCGCTGGGGGAGCAATGGATGGATGACGTCGCTGCGATGATCTGTGAACTCGCGGATCAGCACCCCGGCGACAGTGGCCTGCTGTGCGCGCTGCTGCTCAACTACGTGGTGCTGGAGCCGGGCGAGGCGATGTTCCTCGATGCCGGTCAGCTCCACGCCTACGTCAAGGGCGTGGGTGTCGAGGTGATGGCGAACTCGGATAACGTGCTGCGCGGCGGGCTGACGACCAAGCACATGGACGTGCCGGAGCTCATGCGCATCGTGCGGTGTGCGCCGCTGGAGGATCCCACGTTTGAGCCTGATGAGCAGGGCGTATACCGAACGGCGGCTGACGAGTTTCAGCTGCAGAAGCTCAGCTCGGAGACCGTGACCGAATCCCAGGTGGCCGGGCCGGCGATCATCCTCGGCGTGTCCGGAGACACCGAGGTGGCACAGGATGGAGAAAAGGCCACCCTGCACGCCACTGAGGCTGTGTGGGTGGCCGCTGCCGAAGCCTCGGCGACGGTGCGTACCGGGGGCGTGGCCTTTATCGCGCGGGTTGGTTAGGCGCGTCGGTGGTGGTGTCCGTCGGAGCCTGCTGAGCCTCGGCTCGCCAGCGTGGGGGGATGATGTCCAGCAGGGGGTGATCAGCGGCCGTAGTGGTCTGCGCGGACTGATCGCTGGAGCCCATTCCGCCCAAGTTGTGTCCAGGATTCGGGACGTTCTCGGGGAGAGCTGGTACCTGGGTGGGCACCTGAGTGGGGAGAGGCGGGATGAAGTTGGGGGAGGTGGGCTTCGCCGTGGTCGGCCCGGTCTGACCGGTCGGCCCGGTCGTGTCGGTGCCGTTCGGGTCGATGGCATCGGCCACGAGGGTGGCGGTGGGCTGAGCCAGCCCGGTTTCCGTTCCGCCCCACGAGTTCGGGGGCAAGTAGGGATCGGCACCCAAGGGTGCCACGTTGTTCTTGGTGGACTCGTCGGTCGGACGGGTGCGGGAAACGCTCGGCTGGCGGGAGGGTGACGTGGAGGGGGTGTCCTTGGCGGAGCTGGTGGTCGGTGAGGACTCGGCGAGATCGTCGTCCGTGACGGACACGTTGCTGCTGGACGCCGAACCTTTGCTGGTGGCTTGCCACGTCCACACGCCGATGATGCCCGCGAGGATGAGTCCGATGACGGCAAATCCAACGACGAACCGCTTGGCGTGCCCTTGGTCGCTCATGGCGTTGCCTCCTGCCTGGCAGTGTTGTGTGGTGAACCCGTGGTGACGGTGTCCCCCGCGTCCATACGAGTTGAGGTGAAAGCCGGATGTGGTGACCGCGGCCTTATCGAACCAAATATAACAATTCAGTTACATATCTGGCTGTACTATAACAGTTCGTTACTCTCTTAGCTAGCCCACGCGCTATGGGGTGTCCCACACGTACGTAGGGCGTCACGTGGGGATACAGTCGAAGTGAGGAAGTACGACACAACTGCTGCGGGCGAAAAGGAGAAGACCGTGAGCACGTGGGACGAAAAGATTTTCAACGACGAGGACAATCAAGAATTCCTCGACGAATTGATCGACCTTGACCACCGCGAAATCGAAGAGGCCCTGGAAGCGCGATCAACATCGCCCTGTTGCACGCCGATCAGGGAAGCTCCGATTATCGGGTGGGGTTGTGCGCGGCTACGGTGGCGGCGATTTGGGCCGGGGCGCCGTTCAGCTCCGCCAACACTGCGGATGAGCACGAGTTCATTCGGCGCTACATCGGCTCGCTGGAGCCGAAGCTGCAGGAGCTGTCCTTGCAGCTACTCGACCGCGAGCTGGAACGCGGCGGCAGCGATGCTCCGGAGGGACTGGAGACGTGCGTGGAGGCCCTCAGCTAGGGTGACTGTCCGGTCGAGCGGTTAGACTATTGACAACCGCTTACGACTAAGGAGACTTAAGATCCCCATGGCTGAATTGACCGTCGATCGTTCCGGAGACCTGGAATACAAGGTGCGCGACCTGTCCCTAGCAGAGTCCGGCCGGCACCAAATCCGCTTGGCCGAGCACGAAATGCCTGGTCTGATGGAGCTTCGCCGGGAATACGCCGATGAGCAACCGCTCGCCGGAGCACGCATCGCCGGTGCCATTCACATGACGGTGCAGACCGCCGTGCTCATCGAGACCCTTACCGCTCTGGGGGCCGAGGTCCGCTGGGCGTCCTGCAACATCTTCTCCACTCAGGACGAGGCCGCCGCGGCGGTCGTCGTGGGCTCCGGCACCCCGAACGCACCCGCGGGCGTGCCCGTGTTCGCCTGGAAGGGCGAGTCGCTGCCGGAGTACTGGTGGTGCATCAACCAGATCTTCGCCTGGGGTACCGATGAATCCGGTTCTCCCATCGACGCGAACATGATCTTGGACGACGGCGGCGATGCCACCATGGCCGTCATCAAGGGCGCGGAATTCGAAAAGGCCGGCCTCGTTCCCGAGCCTACCGCCGAGGATTCCGATGAGTATCAGGCCTTCCTCGGCATGCTCTCTCAGGTATTCGACGCCGACAGCTCCCGCTGGTCCAGGGCATCCGAGACCGTCAAGGGCGTGACCGAGGAGACCACCACGGGTGTGCACCGCCTGTACCACTTCGCCGAGCAGGGCGCGCTGCCCTTCCCCGCGATGAACGTCAACGACGCGGTGACGAAGTCCAAGTTCGATAACCGCTACGGCACCCGCCACTCCCTGCTTGACGGCATCAACCGCGCCACGGACATGCTCGCCGGCGGCAAGAACGTGCTGGTGTGCGGCTACGGCGACGTGGGCAAGGGCTGTGCCGAGGCGCTGGCGGGCCAGGGAGCCCGCGTGAAGGTCACCGAGGTGGATCCCATCAACGCGCTGCAGGCGCTCATGGATGGATTCCCCGTGGTCACGGTGGATGATGCCATCGCTGAGGCGGACATCGTCATCACCGCTACCGGCAACCTGGGCATCATCACCTTCGAGCAGATGCAGAAGATGAAGGACCACGCCGTGCTCGGCAACATCGGCCACTTCGACAACGAGATCGATATGGCCAGCCTGCTGCACCGCGATGATGTCACCCGCGTGACTATCAAGCCCCAGGTGGACGAGTTCACCTTCCCCAACGCGGACGGCGAACCGGTGAGCATCATCGTCTTGTCCGAGGGTCGCCTGCTCAACCTCGGCAACGCCACCGGCCACCCCTCGTTCGTGATGTCCAACAGCTTCGCGGATCAGACCATCGCGCAGATCGAGCTGTTCACGAAGGGCGATCGCTACGAGAACATGGTGTACCGCCTGCCCAAGAAGCTCGATGAGAAGGTGGCGAAGATCCACGTGGAGGCCCTGGGTGGTCGGTTGACGACCCTCACCAAGGAACAGGCCGAGTACATCGGCGTGGATGTGGAAGGCCCCTACAAGCCGGAGCACTACCGCTACTAATGATTATCGCATTCGAAGGAGTAGACGGGGCGGGCAAGAACACGCTGGTCAGCGCCGTGGAGCAGGAACTGATCGCCCGCGAGGTGGCCGTGGCGCGGGCGGGATTCCCACGCTACGAGGAATCCGTGCACGCCCAGCTCGCCAGCGCGGCGCTGCATCGCAATATGGGCGATCTCATCGATTCGACCTACGGCATGGCCACCCTGTTCGCGCTCGATCGCGCGGAGGTGGGCGAGCAGCTCCAAGAGCTCTCGGACGACGGTTACGTGGTGCTGCTTGACCGCTTCACCGCGTCCAACGCCGCCTACTCCGCGGCGCGCGAGCCGGACACGAGCGAGCAGGTTATTCAGTGGGTCGCCGACCTTGAGTTCGACTCGCTGGGTATCCCGGTTCCGGATCTCCACATCCTCGTGGACGTTGCTGCGGACGTCGCGGCCGAGCGGGCCGAGCAGCGCGAGGCCGAGGATGCGTCCCGCGCGCGCGATGCCTACGAGACCGACAATGGGCTTCAGCAGCGCACCGTGGAGGCGTACCGCCAGTTGGCGCACGCGCAGTGGTACAGCCCTTGGGAGGTCGTGGACTCGACCGATGACAATGTCTCCGCCCGCGCGGAGGCTATCGCAAACTTGATCACCGATATGAGACGATAAGAACCATGGCAGCGAAAATCCTGGTGGTCGATGATGACCCCGCAATCTCCGAAATGCTCACCATCGTCCTGCAGGGCGAGGGCTTCGACACCGTGGTAGTCGGCGACGGCCAGGAGGCTGTGGTGGCTGCCCGGGAACACAATCCCGACCTCATCCTGCTCGACCTCATGTTGCCGAGCATGAACGGCATCGACGTGTGCAAGGCGATCCGCGAAGAATCCACCGTGCCGATCGTCATGCTCACCGCCCGCACGGACACCGTGGACGTGGTGCTCGGCCTCGAATCCGGCGCCGATGACTACGTGCACAAGCCCTTCAAGCCGAAGGAGCTCGTGGCCCGAGTTCGTGCCCGCCTGCGCCGGAGCCCGGAGGAGCGCCCAGAGAACATCGACATTGCCGATCTGAAGATCGACGTTCCCGGCCACCAGGTGCTGCGTGACGGCAAGGAAATCTCGCTGACCCCCATCGAGTTCGAGCTGCTCGTCACCCTGGCCTCCCGCCCCCGACAGGTCTTCTCCCGCGAGGAGCTGCTGGAGCAGGTGTGGGGCTACCGCAAGTCCAACGACACCCGCCTGGTCAACGTTCACGTGCAGCGGCTGCGCGCGAAGATCGAGCACGATCCCGACGACCCTCAGATCATCCTCACCGTCCGTGGCATCGGCTACAAGACGGGGGAGTAGTCAGGGGAATAATCAACCGTGGATTCTGAGAAGGCTCGTTCCGGGCAGGACGAGGCCGTCGCACCGGTGGGGGCGACACTCCAAGAAGGATGGACGATCAAGTCCCTTGCCCAGGACTTGTTCCGGCGCCCGATGGATACCCTCCGGCGCATCGGAAACTCCATCATGTGGCGCTGGAGCACGTCGATCCAGATGCGCGTCATCGGCAGCGTGCTGCTGTCCAGCTCCATCGTCATTCTGCTGCTGGGCTTCGTGCTCATCAGCTTCCTCGGCCAGCAGTTACTGAACTCTAAGTACACCACCGCCACCGAGGAGATCGACCGCGCCCGCATCGCGGTGGAGGAACAGATCAACGCGACCGACTCGTCCAACCCGATCAATGTGCGGCTCACCTCCGCCCGGGCGGTGCTCGTCGACCGCAGCGGTGGAGTGGAGAACTCCAACGCCACCGTGTACGACCCGGTGCTCATCGCCTCGGACGCCAACTCCACCGAGACCGTCGTGCCCAGCAACGCACACATCCCCGACGAGCTGCGCCGTTTCGTGCAGCAGGGCAAGGTGGCTTACCAATACTCCACCTTCACCAACGACCAGGGCCGCTACAAGGCGCTCGTCATCGGAACCCCCGTCGCCGCGGACATCCCCGGGCTGGAGCTCTACCTCATCATGCCCCTGAACTCGGAGGAGGCCACGCTCTCGCTCATGCGCGGCCTGCTGCTGGCCGGCGGCATCGTGCTGCTCGTGCTCCTCGTGGTCATCGCGTGGGTGTTCTCCCAACAGCTCACCGTTCCGGTCCGCACGGCCAGCCGCACCGCCAAGCGGTTTGCGGACGGCCACCTGCGCGAGCGCATGGTCGTCGACGGACGCGACGAAGTCGCCACGCTCGCCATCAGCTTCAACGACATGGCCGAGAAGCTGTCCACCCAGATCCGCAACCTCGAGGAATTCGGTTCACTACAGCGCCAATTCACCTCGGACGTCTCGCACGAGCTGCGCACACCGCTGACCACGGTGCGCATGGCCGCGGACCTCATTCACGACAACGCCGACAACCTCGACCCCATGACCCGCCGCGCCAGCGAGCTCATGAACAGGGAACTCGATCGGTTCGAAACCCTACTCGGCGATCTGCTCGAGATTTCTCGTCACGACGCCGGAGTCGCGAACCTCTCGGCGGAGCGCGTGGACATCCGAGGGGCGGTCCGCTCCAGCCTGGAACAGGTCCGCGCCATCGCCGACGAAGTCGGCACAACCTTCGACATCGACATGCCGGACGAGCCCGTGCCGGTGGAGATCGACTCGCGCCGCGTGGAGCGCATCCTGCGCAACCTCCTCGCCAACGCGGTGGACCACTCCGAAGGCAAGCCGATCAACGTCACCCTCAAGGTCGAAGGGGACGCGGTGGCCATCACGGTCGTCGACCATGGTGTGGGCCTCAAACCCGGCGAATCCGACATGGTGTTCAACCGGTTCTGGCGCTCCGACCCGTCCCGTGAGCGCCGCACCGGCGGCACCGGACTGGGGCTCGCCATCGCCAAGGAGGACGCGATCCTCCACGGCGGTGACCTTGAGGCCACCGGCGAACCCGGAAAGGGAGCCTGCTTCCGCCTCACGCTGCCGCTCGTGGCCGGGCACGAGATCTCTGGATCCCCGCTGCCCCTGACCATCGATGATGGAACCGAGGCTGAGGAGGCTGGTGGCGTCGACGATGAAGGCAACCCCACGAGCGGGAAGGATGAGGGATGAGAATCACATCAACCCGGGCCATGACGATCTCCGCAGTGCTGACGGCAACGAGCCTGTTCGCGGCGTGCACAACCCTGCCCGACAGCTCCAACCCAGAGGCCATCAGCACCTACGCGCCCACGCCGACCCAGGACAACGTGCCGGAGCCGGTGCAAAACCAGCCGTCCGACCTCATGCTGCGAGACTTCTTCGCCGCGAGCGCGCATCCCTCGTCCGACCACCAGGCCGCGAAGAAATTCCTCACCGATAAGACCGCGCAACGGTGGCAGGGGACGGGGTCGGCGATGATCCTCGACCGCATGGACATCGCCAGCGAAGGCGAAGCGAGCCGCGACAAAATCACCTACCGAGTGCGCGGAAACATCATCGGAACGCTCGGCATCGGCGGCGTGTTCAACCCCGAATACACGGCCTTCGAGACGACGTACGAGCTCACAAGGGTCAACGGCGAATGGCGCATCTCCAACCTCCCCGACGCGGTGGTGCTCGACCGGCAAGACTTCATGGGGGCCTACCAGCCGCGTGATATCTACTTCCTCGGCAGCCAGACGAAGGAGCTGGTGCCGGATCGCCGGTGGGTGTACAACCGGCAACAATCCATGGCGGCTTCGCTGGTGTCGCTGCTCGTCGCAGGCCCCAACCCACGCCTGGCTGGGGCGATCACGCGCACCCTGCCGAAGGACGCGACCGCGCAGGTCGAGCAGGGCGAATCGGGTGGCTACAATGTGGAATTCTCCGGGCTCAAAGACCTCAACGCGCAGCAGCGCCAGGAGCTTGCCGCCCAGGTCATCTGGACACTCGTGGGCGCGGATATCCGCGGCCCCTACGGGCTGTTTGCCGACGGCGCACCCCTGAGCGACCAGGACGCGGGGAAGTGGCGCGTCCAGGACGTCAGCCAGTTCAACCCCACCGCCGAGGCCGATGTGCCGCTGCGCATGCTCGCCAGCGGCGTGCTCTATGAAGAGGACAACGGGCAGTCGCGGCGGATGAGCGGGTGGATCAACAACCAGTACCTGGAGTCCGTCGCCGTGAGCCCGCAGGAAAACATCTTTGCGGCCGTGGTGGGCCGTGGCGAGGAGAAGCGGACGCTGGAAGTCGGCGGGGCCAACGACCAACCGCAACGGGTCGTGGAAGCCGACGCGCTCACGCGGCCGAGCTGGAGCAGCGACGCCACCGCGCTGTACACCGTCGCCGACGGCAAACGTGTGATCAGGCTCAACCGCACGCCCAACACTGGGGAAGTGACCGCGCAGGCGGTCGATACCAGTGCAGTCGACAACCTGCAGGCGGATGATCAACGCATCAGCGTGTTCCGCGTCTCCCACGACGGGGCGCGCGCCGTCATGCTCATCCAGGGCAAGATCTACGTCTCGGTCATCAGCCGAAACTCCAAGGGCGACGTGTCGCTGGGCAAGCCCGAGCAGGTCGGTCACCAGCTGGGCGATACCGCCGTGAGTGCGGACTGGACTGCGGATGGCACCATCCTCGTCGGCACGCGCGCCAACGATGCGCCCATCTGGTCGGTGGCACTCGACGGATCGGTCTCCAACCAGCTCTCCGGGCGCAACCTCAGCGCCCCCGTGGTGGCGGTGGCCAGCAATGGCCGAGTCATTTACGCCACCGATGCCAGGGCGTTGATGCAGTTCAACTACGACAGCCAATCGGCGCGCTTCTGGCGCGAAGTGCCGTCGATGCAGGGACAACGCGCGATGCCGGTGCTCGGTTACTGATCAGACCATGTGGGGGCTCGTTGATCTGGTGTGGCGCACCGACTGCATGTGCTGCGGGCAGGGGCTGCCCCCCGCGCTGGCGAGGCGGGAGGTCTGCGACGACTGCGCGCTGGATCTGGCGGAGCCGTGGCAGAGGTGGAACCCGCCAACCTCGTTGGTGCCCGTGTACACGGCAGGAGCCTACGGAGGAGCGCGGAGGTCGCTGATCATTGCGGCCAAAGAACGGTTGCGCGGGGCGGCTGCGGTCGTGGGAGGCAGGATGCTTGCCGCCGGGTTGGAGTCGGTGGCGGGGCGGGGATTGATCGCGCACCCGCGGCTGGCTCCCGTCATCCTTGTGCCAGCACCCACCCGAGCCAGCGCGGCGCGGGCGCGCGGCGGGGATATCGTCACGGCGATGGCCCGCGAGGTGAGCCGAAAATTCCCCTTGGTGCAGGTGGCGCCGTGCCTGCACTTGGCCGAGGGGAGCCGTGACTCCGTGGGGCTGGGGCGCGGCCAGCGGCGGGAGAACGTAGCTGCGGCGGTCAGGGTGAACTCGAAGTCCGTGGAATCCGTGCGGCGGGCGGGGGAGCAGCACGTGGTTGTGGTGGATGATGTGTGCACGACTGGGGCGACCATCACCCAGTCGGCGCTCGCTCTGGCGGCCCACGGGGTGCGCGTCTCGGTGGCCCTCGCCATCGCCGGGGCGTAGGGGTGGGGCAAAAGGGGGTGGAGATGACCTCGGGTTTGGTGGAGCATTCCTGGGAGATTGCTGAACGATCGCGTTGGATATGGGCAGGCTCGCCCCCGGCGAAAAAGTTGAAGGTAAACTCGAGGTGGAACGATCACCGGGACAAGGTGAGTAATCCGGCTCATCCCGCACCGGTGAACAACACCCGGGAGGTTGAGAATGTCGACCGTCAACAACACGTCCGCCGGCGCGCAAGAGGAAGTTGCCGCCCCCGAAGCTCAGGTGGAAATCACCGGACGCAACGTTGAGGTACCAGACCACTTCGCTGAGCGCGTCAACGCGAAGCTCGCGAAGATTGAGCGCCTGGATCCGACCCTGAACTACTTCCACGTGGAGCTCAAGCACGAGCCCAACCCTCGCCGCTCGGATGAGTCCGATCGCATTCAGATCACCGCTACCGGTAAGGGTCACATTGCCCGCGCAGAAGCGAAGGAAGATTCCTTCTACGCTGCGCTGGAAGTTGCCCTCGGCCGCATGGAGCGTTCCCTGCGCAAGGTGAAGGCTCGCCGCAAGATCGCCCGCTCCGGCCACCGCGCACCGCTGTCCATGGGCGAGGCCTCCGCCGTGCTCGTGGAGGAAGCCCACGAGGATCAGAAGCAGCCCGGCCCCTTCGACGTGGATCCCTACGAGGATCAGTTCAAGCCCGGCCAGGTCGTGCGCCGCAAGGTGCACAAGGCCACCCCGATGAGCGTGGATGAGGCTCTGAGCGAGATGGAGCTGGTGGGCCACGATTTCTTCCTGTTCATTAACGAAGAAACCGACCTGCCATCCGTGGTCTACCGCCGCCACGCCTACGACTACGGCCTCATTGCACTCAAGGAAGTGCATGACATCGAAGGTTAAGAAGGGCTAGCGCAAGCCCAGCCGGCGAGTTCCACGCAGTGGAGGTCGCCGGTTTTCTCTATGCGCTAGTGGTTCCCTCTCACCGGTTGCGGGTAGGATAGTCGAAGCGATAGGTGACGCTCGTCTACCCGAGCGCGCCGAGATACACGACAGATCCCAAGAAAAAGGACAGGCAGCAACGTGCTAGGACTTTCCAAGCTTCTCCGACTCGGTGAAGGCCGCGCAGTAAAGCGTCTCGAAAAGATCGCCGACCAGGTCATCGATCTCGAGGACGAGTACTCGAAGCTCACGGACGAGGAACTCAAGGCCAAGACCGACGAGTTCAAGAAGCGAGTCCAAGAAGACGGCGAGGACCTCGACGACATCCTGCTCGAAGCCTTCGCCACCGCCCGCGAGGCATCGTGGCGCGTGCTTGGCCAGAAGCACTACAAGGTCCAGATCATGGGCGGTGCCGGCCTGCACTTCGGCTACGTGGCCGAGATGAAAACTGGTGAGGGCAAGACCCTGACCTGCGTGCTCCCCGCCTACCTCAACGCCCTTTCCGGTAAGGGCGTGCACGTGGTTACTGTCAACGACTACCTTGCCAAGCGCGACGCGGAGTGGATGGGCCGCGTGCATCGCTTCCTGGGGCTCAGCACGGACGTGATCCTCAACAACAAGCGCCCCGACGAGCGCCGCGAGGCCTACAACGCGGACATCACCTACGGCACGAACAACGAGTTCGGCTTCGATTACCTCCGCGATAACATGGCCCACTCCCTCGATGACCTCGTGCAGCGTGGCCACAATTACGCCATCATCGACGAGGTCGACTCCATCCTCATCGACGAGGCACGTACCCCGCTCATCATCTCCGGCCCCGTCGCCGGCTCCAGCCGCTGGTTCGAAGCCTTCGCGCGCATCGCCCCGAAGATGACCCGTGACATCCACTATGAAATTGACGAGCGGAAGAAGACTGTTGGCGTCAAGGAAGAGGGTGTGGAATACGTCGAGGATCAGCTCGGCATCGAAAACCTCTACGCGCCTGAGCACTCTCAGCTGGTGAGCTACCTCAACAACTCCATCAAGGCGAAGGAGCTGTTCACCCGCGATAAGGACTACATCGTGCGCAACGGTGAGGTCATCATCGTCGACGAGTTCACCGGCCGCATCCTTGATGGTCGCCGCTACAACGAGGGCATCCACCAGGCCATTGAGGCCAAGGAAGGGGTGGAGATCAAGAACGAGAACCAGACCCTCGCCACCGTTACGCTGCAGAACTACTTCCGCCTCTACGACAAGCTAGCCGGCATGACCGGTACCGCCGAGACCGAGGCCTCCGAGCTGAAGAACACCTACAAGCTGGATGTCGCCGCGATCCCGACGAACAAGACCAACCAGCGCAAGGACAACGTGGACCTGATCTACAAGACTCAGGAAGCGAAGTTCGAGGCCGTGGCCGATGACATCGCCGAGCGTGTGGAGAAGGGCCAGCCCGTGCTGGTCGGTACCACCTCCGTGGAGCGCTCCGAGTACCTTTCCCGCCTGCTGCAGCGCCGGGGCATCAAGCACAACGTGCTCAACGCGAAGTTCCACGAGAAGGAAGCCGAGATCGTGGCCCAGGCCGGACGCCTCGGCGCCGTGACCGTGGCGACCAACATGGCCGGCCGTGGTACGGACATCGTGCTGGGCGGCAACCCAGACATCATCGCGGACATCAACCTGCGCGAGCGCGGCCTGGATCCCGTGGAGGACCCAGAGGCCTACGAGGCAGCGTGGGACGACGAGATCGAGAAGGTCCGCGCCGCATCCAAGGAGGAAGCCGAGAAGGTCATCGAGGCCGGTGGCCTCTACGTGCTCGGCACCGAGCGCCACGAGTCGCGCCGCATCGACAACCAGCTGCGCGGCCGTTCCGCCCGTCAGGGTGACCCGGGTGAGACCCGCTTCTACCTGTCTATGCGTGACGACCTCATCGTCCGTTTCGTGGGCCAGACCATGGAAGCGATGATGACGCGCCTCAACATCCCGGACCACGAAGCCATCGACTCCAAGATGGTCACCAACGCCATCAAGGGCGCGCAGTCTCAGGTGGAGGCCGCGAACTTCGAGATGCGCAAGAACGTGCTGAAGTACGACGAGGTGCTCAACCAGCAGCGCAAGGTGATCTACGGCGAGCGCCGCCAGATCCTCGAGGGTGAGGACGTGGGGCAGCAGATCCGCAACATGCTGGAGGACACCATCGAGGCATACGTCGATGGCGCCACCCGCGAGGGCTACGTGGAGGACTGGGACCTCGACCAGCTGTGGAACGCGCTGGATTCCCTGTACGGCCCCACCTTCACCCACGAGTCCCTCGTGGAGGGTAGCGAGTACGGCCAGCCGGGCGAGCTCAGCAGCTCCCAGTTGCTCGACGCCCTGCTCAAGGACGCCAACGCCCAGTACGACAAGCTCGAAGACGCCGTGATCTCCGTCGGAGGCGAAAAGCAGATGCGCGGCATGGAACGCGCAGCGCTGCTCAACGTCGTGGACCAGAAGTGGCGCGAGCACCTCTATGAGATGGATTACCTCGAGAAGGGCATCGGTCTGCGCGCCATGGCTCAGCGCGATCCGCTGGTTGAGTACCAGCGCGAGGGCGGCGACATGTTCAACCGCATGAAGGACGGCATCAAGGAGGAGACCGTCCGCCAGCTGTTCCTCGTGCGCAAGCAGCTCGAGCAGGCGGGCCAGATCTCCGTCGAGGACCCCGCTGCCCACCACGAGGGTGTGGCCACGGACCGCCCGACCCGCACCATCACCGGTGGTTAAATAAGCAGCATGCTATCGACCCGCCAGCGGTATTCCCGCTTGGCGGGTTTTCCTATGTGCAGCTCGTGCAGCGCGCGGGTGGGCCGCACCCGCAGCTTCTGCAGGCTCCCGCTGATGGCTCGCACGCGCTCGCCCGCTTCGATCGTGGCGGTGAAGCGGATCTTGCCGACTTCGCAGGGCTGTAGGTGCACGCTTTTGAGTATCGACGCCGCTACGGTTCCCCGCATTTGCCATTCCGACACTCGCGACCGCAAGTGGTCGATGACTTCTGCGGTGAACGGGCCGCGGCGCAGGCTTTCCACGGGTCTGCGCCCATCGAGTGCCTCCACCCAGATCTGTACCAGAGCGCGCAGCTGGGGCGGGGCCTGCGGCGGCGGGTTGGTGGCGATCCGCGCCGGGAGCCGCACGGTGGCGGCTGCGTCTGTTTCTTCCCGCGGCGCGGCAGGCGTTCGCAGGTATACGAATCCAGTGGTGTGCGTCGGTGCATGAGTGTCTTGTGTTATCACGGCTGAGCCGTCCCCATTTCCCCTTGATGGTGCTTATCCCCTTGCGTGGATAATTATGCCAGAATGTAAGCATGCGTGGACTAGTTGTAGATTATTGCGGTGTTTTGGATGGCGCGGAGGAAGACCGTCGCCGCTGGCGGAAGCTGTTGACCGCTGCGCGGGCGGAGGGTATTTCCACCGCCATCTTGTCCAACGACCCCGGGGGGGAGGGTGCCGCGCCGATCCGGCAGTGGCAGGAAAACGGCTACGTGGACACCGTGGTGCTCTCCGGCGAGGTGGGGGCGGAAAAGCCCAGTGAGGAAGTCTTTGCCATTACCGCGGAGAAGCTGGATCTACCGCAGAACGACCTGGTGCTCGTCGACGATTCCATCGTTAACGTGCGCGGTGCCGTGGATGCCGGTCTCATCGGCGTGTACTACCAGCAGTTCGATCGCGCGGTCGTGGAGATCACGGGCCTGTTCGGCCTCGAGGGGGAGTTCTAACCCATGCGCGTCTACATCCCGGCAACGTTCGACATGCTCAAGACCCTCGCTGAGGAGGGGCAGCACCCGGCTCGCTCGGGCGTGGGCTTCGCCCTCACCCCGGCGGTGCGTGAGTTTTACACCGGCGGGGACGAAGAGGAGCTGGCATACACGGCGTTTCTGGATGCCGCGCGAGCATCGCTGCGCCTGCTCACCATCGGGGACGAGCAGAGCTTCCCGCACCGCCGAGTGGTCATCAGTGTGGACCTGGATGATTCCGCGATTAACTACGCCCCGGAAGATGGGGAGTCCGTGGTGCGCCTGGATCCTCCCGTGTTCACGGTCAAGCAGCTCGCCGCTATTCATGTGGACGACGCCGCAGCTGAAGAGGCCACTCGAGCGGCAATGGAGGTCATCGACGCCGCTGACTTGGGTGACGAAGACGCGGAGATGGCGCTGGGGGATTGCGAAGACAACCTAATGAGTTGGTACGACGCGAAGGAGCTCCCGTTCCTCGTTGACCTCATGTGAGGGGTCTAGAAGAGCTTGATGATCTCGTTGACGCAGATGGCTACGTACGCCAACGAGATGACAGCCATCATGAGGTTTGCGAACCATCCGTTGCGCCATTCCTTGGGAGTTGCTTTGGTGTTGAGGAGAAGGAGCAGCGTGAAACCGAGGAAGGGCATGAAGAGGGCCCCGAGCACCCCGTACAGCAATACGATGGCAACGGGCTTGTTCATGAACAGCAGGATCATGGGCGGGAAGGTCAACCAGATGAGGTACCACTTGTAGTAGCGCCCGCCCACGCGGGTGGACTCGTCGTTTTCCGGCAGTTTCTTGAGGTGGCCAATGTAGTCCGCAAACATGAGGGATACACCGTTCCATACGCCGAGAACGCTGGAGAATGCTGCGGCCCAGAATCCGATGAGGAAGATGTTTCCGATGGTCTGCCCGTAGCGGTCGGCGAGCACGTTGGAAAGCCCGAGGAGGGCTTTATCCCCCTTTTCCAACGCGATGTTGCTGCTGTAAAGGAGGTCAGCTCCCAGGATGAGCATGGCGACAACGAAGATTCCGGTGACGATGTAGGCCACGGAGTTGTCGAGGCGCATGACGCGCATCCACGCGGGGGAGCGCCAGCCCTTTTCGCGGCACCAGTAGCCGTAGGCGGCCAGGGTGATTGTGCCGCCCACACCGCCGGCCAAGCTCAGGACGTAGACACCGGCGCTGTGGGGAACCCGTGGAACGAGTCCACCGATGATCTCGGGGAAGTGGCTCAGGGATAGTGTGGCGATGCCGACGACGGTGAGGAACATGATGCCCACGAGGACGGCGATGAGCTTTTCGAAGAAAGAGTAGCGCCCCACCCAAGTGAGGACGAATCCCAGTAGTCCAGTGAGGATGGCCCAGACCTTGAGATCGATGGCGGGAAAGAGTGCTGCGAGCGGCATGGCTGTGGCGGACATAGCCGCGGCACCATAGACGAAGCCCCAGATGACGATGTAGGGGGCGAAGTACCAGGACGTCCATGGCCCGAGCTTGCGCCAGCCGGTGTAAATGGTGTGACCGGTGGAGAGGCTGTAGCGGCCTACGCCCTCTACGAGCAGATCTTCATAATCGCGCCCACGATGGCCGCCCACAGCAGGGCGTATCCGTAGCGTTGACCGGCGATGAGGGTGGCAACGAGGTCTCCGGCGCCCACGCCGGTGGCAGCGGCAACGAGGCCTGGGCCAATGACCTTCCACTTCTTAATGCTTTCCGGGTGCTCAGTGGTGGTCGCCACGGTCGCCTCCATTCCCAATTAGTAAACGTCAGGTACCAGGAACGTAGCGAACAGAGGCGGGGCATGTGGTTGTTTTGGATAAAAAACGAGATGGGTGTTGTGTTACATCTCCCACTCATTGTTGCTGCGTAGCGCCTCCAGGAGCTTGCGCACGGCCGTGACGCGGCGGGCGGACGCACCTTCGAGGGTGTCGAGCTTGCACTCCGGATCTGCGGGCGGGCCCATGTGCGTGCAGCCGCGCGGGCAATCCTCGGCGACCTCGCGGAGATCCTCGAACACGTCGATGATCGTGTCCGGCTCCACGTGTGCCAGCCCGAAGCTCCGGATACCGGGGGTGTCGATGATCCAGCCGCCCTCGGGCAACCGTAGCGCCACCGATTGTGTTGATGTGTGCCGACCTTTTCCGACGCCGCTCACTTCCCCCGTCGCACGGTCGGCGTCGGGCACCAAGCGGTTGACCAGCGTGGACTTGCCGACGCCGGAGTGTCCCACGAGGGCGCTGACGTGATCGGTAATGTACTCGTTGAGATCCTCGAGGGGGTTGTCCACACCAGTGAGGAGCACCTTCACGTCGAGGTCGCTGAATTCTGCGGCGAAGGACTGCGGATCGGCGAGGTCTGATTTCGTGAGACAGACCAGCGGAGTGAGCCCGCCGACGAACGCGGCGATGAGGGCACGCTCCACGAACCCGGCCCGGGGCGGGGGATCGGCCACGGCGGTGACGATCAGAAGATAGTCGGCGTTCGCGACGACGACGCGCTCGTAGGCATCCGTGTCGTCCGCCGTACGGCGCAGCACGCTGCTGCGCTCTTCCAGTTTGACGATGCGCGCCAACGTGTCCTTGCGCCCTGAGGTATCGCCCACGACGCCCACGCGGTCGCCCACGACCACGGGGGTGCGGCCCATCTCGCGGGCGCGCATGCACGTCACCTGGGTGCCGCCATCCGCGTCGTCGAGCACCACACCCCAGCGCCCCCGGTCCTTTGAGACAACCATGCCGAAGCGGGCGTCTTTGTGCTTGGGGCGCTCCTTGGTGCGCGGGCGCGAGCCCTTGCCCGGCCGCACCTTAATGTCTGATTCGTCCCAGTTGCCGCGTCCTCGAGCCATAGGCGCTACCGCTCCTGGCCCAGGAACTGCGCCCAGCGGCGACGGAATCCAGGCAGGGTCTTAGCTGTGGTGTCGATATCCTCGACCTCGATGCCATGGACGCGCAGGCCCAGGATGGCGCCTGCGGTTGCCATGCGGTGATCAGCGTACGATGCCCAGCGGCCGCCCTCTAGGGGAACGGGCTCGATGATCAGCCCATCGTCCGTCTGGGTGACGTTGCCGCCGAGAGCGTTGATGTTATCCGCGAGGGCCTGCAGCCGGTCCGTCTCGTGCCCACGCAGGTGAGCAATGCCGTATAGGTGGCTGCGTGTCTTCGCTAGCGCGGCCACTGCCGCGACGGTGGGGGTCAGCTCGCCGATATCGTGCATGTCCCACGTCACGCCCTGCAGCGACTTGTTTCCGCGCACGATGAGCTCGTTGGTGTGTGCATCGAACTCCACGTCCGCGCCCATATCCTGCAGAATCTGGCGGAACTGGTCACCGGGCTGAGTAGTGGACTGCGGCCAATTCTCCACCCGCACCGTGCCCGCAGTGACAGCCGCGGCGGCCATGAACGGCGTGGCATTGGACAAGTCCGGTTCCACCCGCCAGTCACGAGCCTTGATGCTGCTGGGGTGGATCGTCCACGAATTAAAGGAGGTATCCACCAGCACCCCGGCCTCGCGCAGCATCGCCACGGTCATCTCCACATGTGGCTGGCTGGGCAACGCGTTGCCCTCGTGCACCACATGCACCCCCTCGTCGAAGCGGGCCGCTGCCAACAGCAAACCGCTGACGAACTGCGAGGATGCGGAAGCGTCGATCGTTACCGCCCCGCCCTTAATCGAACCCGTGCCGCGCACGAGGAACGGCAGCCCCTGCGGGTTCGATTCCGTGGAGACCTCCACATCCGCCCCCAGCGCACGCAAGGAATCCAGCGTGGTGGCCATCGGGCGGCGCCGCGCCTGCGGATCGCCATCGAACTCCACCGTTCCCTTCGCCAGCGCCGCCACAGGAGGCATGAACCGCATCACCGTGCCGGCGAGGCCACAATCGATCTGGCCGCCGTGCAGCTCATCGGCCGGGACCACATGGATCTGGGTGCCGTCCTCCCTGACCTGCGTGCCCAAAGCACGCAGCGCCTGCATCATCAGCTCCGTATCACGGCTGATTAGCGCATCGTGGATCGTCGATGGCCCATCGGCCAACGCTGCCAGAATCAAAGCCCGATTGGTGATGGACTTCGAGCCAGGTATCGATACCGACGCCTCTACGGGCTCAGCGACCACTGGGGCAGGCCAAAGTAGTTCAGTCATGCTTCCTATTCTGTCACTTGTGCGACCGCAAAGGCGATCACAGGGCTATCACAGGGGGATAATGGATCACTATGTGTGGCCGATACGTATTATTCTCCGCCCCGGAACAGATCATCGCGGCCATAAAAAGCCGCACTCACGCCGAACAAGTGAACACAGTCGGCGCCGACCGGGGCGCACCGAAACCAAATTATAATGTGGCCCCCACCCACGTGGTGCCCATCGTGCGCACGTTCAAAGACGTGCCCACCATCGGCCCCGCAACCTGGGGCTATCCACCAAAAACCGTGTTTAATGCCCGCGGGGAAACGGCCTACGACAAACCCCTGTTCGCCGGTTCCCTCCCGTGCGCTTTCCCCATGGACGGTTGGTACGAATGGACCAAGGATGGCACCCGCAAGCAGCCCTGGTTCACCGCCAACAAGGACGGCTCGCCGCTGTTCATGGCGGGCCTTTGCACAGCCATCGACGGGGTACTGTACGGCACGATCATCACCACGGAGGCGCTGCCTGATCTGCAGTGGCTCCACCACCGCATGCCACGCATCCTCGTGGGAGACGAAATGGATTTCTGGCTGTCCGACGCACCGGATGCTGAACGGAAGGGGTTCGTTGCGGCGTCGAATATGGAGGCGACCCGAACGCTCACCAGCCGGAAGGTCAGCACAGCGGTGGGCAACGTGGCGAACAATAGCCCCGCGCTTCTGGAATAAGCTGGCGGGATCACCCGTTGGAACCGAGTAGGACCCACCCGTAGAGAGGAGACCATGGCTCCCACACCCAAGCGCAGCAACGATAGCGACGCGCAACTGTTGGCCAGGTTCGAAGCAGAAGCGCTGCCGCTGCTGGACCAAATGTATGGTGCAGCGCTGCGGATGACCCGCAACCCCGCGGACGCGCAGGACCTGGTTCAAGACGTGTACATGAAGGCCTACCAAGCCTTCGGAAGCTACAAGCCAGGGACCAACCTCAAGGCGTGGATGTATCGCATCCTCACCAACACGTACATCAACAACTACCGCAAGGCACAGCGCCGCCCGGCGGAATCCAGCGCCGAAGACATGACCGATTGGCAGCAGGCCGAAACGGCCAAGCACGACTCGGTGGGCCTGGAATCCGCCGAGGTCGAAGCGCTGCGGCACATCCCGGACCAGCGTATCCAGGATGCGCTCATGAGCCTGGGCGAGGACTACCGCATGGTGGTCTACTACGCGGATGTCGAGGGCCTGCCGTACAAGGAAATCGCCGAGATCATGGACACGCCCATCGGCACCGTGATGAGTCGGCTGCACCGCGGGCGCAAGCAACTGCGAGCCAAGCTCAAGGACGTGGCAGCCGAGCACGGCATTGACACGGGCTTGGGCGCGCAGCCGGGGCGTTCCACGGCGAAGAAACCGGCACAGAAGAAGGCTCAACCGGTCGCAACAGCAGACAGCGGACAGAAAGGATAGGTCAACGCGATGCTAGAAGATCCAAAAAACGTCTCGAAGGTCCGCTGCGAGGACCTGTTAGACGCACTCTATGAATATGTCGACGGCGGGGGATCGCCGGAGGCTCGTGCGAAACTACAGGCCCACGCGGATGCATGCCCGGCATGCCTGCAGCAGCTGGGAATCGAGCAGCAGGTGCGGCAGTTGCTGCGCAGCTGTTGTTCCCAGCAGGCGCCCGTGGAGCTGCGCACGAGAATCACGCGGCAACTCCGGGTGCAGTACCGAGTGGAGCGCGGCTAGCGCGCTAGCGAACAAAGCCCCATCATCACTGGAATCGAGCCAGTGGTGATGGGGCTTTGCTGGTACCTGGTCAACGCTTAAGCGTTGGGGCGACGACCGTGGTTAGCCTTCTTCTTGCGACGGTCCTTGCGCTTGCGGCCACGCTTGCTCATTGCAGCTCCTTTGGGTGGGTGGGGGACATCTTTTAACCGCTTTAGTCTAACGGTCAAGGGAAACAATTGCGAAAACCGCGCCCCGTGGTGTGCGGGGCGCGGTTGAAGCGTCGTGAAAGTGGTTGAGTTGTCCTTAGACAGTCACGCGGGTGCGGGTGCGACGGCCGCGGTTGTTGCGACGCTTCAGTGCGCGGCGCTCGTCTTCAGCCATGCCACCCCACACGCCGGCGTCCTGGCCGGACTCGATAGCCCAGCTCAGGCACTCGCGAGAAACGGGGCAGCGGTTGCAGACCAGCTTGGCCTGGGCGATCTGAGCCAGGGCCGGGCCGGAGTTTCCGACGGGGAAGAACAGTTCGGGGTCTTCGTCGCGGCAAATTGCCTTGTGGCGCCAATCCATGGTGGGGTCCCTTCTAGTGGTAAGTCAGTCGAGTTAATCGGTTCAGTCGGTGCGAACATCGTCTTTCCACGCGCAGTGCTGGGCGCAGTGCAGCGATGTTCTGGCAGTTGCTTGTCACGTAAATCCACCCTGGGGCCGGCTGTCACCCGTTTTTCGAGCGCACAAGACCCAACCTCGAATTCGAGGTGAGAAAATGGCATGCGCCAGAGGATGCAGCTGGTGAGCGTGGTGGTTGACGACGTGGTGGGCTTATTCCCGCAGGAAATCAAGCGGCAGCTTCTCGTCAAGGTTAAGGGGCCGTTTAGATTGTGTTAACCTGCCGGTCCCTTAGCGGTTACTTGGACGATAATGGCACGATTCTGGGAATCGCGCTAGACCTAGGGGAAAAAAGTGACGAACGTCACACAAAAACGATTTGGTGAAAGTGTTGTGTCAGCTTTACCCTGCCACGTTATGAATTAGGGGAACCTAACTTGGTGGCTAGCGGCGGCGTCGGAAACGCCGGGTTGGCACCGCGACCGGGGCAAGAAGCTCAATGCCCTCCGGATATACCCCCAGCTCCACCTGCGGATGCTCCGGATCTCCGCCATACTCCTCAAGGTCCACATATTCGCCGTCCACCTGGAACCCGCGAATCGGATCGTCTTCGGAATCGGAATGCTTCAGCGCCAACCGTGCCGTGCTCGCCCCCGCGAAGCTCACAAATTGCGAGGAGGAAACTCTCCGCAGCGAGGGGAACAACAGGCTCATGATCGCCAGTAGCGGCCGCACCCCCACAGTATTGCGCAGTGCGTACAATCCCAGACCGTCATCGAAACCACACCCCGGGTTGGTTCGCACAGGGAAAGGGCCCAGATACGTCCACGGATCCGAGTGTGAAACAAACACCACCGGCATGTCCGTCAGCTCCAACGAATCGGAGCTATTGCGCGCCGAGACCGCAATCTTCGGCGGATAGCGCAGCAGCTGTGCCCACATTTTCAGCGACGCGATCATGTACTGCAATGGCGTGGCCGCGCTGCCGTCCGAGCGGTATTCCTCCATGTAGCGGATCACGTCTGCGTCCAGGCCAAACCCGGCATTAACCACGAAGAAGCGGCGCTTGCCCTCGGTGGACTCCGGCACCTTCCACGTTCCCAGCGCCACGCGGCGCACCGAACGTTGCTTGATGGCCTCGGCGAGCTGCTCTACGGCATGCCGGGGCGTGGCCGAGAACCCGAGCGCGCGGGCAAACACATTCGCGGATCCCGTGGGCACCACGCCCAGCAGGGGCATGTGCTCTGAATCTGATGCGGTATCCGATTCTGCTCCGGGCGTCGCTTCCGCGTCCACGAGCCCATTGATGGCCTCGTTGACGGTGCCATCACCGCCGATGACCACCACCACGTCGCGGCCATCTTTCTTCGCCTGGGCCGCGAGCTCCTGCGCGTGGCCCTTGTACTGCGTGAAATGCGCGGTCACGTGCACCCCGGGTATCGATACCAGCGTGGGAATGACCCGGCGCATCGAACGCTCCGTGATGCTGGTCGAATTGAGGTTGGAGATGACTAGAAGGTCCACCCGGATCATCCTAGACCACCGCACCACCACCGCGCGGCCTTACGCGATTGCTCGGAGCGCCACGATCTGCTCCCCGCGCTGCTCCACAAGGGTCTTTCCGGCAACGCGCAGTGTCACCGGGCCTGCGTAGCCGCCGCGATCCACCGGAATGGTTCGCTCGGTCTTGCCCGTAGTCCAGTTCACCACCGCGATACCCTCCGCCGTGGGTACGAGCAGCCGCTGGCCCATCGACGCACCCGTGCCCAAGGCGCCCTCCACCACATAATCTGGCTCCATCGAGCCGGGCTTGAAGGCCACGAGCCGTGCGCCGTCGAACCAGGTCATATTGTGTGCCAGGTCGGCGGTCTGCGGCTCGTAGATCCCCTCCGGGCCACCGGGGGTCGGCTGCAAGGGTGGGGCGACCTGTGCCGGATACTGCTGGAACGTGCCGTCCTTGTTGAGCACCTGGAAGCGCGCGCCGAGGTTATCGGCGGGGTCCCGTGCGGGTTGGCCGTTGCCGGGAATGTAGATCACCGCCGCTTGCTGGCCAATGGCCACCAGTTCGCTGCCGGCGGGCACGGTGAATTCGTGGATTTTCTCCGGTTGATCGGATTCCTTCGGGACCGTCTTGAGCAGACGCACGAGCTTCTTTTCCTGGCCCGGGCAGGTCTGGGCGGTCGCGAGCAGCGACGTGCGGGTTAGTGCCGAGGTGAACGTGCACTCCGGGTGCTCCTGCAGGTTAGGCTTCGCGGGTGCTTCCTGGTTACCAACGATCACGGTCCGCACCAGATCCGAGCGCCACAGCTCCACGGTCTTCGGGGAGATAAGCCCCAATTTGTCCCGGCTGTGGAACACGTCCACTGATTGGGGCGCGAGCGCGTCGCGGGTCGCCTCGTACTCGCCGGTCGCGGCCTTGATGCTCACCGCTTGGCCGCAGCCCTTCGGTCCCTCGTACACGAGGTTGGCTTGGTCCCACACGATGGCGGCCGCGCACAACGCCTCGGACCGGTGGTAGGACCAGAGCGGGGTGCCGCTGTCGGCGTCGAGCATCTCAAACGTCCCGTCGGCCTTTTCTATCCCGACGCCACCCCGAGCATCCACCAACAACCCACGGGTCTTCGTGGGGGCTGACCAGGCCTGTTCGACCGCAGTCGGCATCGGCTGGGCGCTGGCCGAGACGTTGTCTGACCACTGGGTCCTGGGGGAGTAGACCTGCAGGTCCGCATCGCGGGCGTCCGATCCCCACCATGTGGCGAGGCCAAGGCCCACGGCACCGATCGCGATTGCCGCAGTGACCGCGAGATCCGCGCGCGTGCGACGCTCCGGGGGCTGGAAGAGGCTGCGGTGGTGCTTGCTCACCGGGGTGGGCGCTTTCGTGCGGGGGCGGTGGCGGATTGCGCGCCGCGGACGTGCCGGCGCGGTCCCACCCGATCGGTGATGTCCTCCGGCAGGTCGAAGCGGTCAAGGAACTCCGGGCTCGAGGAGAACCACTGCGGGGGATTGGCAAGGTTAAGGTTCAGCGCATCGTCGATGGCGTTCCAGCGCTGCACTTCGTCCCAGCCGACGAGGCTCACGGCGGTTCCCGTGTGCCCAGCGCGGCCCGTGCGGCCAATGCGGTGCACGTAGGTGCGCTCGTCGTCGGGGACCTGGTAGTTGATGACGTGGGTGACATCGTCCACGTCGATGCCGCGCGCCGCAACGTCCGTGGCCACCATGATGTCGATCGAGCCGGTGCGGAACTCGTTGAGCGAGATTTCACGATCGGGCTGTTTCATGTCGCCGTGCACTGCGCCGACCTTAAACCCGAGGGCCGCGAGGTCCTGGGCCACCGTTGCTGCTTGCCGCTTGGTTCGCGCAAATACGATGGTGCGCCCACGCCCGGGGGATTGCAGGATGCGCGACAAAGCGGACATGCGATCCATCTTGTGCGACTGGAAGGCGATCTGCGTGGTGGTGGAGTGCGTGGCCTCCGTGGCCGCGTTATCGGCCTGGATCATCACCGGGTGGTTCATGAACGTGCGGGTCAAAGCGAGGATGGGGCCGGGCATCGTTGCGGAAAACAGCATCGTCTGCCGCTGCGGGTTTGTTAGAGCCAGGATGTCCTGCACATCCTCGAGGAATCCTTGGGCCAGCATCTCGTCGGCCTCATCGAGCACCACGATCTCGACTGTCGAGAGATCGAGGAGCTTCTGGCGGGAAAGATCCAGCAGCCGGCCGGGGGTGCCCACGATGATGTCCACGCCCGCGCGGGTGGCCTCCACTTGCCTGTCGAAGCCCACGCCGCCGTAGGTGGAGAGCACCGACAGCGGACGGGTTTTCTCGCCGGAGCCCTCAGGAGTATGCACGCCCGGGGCGTTGGGATCGACCGGGACTGTGGCATAGCGCGCTGCCAGTGCGATGTCGTCGGTAACCTGCAGGCAAAGTTCCCGGGTGGGTACCACCACGAGGGCCCGTGGCGTGCCGTTGGGTGCGGAGACTGTGGCGTCGTCGAAAACCCGATCAACAACGGGGATGCCGAAACCGAGAGTTTTGCCCATACCCGTGCGAGCCTGGCCGATGAGATCCTGTCCGCCGAGGGCGATCGGCACCGCGTACTCCTGGATGGCGAAGGGACGAAGGATGTCCTTTTCCGCCAGCGCATCGACGATTTCCGCAGCTACACCCAGCTCAGCGAATGTCGGGGGAGCCCCCGCCGAGGAGCCCTGAGGATCATGAGCGCCGTGGGCCACGTGCAACCGCCTTTCCGTCACGGTCGGTAATTACAGCTATGATGGTCACATTACTGCACTCTGAAAAGTAAAGGACAGGTAGCGCCTCTCATGCAGATCAAAATTGGCTTTGCGCGTAGTACTCGTGAGCTCGTCATTAGCACCGAGAACACCGAACAAGGTGATGGCAAGAGCCAGGACGAGATCGTGCGCCAGCTGGAAGAATTTCTGAGCCAGACCGACGATCACGCCACCACCGTGCTGGAGGGGGCCAAGGGCTCTCGCTACATCCTGGTGCGTTCCGAGGTGGCCTACGTTGAGGTGGGCCCGGAGACGAAGCACTCCGTGGGCTTCATCCGCTAAGCACGTTCGAGAGTTTTCCCCGACGCAAGGTACATAGAGCACTTCATGGCCACGAACCGACGCTCCGACAACGGCAAGCACGAGGCCCCTCGGGTATCGCGGCGCCCCCTGCCACCGAGCAGAGAGGGCGCTTCTTCGCGTGGCCGTGATCCGTACTCAGGCGGGCGGGGATACCAGGGGCGGCGTCGGCGAAGCAGCGCGAATGGTAGCGGTGGCGGTGGCTGGAGCCGGGGCACCTTGGTGATGGCCGGCGCGATTGCCGTGGTCACGCTGCTGGTGCTCACCACGCTGCTGCGGGGGCTCGGGGATTCCGACGCGACCGCGGATAACACCGCAACACCGGCTGCTGCGGGCAACTCTGACGCGCCGCAGCGCAGCGACAGCCCCACGCCCAAGGGCGACTATTCGCACCTCAAAATCGGCGAGCTGCCTCCAGGCGGGCCGTTCACCAGTAAGGGAACCGGCAAGTACCGCACCGTGGGCGCGCCCGGCCCGAAGGTGGGCAAGGGTAAAGAGGAATACACCTACGTCATCGAGGTGGAAGAGGGCATCAACCCGGGGCAGTTCGGCGGCGACGATGCGTTCGCTTCGGTGGTTGATGCCACGCTGGCGAACCCGAAATCGTGGATCGGTGACCCCCGGTTTTCCTTCCGGCACATCGCTGCGGATTCGAAGGAAAAGCCCGATCTGCGCATTCAGCTGAGTTCCACCCAGACCACGCACGAGGTGTGCGGTAACTCCTACCAGATGGAGACCAGCTGCTACATGCCGATCGGCAACCGCGTGGTGCTCAACGAGTCTCGGTGGATCCGGGGCGCTTCGCCCTTCGATGGGGACATCGGGGCCTACCGCCAGTACATGGTGAACCACGAGGTGGGTCACGGCATCGGCTACGCGGCGCACCAGCCCTGTGAGAAGGCAGGGGCGCTGGCACCGATCATGATGCAGCAGACCTTGAGCTTGAACAACAAGCAGCTGTACGACATCAACCCGGAGGAGTCCTACGCCGACAACGACCTCACCTGCCGCCCGAACTCATGGGTGTTCCCGTATGGGGCGGGCAATGGCAACGGTCAGCGCGAGGCGCAGGAGGCCGGTGTGTCTCCCTCCAATCGGCCGAACGATCAGCGATAGTAGACAGCCATGAGTGTCCGTTCGTCTCGCCCCACTGGCTTTTTGACCGATGCGCCACCCGCCCACATTCTGGCCGGTTTTCAGGTGCCCGGTGCCAAGGCCGTGCAACTCGGCGAGGAATGGAGCCACGGGTGGCGCTGCGACCGGGCCGTCATTTCTCGGGCCGATGAGCCGGGGCGGGCGGCGTGGGTTGCCTCCATCATGTCGAAGATGCGGCCGGCGGGAGTGTCGGTCTCGCGACCGATCTATTCCTCCGATGGCCGCTTCAGTGTGAGCGGGTGGCGCGCCCGGACGTTCATCTCCGGACACCCTGCCCCACGATTCGATGAGATGGCGGCTGCGGCACTGCGCCTCAACGAGGCCCTACGTGGGGAGCGGCGCCCTGATTTCTTGCGCCCGCCCGCGCTGAGTGGGCGGTGGACGGAAGCCGACATCTACGCAGCAGCCGACGCGGCTGCCTTCGACGACGACCCTACGCGCTGGGTATCCCCGGCCCTCGATCCGGAATCCGTGCCACGCGAGGACGTGGGGCGGGCGTTGGCCAAGGCTGCCGAGATGGTGGAGCTGCGCCAGCCGATTGACGACGCCGACCAGCTTGTCCACGCGGACATGGCCGGCTGCACGATGTTTGACGGCACTGCGGACCCGATTGTCACGGACTTCGTTCCGGCATGGCACCCGACCGGCTGGACGGTCGCGCTGCTCATCGTGGACACCATGGCCTGGGGCAATGCACCGGATGCCATGCTGGATCGGTGGTCGCATATTCCCGACGCCGACCAGCTGGCCCTGCGCGCCGTGCTGTATCGGTTGTTCCTGCACGCGATGCTTCCCAATTCCAATCCCCGGGCGTGGCAGGGCCTGGCGCGTGTGGCCGACGTGGTGGCCGCGCGGATTGAAGCTGCGGGCGCTGGGGATGAGTCCGTTGGGGAGGCGGACGATGCCGCTGAGGCTGGTGCAGGCGGCGATAGCGCTGATGCCGGGGATGGCGCAGATGACTCGGGTGGCTCAGGCACCGAACGCGGGTAAAAATCCGCAGAAATCGAACACCTGCGGACGATCCGCGGGACGGTGTCTCATTGACATGACACACTAGAACCATGACTGCGACGAACCAGCCGAACTCAGTGGATGCACAGCGTGAGGAAGCCGATGCCGTGAAAAGCGCCCTAGACAAGCGCGTTGGTAGCACCCTGGATCCACAGGTGCGGCTCGTTCGGACGCCCGCGGTAAGTAGGGGAGATGTTCCCCAGTTCTCGGGTCTCGTGGAGGCGCTTGTCGAAGGTGCTCGGGAAATTGATTACGAGCGCCCCTACGCGGTCCTCGGTGGCCCCGGCACCGGCAAATCAACTGTGCTTGTGGAGGCCGCTGTGCGCCACATCGTGGCGGGAGGTTCCGCCGACAGCATCATGTTCTTCGCTCCGTCCAAGGACGCTGCGGCGGCGATGCGGGCGCAGATCTTCGCGCGCTTGGCGGGCGACGATGATTACGCCAGCACGGGTTCTGTGGTGCGCTCCGTCCACTCGTGGGCGTTCGCCTTCTATCGGGCCATCCGCGCGGCCGCTGGGGAGTCGTCCCCGCGATTGATGACGGGTGCCGAACACGACATGGCGATCCGCGAGTTATTGCTTGGTACCGCGCAAGACGGTAACCGGTACTGGCCGGAGAACGTGGTCCCCGCTCTGAGCTATGTGGGGTTTGCTCGCCAACTGCGCGACTTTATTTTGCGCGCAACGGAGCGCAACGTCTCCGCTAAGGACTTGGTGGATTATGGAGAGCGTTTTCACCGCCCGATGTGGCAGGCAGCCGGGCACTTCCTGGAGGAGTTCAACCAGGTACAGCGCCTCGGTGTGGCAGACAACCTCAATGCCTCCGAGCTTTTGCATGCCACCCTTGCGGCACTCGACAGCCCCGAGGGGCAGCGCATTGTCGAGGACCAGCGCGCCAAGGTGAAGCTCATCCTTGTGGATGACGCGCACAACTTGGATCCTGCCAGCGCCGCATTCATCGAATCGTTCATGGTGCCGGGCGTGCGCACTCTCATCGCGGGCGATCCCGACCAGTGCGTGTTCCACTTCCGTGGCGCGAGCGAGGACTTCCTTGACCGCCACGCTGCACACGATGATTACCGGGTGGTGCTCAGCGCCTCGCACCGACTGGCGCCGGAGACGGCGGAGGCCGTTAACGCCGTGCGGGCGGAGCTGCCGGCCAGCAGCACGCGGGTGCCGCTGCGCGGCAGCGAGCACGAGCAGAGCCCCAGCATTGAGATGACCGAGGCCGCCACCCTCACCGCTCGGCACCTGCAGATCGCCGATGCAATCCGCCGCGCACATCTTCACGACGGCGTGGCTTGGGAAGACATCGCTGTGATCGTTCGCAGCACAGGCGACATCCCAGCGCTCCGGCGGGTGCTCATGAACCACGACGTTCCCGTGACCATCGATCCCACCGCGGTGGTCCTGGCCGAGCAACCACTGGTGAAGACACTGCTGCTAGCCGTTGAAGCGAGCTACCGCAGTCTCACGGCTGCGGAGGTCCAAGACCTCCTGGAAAGCCCTGTGGGTGGCGCCGATCCGGTGATGGTGCGACGGGTGCAGCGGGCAGTCGCCCGGGCGATACGACGCGCCCGTGCCGAGGGGAGGACACTGCCCCAGCGCGACGATGGGCGCCCGCCGCAGGCAGCGGACCTGCTCGCGGATTACCTCGTGGACCCGAGCGGCTACGAGTGGGTCGCGGAGTTCTTCGGTCCCCGCGAGATCACCGTGGTGGAACGCCTCCAAGCCGTGCTCACTGCGGGTCGCGAGGCCGTGCGGGAGCGGTTGAGCTCGGAAATGGTGTTGTGGAAGATCTGGCAGGCCACGCAGCTATCCACCCGCCTGCAGGCGCACGCCCTACGCGGCGGCACGCTGGGCGCACAGGCGGACCAGGACCTCGATGCGGTCATGAACCTATTTGACCTCGCCGGAGACTTCGCGGAACGAAATCCCCAGGCAGGAGTCTCAAGCCTGGTGCGAGAAGTGCGCAGCCAGGAGCTGCCCACCGGCGGGCGCGACCGCCGCGGCGAGGTTCCCCACGCCGTGGAGATTCTCCCGGCACACGCCGCCGCCGGTCGGCAGTGGCGATTCGTGGTGGTCACCGGATTGCAGGAAGACAGCTGGCCGGCCGGCCCGACGGTCGGAGGATTGTTCGGGCAGCTCGAGCTCGTCGATCTCGTGGACCGGGGAATCGAACCGGGGACGCCCATCTCGCGCATGGCCGATGCCGTGCACGAGGAACGGCGGTTGTTCCTGCTAGCAATCAGTCGCGCCACGGATAAGACTCTCTTGGCCTACGTAAGCAGCTCCGGGGAGGAAGCCCTGGTGCCCTCGAGATTCCTGAAGGACGTTGCGCCCGTGGTGGCGTCGATCAACGGCGACAGCGCCGAGCCTGACGACGCGGAGCGATCCGACCACCGCGACCACCTGCCGCGAGTGCTCGCGGTGGAACCACTCATCGCCGAACTTCGGGATGCGGTGATGGACACCGCTCGTCCCGGGCACGAGCGGCAGGCCGCCGCGCGCAATTTGGCCAAACTGGCCGCAGCAGGGGTGTACGGAGCCGCGCCGGACCAGTGGTGGGGGAGTGCCGATCCGAGCTGCGAACGCCCCATTATCCGTGAAAACCAGATTTGGCTGAGCCCCTCGAGGCTCGAGTCGCTCGAGGAATGCCCCCTGCGGACCTTCCTGGAAAACCAGGGCGGAGTTGCCGAGGATACGGAGCCGATGCGGATCGGCATCCTGGTCCACGCCATCGCGGAGGCCATCGTGGACGGATTGAGCGTGGATGATGCGCACTCGTTGATGTCGACCGCGTTGGCGGCGATCAGCGAGGAACCCGAGTGGAAGCTCACGCAGCTGCAGGATGAGTGGCGCGAGGGCATCGACAAACTGCACGGCTTCATCACCTCCCTGCAAGACGGATCCACGACCCTGGAAACGGAACAGAAGCTCACCGGTTGTGTCGGTGAGACCGACGATGGCATCACCGTGATGCTCGGTGGCCGGATCGACCTCATGACCACCAGCGGCGGTGATGGGGAGCAGACGGAGACGGCGGACACGTATGTCTACGACTTCAAGACTGGTGCCACTGCCGTGAGCGGGGAGACGGCCGAGAACAGCCCGCAGCTAGAGGCATACCAATTCCTCGTCACCATGGATCCTCACCGCGGTCACGCGGCCGGGGCGGCGCTGGTGTACCCGCGCTACAAGAGCAAGGCCATCACCATTCGCCAGCAAGGGGCGCGAAGCGAGGACACCACCGAGCAGTTCCGGCAGCGCGTCCTGCAGCTGGCTCCCCACGCTGCCGGGCCCGTCTTCCCCGCTCTGCCCGGGGACCACTGCCAACACTGTTCCGTAAGACTGCTGTGCCCGGCACAGCCCGAGGGAAAGCAGGTCGTGTAAATGGCGACCACGATGACACACAAGGACATCCCGATGAACCACCGCCCCTACGCGGCCCCCGATGCGCCGGTGATTTCACCCGCCGAGCTGTCCCAGCTCCTCGGGCAGCAGTACGCGCCGACCGACCAGCAAGCGGCCGTGATCAGCGCGCCGGCCAACGGGGCGTTCCTCGTGGTGGCCGGTGCAGGCGCCGGCAAGACCGAAACGATGGCGGCGCGCGTGGTGTGGCTCGTGGCCAACGGCTTTGTGCTGCCCGAGCAGGTGCTGGGCCTCACGTTTACCCGCAAGGCCGCTGCTGAGCTGCGTGAACGCGTCCGCGGGAGGTTGGAGACGCTGGCGCAGAGCGCATTCATGGACACTCTGTCTGCCTCGGATCCGCGCCGGGCAGCGCTGGCGACCATCGCCCCCACGGTGTCCACGTACGATTCCTACGCAGGCGATATCGTCCGGGAATACGGACTGCTCATTCCCATCGAGCCGACCGGGCGGCTGATCAGCGACGCCGAACAGTGGATGCTCGCCCGGGACGTGGTGCGCAATTACACCGGCGAGATGTCGCTGGGGATTTCCCAAGCGACCCTGATCGAGCGTCTGCGGAAGCTCGCCTCCGAAATGGATAACCACTTAGCCTCGTCCGAGGAAGTCGTTGCGGCCTCGCTGGCGGCAAAGGATAACCTCGAGAACCTGCCACGATCGTCGCGAGCACGAACGGAATTCACGAATGACCACGTGAAGTTCATGGACGTCCAACAAGCACGCGTGCAGCTCGTTGGTCTTGTGGAGGCTTACCGCAAGGCCCTAGAGGATCGAAACCTGATGACCTTCGGACAGCAGATGTCGCTGGCCGCAGACGTGGTGACCCGCCAGCCCATGGTCGGAGAGCAGCAGCGCCGCCGTTTCCGGGTGGTGCTGCTCGACGAGTATCAGGACACCGGGCATGCCCAGCGCGTTCTGCTTCGGGGGCTGTTCGGCGACGGGCAGGATGATGCGCTGTCGGTCACCGCGGTGGGTGACCCCATGCAGTCCATTTACCAATTCCGTGGCGCGACGGCCTCCAACCTGGAGAAGTTCCGGCAGGACTTCCGCAGCTCCACCGGTTGCGAGGCCGACAAGCTTCAGCTCACGACATCCTGGCGCAACCCCGCAGGAGTGCTGAACCTGGCGAACGAGGTCTCCGGCTGGTCCATGGAGGGCCGGCGCATGGTGCAACCCCTCGAACCCCGACCCGGTGCCGGTGACGGGGAGGTGTCGCTCGCGTTCTTTGACGAAGAAGACGAAGAACTCACCTGGCTCGCCGACAATCTGCAGCAGCTGTGGCAGGACTACGACAATCAGCGCAAGGCCGCCACCGACCCCAGCACCATCAAGCCGTTCTCGGCCGCCGTGCTCATTCGCAAGAACAAGCAGGCGGTGCCGATCTTCGAGAAGCTTCGTGAACGCGGAGTGCCCGCCGAAATGACGGCCGGGCCGGGCCTGCTGGATCTGCCTGAAGTAGCCGATGTGTACGCAGCGTTGCGCGTTCTTGTGGACCCTTCCGACGACGTCGCGTTGCTGCGATTGCTCACCGGGCCGCGGTGGAACATCGGCGCGGCTGACCTGATGATTCTCGCCAAGCGCGCCGAACAAGTCGCGGCGCGAGGCTCCCATGGACAGGCTGAGGACTCCTCTGGTTCAGCTGACTCTGCTGCCGATTCTGCGATAGACAACGAGCGGCGGGAGGAGAAGATTCAGGAGTACGGCCTCGAAGGCTACCCCGATCACCTCGTGGACCAGGTTCTTAAGCTCATCCCGGATGACAGCGAGATCGGGGTGGGGCTTGCCGACGCCCTCGCCGATGTCTCCGACGCCCGCGACATGGGAATGAGTGAGAACGGTGCCGAACGCATCTCTCAACTCTCCGCGGAACTGGGGCACCTACGCCGCAATTCACTGTCCAAGCCGCTACCGGATCTCATCTCGGACATTGAACGCATGATGGGCGTGCGCACCGAGGTGCTCACCCGCTGGTACCGCGACCCCTCCGCTGGATTAGGCACGAGCCACCTCGACAAGTTCGCCACCATCGTCCGCGAGTTTTCGGAGATCTCTTCGGCAAGCCCCACTGCCCTGGTGGAGTACCTCCGAGCCGCACACGACCAAGAGTCCGGCCTGGAACCCGGGGAAGTGGTCGCCAAGACCAATACGGTGCAGATCCTCACCGTGCACAAGGCCAAGGGCTTGGAATGGGACATCGTGGCGGTACCGCACGCCAACCGCAACCAGTATGAAGATGCGATGCAGGTCAACGCGCGGGACAGCACGTGGGTCAGCGCTGCCGATCAGCTGCCCACCGAACTACGTGGAGACGCTGAGCCGGACGAGCACTCCGCCCCGATGCCGGTGCTCGACATCTCGGGGGTGGAAGACCGGAGCAAACACACGACTGCGGTCAAGGAGTTCGTCCACGAGCTCAAGCAATTTCGGGCCAAGGAATCGGACCGTGTCTTCTACGTGGCCATCACCCGTACCGAGCGGGTCTTGTTGGTATCCGGTTCGGCGTTTTCCACCGGAAAGAAGGGCGTTGACCCTGCGGTGTGCTTCGTGCTCATGCGCAACTACCTGGAGCAGAACCGCGACGGGCAGGGCATCGCACACTGGTCGGAGCTCGGCAAAACCTACGCCAAGCTGGACAAGGAATGGGAGAAGGACCCACTGCCGCGCGAGCACTCGCTCATGCTGCCCACCCCGGAGGTCAACGGGCGGCGCCTGGACTACCAAGAGGACAGGGAAGCCCGTGAGATCGAGGATGCCTTCGCCGGGGAGGCCTTCTGGCCGCGTGGCCACGCCCTCGAGCGGCTACCAGGAGCGGACGAAGCCAGGGATATTGTTGAACGCCTCATTCCCGACGCATCCGAGGAGAAGGCTCTGGGTGATGCAGGCGTAGCGGCGTCGGATAACTCGGATAACTCGGATAATAAGGCCACACCCACGCAGGCGCAGGCCTGGGACGAAGAGACCGAACTGCTGCTGCACGAGCTCGACCAGAGCACCCGAGCGACCGTGGACGTGAACCTCGACGTGAGGCTGACCGCCACCGAGATGGTTGCCCTGCGGGCCAACGAGCAGGAGTTCGCCAAGCGCAAGAGGCGGCCCGTGCCGCTCGAACCCAAACCATTCGCAAAACGCGGAACGGCCTTCCACAACTGGGTTGAGCAGCGGTATGACCACGTCTCCCTGTTGGACGACGAGCAATTGCCCGGAGCGGCCGACGCGACCTATCAGGATCCGCAGCTGCAACGGCTTAAGGACGCATTCCTCCAATCGGAGTGGGCCGACCGGCAGCCCGACAAGGTGGAGGGAGCCTACTCCGTCACCCTGGGCGGGCGCGTGTTCGAAGGCCGCATTGACGCGGTGTTCCACTTCTCCGATGACCCCCGCGACGGCTGGATGATCGTGGACTGGAAGACCGGCCGCAAGCCCGTGGGCAAGGAACTCGAAGCCGCGACTATGCAGCTGGCCGTGTACCGGCTCGCGTGGGCCAAGGTCCTCAGCCACCGGCTCGGGGTGGAGGTGCCGGTGGACAACGTTCGAGCGGCCTTCCACTACGTTGCGTTTAACGAAACGTTCGAACCGCGTACACTACCCACAGCGGAGGAATTAGAGGAGATCCTGGGCGAAAGGGAGAGCAAGTAAATGCGGGATAGGATGCGCGATCGCGTTCGCGCAGACGATGAGGTGGATGAGCTCCCACCTCACGCCCTTCTGAACGTTGTCCAGATTCCCAACACGCAGGTGCAAAGCCCGTGGTGGCTGATCATCCGGAGGATGTTCTACTCCTTCATCCTCGTGTTCATTGTGGCGATCCTGGCCTACGTGGACCGGGATGGCTACTCCAACATGGACACGCTGCTGGACTCCATCTACTACGCGGCCGTGTCGCTATCGACCACCGGCTACGGCGACATCGCCCCCATCACGCAGCACACCAGGCTCATCAACACCGTTGTGGTAACCCCAGCCAGGATCCTGTTCCTGATCCTGTTGGTCGGCACCACGCTGTCCGTCCTCACCGAGGAATCCCGCAAGACCCTCATGATCCGGCGCTGGAGGAAGAACATGCGCAACCACACCATCGTGATCGGCTACGGCACCAAGGGGCGCTCCGCCATCACGGCCTTGCTGGCGGACGGCGTATCGCCCTCCCAGATCGTCGTCATCGACACGGACCGGGGAGTGCTCGACCAAGCCAGCGCCAAGGGGCTGGTGACCGTGCACGGCACCGCCACCCGCTCTGACGTGCTCAAACTCGCCGGGGTCAACCGCGCTCGCGCGGTGGTCGTGGCGCCAAACCAGGACGATACCGCCGTGCTCGTGACACTATCCGTGCGCGAGATCGCCCCGTCCGCCACCATCGTGGCCAGCGTCCGCGAGTCCGATAACTCCCACCTCCTGCGCCAATCCGGCGCCGACTCCGTGGTGGTGTCCTCAGAAACCGCAGGCCGACTCATGGGCCTAGCGACCGTCACCCCATCCGTGACCGAAATGATGGAAGACCTGCTCAGCCCAGACGAAGGCTTCTCAATTGCTGAGCGCATCGTCCTCGAAGAAGAGGTGGGCGGCAACCCCCGCGTGCTGGAGGACGTGGTGCTGGGAGTGGTTCGCTCCGGCGAGCTCTACCGCATCGACTCCTCGGAAGCCGAGACCGTGGAGCCCGGCGACCGCATCCTCTACGTCCGTTCCAATACTGGGCCCCAGGAACAGATCAGCTAAGCGGCGTTCCCAGCGCTTGAAGGTTCACCAGCTCGGCAAAACACGCTAAACACGTCAGAAAGGACTCTGTGGCTCTGTGACACAGGCGACACAGCCCCTCGAAGGACTCGACCCAGAACAGCTCCGAGCGGCGACCGCACCGCGCGGTCCCGTCAGCATTATCGCGGGCGCTGGAACAGGCAAGACCCGCACCATCACCCACCGCATCGCACACCTCGTGAACGGTGGGTTCATCAATCCTGCCCACATCCTCGCCGTGACGTTCACCAAGCGCGCCGCCGCCGAGCTGCGCGAGCGCCTCATGCTCATGAACATCCCCAAGGTGCAGGCCAAGACTTTCCACGCCGCCGCCCTCGGCCAGCTCAACTACTTCTGGTCCGCCTACGCAGGATCAATACCAAAGCAGATCCTCGACCGCCCGTTCCCCCTCGTGGCCCGCGCTGCCCGCGGAGCCGGAGTGGATGCCGGAACCACGATGCTCAAGGACCTCCTGGGCGAGATCGACTGGGCAAAATCCTCCATGGTCTCCCCGGAGGACTACCCCGCGCTGGTGGAACCCCGCCGCCGAGACTGCCCCGTGGACCCCAGGAAATTCGTCGAAGTCTTCAACAACTACGAGGCGCTGAAAAACACCCCGCAGGGGATCATCCTCGACTTCGCCGACATCCTCCTCCACACCGCCGCGGCCATCGAGACCAACCCCGGCATCGCGGACGAGTTCCGCTCGCGCTACCGCAGCTTCGTCGTAGACGAGTACCAGGACGTCACCCCGCTGCAACAGCGCGTCCTCGATGCGTGGCTGGGGGAGCGCGACGACCTCACCGTGGTGGGCGACGCCAACCAGACCATCTACAGCTTCAACGGCGCCACCCCCGACTACCTCCTCGGCTTCACCAGCCGCTTTCCGGAATCCACCACCGTGCGCCTGCACCGCGACTACCGCTCCACCCCGCAGGTCGTCACCCTCGCGAACAAGGTCATCGCCAAGGCCACCGGGCGGGCGGCAGGAACAAAGCTGAAGCTCGAGGGCCAGCGCCCCACCGGTCCCGAACCGGTGTTTACCGAGTACCCCGATGCCACGGCGGAAGCCGTCGGCGTAGCCAAGCAGATCAAAAAGCTCATCAACCAGGGCACCAGCCCCAGCGAAATCGCCGTGCTCTACCGCATCAACGCCGACTCGGCCCCGCTGGAATACGCCCTGGAGCAGGAAGGCATCGGCTACCAGATCAAGGGCGGCACCGAGTTCTTCGAGCGCCGGGAAATCCGCGAGGGCCTCGCCGCGATCTATCAGGCCGCCCAGCGCTTCGACCCCGAGCCAGACGACGTGGTGCCTGCCGTCCGCGCCGCACTCATCCCCGTCGGCCTCACCACCACCGAGCCGACGGGCGCCCAGGAACGCGCGCGCTGGCAATCCCTGCGCGCCCTCATGGGCCTCGTGGAGGAGATCGTCTCCACCTCCACCGTGGGCATCTCACTGCGCACCGTCATGGGCATGCTCAAAGAACGCACGGAATCCAAGAACCCGCCGCGCATCAACGGCGTGACCCTCGTGACCATCCACGCTGCCAAGGGCCTGGAGTGGGACGCCGTGTTCCTCGTCGGCCTCACCGAAGGATCCCTGCCCATCCGCTACGCACTCAAGGGTGCCGGTGCCGCCGATGCCATCGAGGAGGAGCGCCGCCTGTTCTACGTGGGCATCACCCGCGCCCGCGAGCACCTGTACCTTTCCTGGCCGCTGGCCGCCGAACCCGGCGGTAAGGCCAACCGGCGCCGCACCCGCTTCCTTGACGGCCTCGTCCCCGGCGAGGACGACTCGCGAGACGGCTCCCGGCGCAGCCGCGCGGCCTCCACGGGCGCGCCGAAGAACGCCTGCGTGGTCTGCGGCGCCCGCCTGGGCAGCCCAGAGCTAAAGATCCTCGGGCGCTGCGGGGAGCACGCGCCCGAAACGGATCACGTCATGCTGACCGAACTGCGGCAATGGCGCACGGACCTGTCCAAGGAGATGAACGTGCCGGCCTACGTCATCCTCACGGACGCCACCTTGCGCGCCATCACCGAAAAAGTCCCGACTACCGCCGCGCAGCTCGTCTCCATCCCCGGCATCGGCCCGGTCAAGGTGGAGCAGTTCGGCGAGGACATCATCGCCATCACCAGCAACTACGCGTAGAGAACGCGCACGCTGTGGCAGGAGTAGCACCGTGAATCCGCCACCGCCTTGTGCCGGTGCACTACGCCGCCCGAAAGGTCCATGACGCGCCGCTCGGCGAGGATGCCCGGTATGGCGTCGAACCGAGGGCCGGAATTCCACCACGGCAGCAGGTGCTCGGCGACGAGCCCCGCCGTGACCACGCCCAACGCGCGAACCAGCGGCATGTCCTCGGCGAGCGGGCGGGCGGCCGCCTGCATCCTGATGCCACGCCAACCATCGTCGGTGAGGTAGTACCCGTGATCGACGCACGCCAGGCATGGGGTGTGCCCGGGGACGATGAGCGGGCCGCACACGAGCATTCCATCGACCACGCCGGTGGGGTAATGCACGGCTTGCCGCTCCATGAGACCCTGTTGAATATTCGCAGGTGGGAAGACCATTCCGGGGAGCACGGCGAGCCTGCGGTGGGCGTCGCGCGCGCTGGTGATCGTGCGGCTGGGAATGTGCCGGCGAGTGAGCTCGGCCCGCAGCAGCTCCTCGGCCACGCCGGTGCTGAGCAGGTTGACCTCGGCGGAGCCGGTGTAGGCGGCTCGCAGGATCCCCGCCCGCACGAGTTCTTCCACCATGTCCGACGCCACCGTCCGCCCCAACCCACACCCCACCAGTCGGGTGACCAGCGTGTCCTGCTCCATGGGGCTGCGAGCCTGGTGAAATAGCGCCATGACGATGCCCGTGTTGACCTTCGGCGGCAGCGGAAGGATGCGGGCGTGCGCGGGGAGAACCCCGAATTGGATGCCCACGCCGGGCCGGGCCATGACAGCCGTGTGCGCTGGCAGATAGATCATGAGACGTTCCCCCTCGAACTGGTTCGCAACGCCCCCACGTTGCGTGAATGTTCTGTGTGGCTGCCAGCTTAGCGATGATCTAGCGGAGGCGCAGGTCAAGCAAGTAGCATGAGCGGTGACATGATGAACCTTGACAAGTTGGCCTCGCAGGTGTCACGCCGCCTCGGGGAGCAGGTCGACCTCGACGTGAGGTTGTCAGCACGCCGGAAGAAGACCGTGAGCGTGCGACAGGAGGGCGAGACCTACGTGGTGCTCGCCCCGAAAGCGATGTCGCAGGATCACCTCGCGGAACTTGCCGTGGACATGATCGAGCGGCTGCGAAAGCGCAACGGCAAGGCCTGGGGTGCCGCGGCTGGGGACAATGAGGATCTGCGGAAACGGGCGGAGTTCCTCAACCGCCGGTATCTGCAATCGAAGGCGACGGTGGGGGAGGTCGTGTGGGTGACGAACATGACCACACGCTGGGCCAGCTGCACGCCGTCCACCTCGAAGATTCGGGTGTCGCACCGGCTACAGCTGGTACCGGAGTATGTGCTCGACTCGGTGCTGATCCACGAGCTGGTGCACACGTTCATTCCGGATCACGGCAAGGAGTTCCGCAGCTGGGAAGCGAAAGCCCCCGACCTCCAGCGGGCCCAGGGCTACCTGGAAGCCTACCGGCGGTGGGGGTTTGATCGCGGGAACTAGTTAGGCGGTGGGGCCGTCTTTCTTGCCGTCCCCATCGTCGCCATCGTCCTTTTCGTCCTTTTCGTCCTTGTCAGACTCGTCGTTCTTATTGTTGAGCTCCCGCTCGAGCTTTTCGATCTCGCTGATGGGGTTGAAATCCTTCATCTCGTCCTCATCGAAGGCGATGTGACCGATGAACGCTGCCGGATTATCCAGGTCCTCTGCCACGGGCAGGAAGTCCGGGTGATCCCACACTGCGTCGCGCTTGTCGAGGCCCACCGCATCGTTGAGCTTGCGCCACAGGTCCGCGGCCTCATCGGCCTTGGGCGCGGTGAAGCTGATGCCCACGGCATCGGTCAGCGCATCCATGGCGGGGCTGCCGTTGTTACGGAACGATGACCACGCCGCGTTGATCATCGCGGCCTCCGGGATGCGGGAATCCAGGGCGGAGCCGACCACGTAGTCCACCCAACCCTCAACGAGGGACAGGCTGGTTTCCAAGCGCTCGCGGGCGTGCGCGTTGGAGGAGACAACCTTGGGCTTCAAGTCCTCGTTCTGCAGGCCGGCCATGATCTCCTGCATCTTGGCGGGATCGTTCATTGCCTCCGGGTTCAACTGGCCGAGGGCCTCCTGCAGCCCGGAATCGTCCAACGTGAGGCCCACCGCAAACTCTTCGACGTCGAGAATGAGGCGCTCCACCAGCCACGGGACGTGCTGGAACAGGCGATGGTGCGCGGCTTCGCGGGCGCACAGGTAGATCAGCGCCTCGCGCTTTTCACAGCCCAGCTTCTTCGCCATGTCATCGAGGTGACCCGTGGCCACGGCGGCGGTGTTGCCGCTGGCCAGCGGAACACCCCACTGCGTGGAGATGACGACCGACTTCGCGAGCTCACCGAGGGTGGCTCCCAACTGCATGCTGAAGTTCACGGCGTTGATCTGCTTGGCCATCCCGGCGAGCGGGCCGAGCTGGGAACGGATTTCTTCGGGCATGCCGCTCAGGGCGGCGTCGCCCAACTTGTCCGCGAGTGGGGTCACCACGCGCTTCCACGTGTCCATCGTCTCGTCGATCCACTGCGAGGGGCCGAAAGCCACCGAGCTCGTGGCGCCGGCGGGCAGGGTCGTGGCCTCGTCCAGCCACAGTTCCGCGAGTCGGACGGATTCGGCGACCGCCTGCGAGTCGTGGGACTTGGGCTGAGCAGCGTTCTGGACGTGCTGCCGGGCGATGCGCTCGGCCATGGAGTAGTTCACAGGCCCCTTGGCGTCCGGGCTGTTCATGTCCGAGCCGAAGCCGCTGATCATGGCGCCGAACTGGTTGAGGATGTCTCCCAGGTTGCCGCCGCCCATGCCGCCGAAGCCACCCATGCCACCGGATCCGCCCTGTCCGCCGGGGCCGAAGAAGAATCCGAAGGGGTTATTCTGGTCGCGGCGACGATCGTCGTCGGAATCGTCATCCGAGGGGTTGGAGCCAAAGCCGAATTTACTCATGCCACCACCGTACCTAGGTGTGTGCGCCGATCTCACCCCCGCGATCAGGAAAGTCGTGTGCTGATAGCGAACACGCCGGGGCTGGGTGCGCGCCGCCCGTTGGCGCGTGTGGCCTTTCATGGTTTCGCTATAGGAACTGGAAGGTCAGAAGGTAATGTGGCTCAGGTGAGTTTTTGGAATCGTCGCAATCGCACCATCGTTATCGGAGCGGTTCCCGTCATCGCCCTCGTCTCCCTGCTGGGCATGCCGCGGATCCCCGGAACGGATATTGACCTGACTGTTCCCTACGCGGCGGAGGGGAAGGGGCCGACGTTCAACACCCTCGGCGATGTCGATGGTCGCCCCGTGGTGCAGATCGAAGGCGAAGAGCCGGATAAGACGACGGGCCACCTCAACATGACCACCGTGTCCGTGCGCACCAACATGACGTTCGCCCAGGCCATGTCCCGCTGGCTCACCACCGACGACACCCTCGTGCCCATCGAACAGGTCCTGCCCAGCGGTAAGAGCCAGGAAGAGGTGCGGGAGCAGAACGCCGCCGCCTTCGCCGCGTCCGAGTCCAACGCGACGATCTCCGCGATGAACTACCTCAAGTGCCCCCTCGAAACGATGGTGGTCAACGTCCGCGAGGGTTCGCCCGCCGCCGACGTCATCAAGGTCAACGACATCATCACCAAGATCGATGACCAGAAGGTCACGCTGCCCGATGATCTGGCCAAGCTCGTCCAGGAACACAAGCCGGGGGAGGACATCACCGTCACCGTCCTGCGGCAATCCCGGGAGAAGACCTTCACCGTCAAGCTGGCGGAAACCCCCAAGAAGCTGCTCCCACCGCACACCAAGGGACCCGTGGCCTTCCTCGGCGTCACCTCCGTGGCGCAACCCTCCGGCGACCTCAAAGTGAAATACAACCTCACCGACATCGGTGGCCCGTCCGCAGGACTCATGTTCTCCATGGCGGTCGTCGACAAGCTCTCCCCGGACAACCTCACGGACGGCAAGTTCGTGGCAGGCACCGGAACTATCGACGCCGAAGGCAAGGTCGGCCCCATTGGTGGCATCACCCACAAGATCGCCGCGGCCAAGGACGCCGGAGCCACCGTCTTCCTCGTGCCGGATCAAAACTGCAAGGAGGCCGTCACCGGCGACGTCGACGGCATCACCTTGCTCAAGGTCGATAGCCTCAGCGACGCGATCAACGATCTCAAGACCTACAACAGCGGCGGCAACGCCTCCACCTGCCAGGCTGGCTAGCGGTCGTCCTCGAACGTGGCGCGCAGCGTTGCTACCACACCGGGTGCGATGTCCTCGCCGCCCAGCAGTTCGATCTTGTCCTGGGCGAACGGGTCATCCTCCAGGTCTTGCTCTGTGGGGCGCAGCTGAATGAGCGTGCGCTCGGCACCCGAGCCATCCTCACCCGCAAGCACCCCGGAGAACAGGCGGGCCTGCCGCGGCTCCTGATCCGCGCCGGGAGCGGAGTTCACGAACACAATCTCTTGAGCCAGGATGGCCCCGACGACTGGTTCCGGCCAGCGGATCGTGGCCACGTAGCTGCCGAGCTCCTCGGATCCCGGGGGAAGGTCATCCGGCAAGTCCTCTTGGACCACGAGGGCAAGGGGGTTCGTTGGGGCGTCGGAATCAACAACAACATCCGCAACAAGCTCATGGGGAACCAGACCAAACAAGGTGGCAGGGTTATCCCACCCCTCCGCGTGCACGAAATCCACCGCCTCGCGAAGGGCGGCGTTGAGTACCCGAACATCGTGAACATCAACGGACTGATTGGCGGACTGATTCATACGAAAGCTCCTGTGTGAACGCTGTGGATGCGGGCAAAAACTGGGGACCCAAGCTGGGTTATGCCTCGAACGAAATTGTACGTATTCTGGAGGAAATCACCGCCTCGGAGGAGAGACACAAGCTTTGAGTATGACCACGCCACCTACCTCTGGCTCCGCGTCCAGGAAGAACCGGCCCGGACCCAGCCGGCGCTCCAAAATACTCGGCACCATAGCAGCCATCGTTGTCGCTGCCTTTTTCCTGGTGCCCGTGATCGTGGGCACCTATACGGACTTCGCCTGGTTCCGCAGTGTGCAATATCAAGGGGTGTTCGTCAACGTCATCGTGACGCGCATCGTTTTGTTCATCGTCTTCGCACTCGTCGGGGCCCTGATCTCCTGGCTGGCCGCCTACATGGCCTACCGGGCCCGACCGGACGAGCTGGACTCCATCGGATCGTCCTCGCCGCTGGTGGAATACCGGCCACTGATCCGCCGCAACCTGCGCCCGTTCCTCATCGGCATCCCGGTGTTCGTCGGCGCAATCTCCGGGCTCATCGCGCAATCCGCATGGCGCACCGCGATGATGTTCCTCAACGGATCGAACTTCGGCGTGCAGGACCCGCAGTTCCACAAGGACCTGAGCTTCTACGCGTTCAACCTGCCGATGCTGCAGTTCATCCTGTCCACCTTCAGCGTGCTGCTCATCGTGGCATTCGTGGTCAACGGCGTGGGGCACTACCTGCTCGGCTCGATCACCACGGGTAATCCGCGCGTGGGGGAGAAGGCATCCATCACGGATGGCGCGCGCCGACAGCTGGTTATCATCGCCGGCCTGTGGATGCTGCTCAAGGCCGTGGACTACTGGTTTGACCGCTACAGTCTCATGAACAAGAACCACGACACGTTCACGGGCGCTGGCTACACAGACGTCAACGCGGTGCTGCCGGCGAAGATCGTGCTGACGATTATCGCGATCTTCGTGGCAGCGATGTTCTTTGTCACCGTGGTCATCAAGGACCTGCGCATCCCGGCGCTGGCTGTGGCCCTCATGGTCGGCTCCTCGCTGGCCATTGGCCTGGCATGGCCCGCGGCGCTGGAACAGTTCAGCGTGAGCCCGAACCGCGCGGAAAAGGAACGCGAGTACATCGCGCGCAACATCGAGGCAACGCGCTATTCCTACGGCATCGGCGACGACAAAGTGACGTACAAGCCCGATTGGGGCGCCGGTGACGAGCCGAAGAGCCCCGAGGTGAAGAAGTCTGTGGCCGACGACGGCGCGACGCTTTCCAACATCCGGCTGCTCGACCCCGAGGTGCTGAGCCCCACGTTCACCCAGCAACAGCAACTGCGTAACTTCTACGGCTTCCCCAAGGAACTGGCCGTGGATAGGTACAACGTGGACGGGCAGATGCGCGACTTCGTGGTCGCCGCCCGTGAGCTCAACCCGAATACTCTTGACGGCAACCAGAAGGACTGGATCAACCGCCACACGGTGTACACCCACGGCAACGGTTTCGTTGCTGCTCCGGCCCGCAAGGTGGATGAGGTCGCCCGCGACGTGGGATCGGCCCGCGGTGGCTACCCCGTGTACACGGTCGCCGACCTGCAGACGCTCAAGACCGGTAGCGAAGGCGGCGACCTCAAGGTCAACCTCGAACAGCCGCGCATCTACTACGGTCCGGTGATTGCGTCTTCGACCCAGCCGAACTCCGACTACGCCATCGTGGGAACCAAGTCCGGCGAGCCGGTGGAGTACGACACCGACACCGAGAACTACAGCTACACCGGTACCGGTGGCGTGGATGTGTCGAATTACTTCAACCGCGTCATGTACTCGGCTCAGTTCGAGTCCATGAAGATGTTGCTGACCGACCGTATCGGTGAAGGTTCGAAGATCGTGTACGAGCGCGACCCCCGTGAGCGCGTGCACAAGGTGGCACCGTGGCTGACCACCGATTCAAAGACATACCCCGTGGTGATCGACGGGCGAGTGAAGTGGATCGTTGATGGCTACACCACGTTGGATAACCTGCCGTACTCTCAGCGCACGACGCTGACCGACACCACCGCGGATGCAATCAATCCCGGTGGCGTGAATCAGAACCAACTGGTTACCGACTCCGTGAGCTACATCCGCAACTCGGTCAAGGCCGTGGTGGATTCCTATGACGGCTCGGTGGATCTGTACGCCTTCGACGAGGGCGACCCAGTGCTCAAGGCCTGGCGGGGAGCATTCCCCGACGTGGTGAAGCCGAAGTCGGACATCAGCCCGGACCTCATGAACCACCTCCGGTACCCCGAGGATATGTTCAAGGTTCAGCGCGAGCTCATCGCGAAGTACCACGTGTCTGACCCCGGCGTGTTCTTCACCAACGATGCGTTCTGGTCGGTGCCCTCCGACCCGACCGCTCCGCGGGATCGCCAGGAGCTGGCACAGCCGCCGTACTACGTGGTGGCCGCCAACCCCCGCACTGGCAAGTCTGAGTACCAGCTCATCACCCCGTTCCGCGGTCTGCACCGCGAGTACTTGGCTGCGCACATGACGGTCTCGTCCGACCCGAATACCTACGGCCAGATGTACGTGCGCGTGCTGCCGACCGGAACCCAGACCCTGGGCCCGACGCAGGCGCAGGACACGATGATGTCCTCGGACGCCATCGCACGGGAACGCACCCTGCTGGAAGGCACGAACCGCCTGACCAACGGCAACCTGCTGACGCTGCCGGTGGGCAAGGGGCAGATCCTCTACGTGGAGCCCGTGTACTCCCAGCGCAGCGGGCAGGACTCCGCATTCCCGAAGCTCCTGCGCGTGCTGGTGTACTTCAACGGTCAGGTTGGCTACGCCCCGACGATCGCCGAGGCGCTGAGCCAGGTTGGTATTGACGCCGCCCAGGCGACCTCTATCAAGGAAGCCGATGGATCCGTGGTGAAGCCGGAGGACAACTCCTCGGGTACCGACAATAAGGGCCAGCAGGACGGTAATCAGTCCTCGACCAAGCCGAATAACCAGTCCAACGCAGGGTCCGGAGATACCACTCCGGAGCAGCGCGTGCGCGATGCCATGGACAAGGTCAACCAGGCACGCAACAGCGGCAGCTACGAGGACTTCGGCCGAGCGCTGGACGAGCTGGATAAGGCCGTGCAGCAGCTGCAGACGACCCGTCAGGGAGAAGGCCAGTAGTCGGTAGTGGCCAGCAGCCGGTAGGCCGGCGGGTGGTCGCTGACCAGGCGATTTCACTTCTGTAGCGCAGTGCGTTACAGTAGTGGAGTCGCTGACAAGGACGGATGTTCTTGATCATGCACCCGTCGCGGGGTGGAGCAGCTCGGTAGCTCGCTGGGCTCATAACCCAGAGGTCGTAGGTTCGAATCCTGCCCCCGCTACAATGAACCCCTCAATCCTCTTTTCGAGGATTGAGGGGTTTCTTCGTGCTCCTGGGAGCCTCGGATTCTAGGGGTTTCGAGGTCCCCGTGGGCCGTAGTCGAATTCCGCAGTCATCGGGCCGAAAGCCTTCAGTCCGGCTGGCGCATCCTTCGGGTCGAGGTGCAGTTCCACGAAGGCGCCCCTGTCTGATTTGTCTGACCGTTCGATGGCCGCGAGGGCTTCGGCCAGCTCACCTTCGGTCCGCACGGAATAGGAATCCATACTGGGGTTGGCTGCGAACACTGCGGGGAGTTCTGAGTATTTCCAATTCGCAATGTCATTGTATTGGCGATCCATGCCCAGGATGTACCGTTCGATGGTGTAACCCGCGTTGTTGAGCAGGAACACGATCGGCGTTTGTTGTTCGCGGAGGATAGTGGACAATTCCTGGACGGTGAGTTGGAAGGAACCATCACCGATAAACAGGAGGTGGCGTTTTTCGGGGGCGGCCATCTGGCTGCCCATGAGCGCCGGGAGGGTGTATCCGATCGAGCCCCAGATGGCCGAGTTGATGTAGGTGACGTTGGCGGGCATCCGCTGGGCGCTGAGGCCGATGTTTGACGTGCCGGCTTCCGTGATGATCGTGTCGCCCTCTCGGAGAAACTCCTTGAGCTGTGGCCAGAGCCGGGCGTGAGTCAGCTCTGCTTCGGCATGAGGCTCAAAGGGGTCCGCTTCCGGCACGTTGTCAGCAGGCGCGGGCATCTCGCCGGTCGCCGTAGGTACGCGGTCGATGAACTCCCGTAGCACTTGCGTGGTATCCAGGCCCACGTAGTGCGTGCCATGGATATTGACATGCTGATCGCCGAGGTCGATGGTGTGCTCTTCACTGATGGATTGCGAGAAGCTGCCGGAGTTGACCTCGATAAACCGTGGGGTACAGGTGAACAGCAGATCCGCGCCTTCCACCGCCTCTTGCACGCCCGGCCACGACGCCGCACCGTTGTACACCCCAAGGAACAGCGGATGTTGCTCGCTGAGCAGCGCCTTGCCGGAGGACATCAGCGCGTAGGGCAGGTGGGTCTTGTCCACCAATTGCTCGAACAGCGTGAGGAACCCGTGGCGCTGCGCATCCTGGTCAACGAGCAAAACGGGGTTCTTCGCGGCAGAGAACTCCTCCAACAGCGCGTCCAAGACAGCGTCCAATTGCGCTGGATCGGAGGGCTCCAGGGAGGTATCCAGTGGGGCGTCGGGAACGGTGATCTCTAGGTGGGAGATATCGGAGGGGAGCTGAAGGTGGACGGGGCGCTTTTCTCGGAGGGCGGCGCGGATAGCGCTGTCGATTTCGTCGACGGCGTTCATCGGGGTGATGCGATCGGCGACCGCCGCGAAGGGGCGCACGGATTCGAGCATATTGCCGAAGTTGCCGTCGGCTAGGGTGTGGTGCAGAAGCCAACGCTTCTCGGTGGCAAACAGCGGTGGGCTGCCCGCAATGGAGATCATCGGGATGTGTTCGCAGGCCGCGCCGGCCAAGCCGTTGAGTGCGGAGAGCTCGCCCAAGCCATATGTCGTCAGCAGGCAGGAGACGCCGCGGCTGCGGGAGTACCCGTCGGCGGCGTAGGCCGCGTTGAGCTCGTTGGTGGCACCGACAAACCGGATGCCGTCTGCCGCCTCAATTTGTTCGAGCCAGTTGAGGTTGAAATCTCCGGGAACACCGATGATCTCGGTGATGCCGACTTCCTTGAGCCGCCGGATGAGGAAATCGCCGATAGTCATACGCATGAGGCGTACTTTACTCGGCAATCGCGTGCTTGTTAGCGCGCGAAGGTGATGTCCTGATCGGCGTAGGGCTTGAAATTCTCGGTGTGATCGCCAAAGAGCTTGACCACGCACTTGTCTTTCATGCAATCCACGTTCTCGCCCGTGGGGACTGCCTTGAGCTTGACGTCCGCAGTGCCGTCTTCCTTCATGCCCACGGTGCCGCCGGAGCGCTTGACCCACTGCTGAGAGCCGGCATCCCCGCGCTGGCCGGTGCAATCGGGAACGCGGCCTGTGGTGTCCTTCTTGCAGATACCCACGTAGTAGCCCAAGTCTGGATTGAGTCCGGTGAGTTTTACGGTCAGCTCACTGTTCGGCTGAACTGGCTTGTCGAGCGACGGGGTGATGGTCATGGACGTTCCCGTTGCTTCGTCGGCAAGGGCGGCCGTCGCGGAGGTTGCTGCCGAGTCTGCAGCTGATGCGGCAGCGTTGCCCTCGCTGGACACATCGCTGGCGACGTCCTTAGCCTCCTCTGTGGAGCATCCAGCAATGGCAAGCACGGAAGCGCTGAGTACAGCGACTGCACAGGTGCGGAGCGAACGGTTCGGGCGCTGGTGAAACGTCTTTTTACTCATACTTTTATTTTAAGACACTGGATGGAGCGTGGAAAGATGCGAAAATTTCGCTGAAGGGGGATAGAATCACGCCAGAGGGATGTTTTGGGCAGAAACATATACTTCGAGCAGTTTCCATCGACTCGTCACGTAAACGTCAAGAGCAGTTCACCTGCCGTTCACCATCTGTCCCTAGGCTTCTCCTGTGCTAAAAAATAGCGCTCCATCTCCTGTGTGAAAGGTCTCTGTGCGGTGGCAATTCTCAACAATGTCGGAAAAACAGCTATCGCGGCGGTTGCGGCCACTGCAGTGTCGCTGAGCGTTGTCCCCAGCGCTGCTGCTGCCGAACTCCCCGATGGTGTTTCCGTGCCCCCGGTGGCCGGTGCCGAGGCTGTGCCGACGTACCCCACGCCGGTGCATCACCCCGGCGCGCCCGTGCCGCAGCCGTTCAGCCCCGATTATGTGGGCGGCTACATCTCCGACATCAGCTCCTACGATTACGGCGTGTACTGGCAGCCCATCAACGGGTTTGAGGATCTACGCGCGAACCACCCCGAGGTCATGCAGGAGAACCTAGACCGCGTGGTGCAGATCAATAATGAGGCCAAGAACAACCCGGCCCAAATTCAGCGGGCGCAAAACGATGCGATGGCCGATAAGGACGGCGTGCTTAAGGCCTTTTCCGACGCCCTCGGATCGGAACTGGGCGGATACTTCCTCGACGCACTCAACGAGAACCGTCTTCCGAAGACCACTTTCCTGCTGGGCGGCGGCTACACCGCACGTGCTGGTGGCCTGGCTTCCTCCACCTTCGCCGAGAAGGAGTACTTCGGCTACGAGCGTCCCTTCGTTGTGGCGCCGGATCGCATCAACCGTTACGAGTCCCCGCAACGCGATCTCTACGGAACCTCCAAGTCCTTTCCCTCTGGTCACACCAACCAGGCCACCTGGGCAACCACGCTGCTGACCATGGCTCTTCCCGAGCTCGGTCCCCAGATCCTCGACCGTGGTGCCGAGGCGGGCTACAACCGCATGGTGCTCGGTGTGCACTACCCGCTCGATGTCATCGGTGGCCGCATCACCGGCACCGCCGCCGCTGCTGATCGCTGGAACGACCTGAAGATGCGCGATGCCATCCGCCAGGCCGGCGACGAGATCCGCGCGGAGCTGCAGTGGCGCGCAGGGCGCCCCCTTGCCGACGTCATCGCCACGGACACTCCCTACCGCACCACCTCGCAGGCCGTTGCGGAGTACACCCAGCGCATGACCCACGGCCTCAAGCCGGTCTACAACCAGAACGCTCCGATGATCGTGCCGCAGGCCGCCCCCGACCTGCTGCTGCCGAAGTTCCCGAACCTCACCTACAACCAGCGCGCTGAGGTGCTTCGCCAGACCGCGCTGCCGGCTGGCTACCCGCTGGACAAGCAGGGCCCGGAGGGCTCCTGGCAGCGCATCAACCTCGCTGCGGCGTACGCCGCCACGGTTGATGTGGCTGCCGACGGATCTGTCACCGTCCACTAAACGATAGTCTGGATCGCATGATTCGCGCCTTTTCTCGCAGAACCCGTGCCGCTGCGGCAGTTGGTCTCGCAATGACTGTCGCAGCTTCCGTGGTGGCACCGCAGGCGACAGCCCAGAGCTTGTCATCTGACCCGATGCTGTCGTACGAGATCAAACCTCTCGATGATCTTCTCAACGCCACGGGCGAGCCTGGCCCCCACCGCGTCCCGGGTCACTATTTCACCTCGCCGCAGCCACCCCAGGCACAGCTGGACATTGCCCCCACCGCTCTGGTCGGCCCGTCCACTCCTGTGATCGTTGGCGAAAGTGTGTGCACCCTTGCCGTCACCGGTGTCGACCGTGACGGGCACAAGGTTGGCATCACCGCCGGGCACTGCGGCAAAGCTGGGGATCCCGTCACGTCCTTCGACCTTCCCTCCACGGGCCAGATCGGAACGTTCGTGCGCGCCGGTGAGCCCGATTACGGCGTGATCGAATTCAACGACGACGTGCAGATCACGCGGACCTACAACAACGTCACCATCGACCAGCTCGGTGGCGCCCAGCCCGGCCCGTTCCAGCAGCTCTGCAAGACCGGTGTCACCACGGGCACGAAGTGCGGCCCCTTCCTTGGTGTATCCGAGCCGTTCCTCATCAGCCACATCTGCGGATCCATTGGGGATTCCGGTGGCCCGTTGTACCAAGATCGCCGACTCGTCGGCATCGTCAACGGCGGGGTCGGGCAGCTGCCTTCCTGCCACACGCCACTGCAGGGACCGATCCACGCCCCAGTCGCCGGGATGTCGTGGAACGCTATCGCCGCGGACATGGATAAGGTCGGCGGGATCGGCGCCGGCTTCGCACTGCCGGCCTAGTTAATCTCAGCCGAGCCGACCGCGCCCGAGCTGAAGCAGAGCCTTGGCGATATCGACACCTTCGGGGCCAAACTCTTGGCGGAACTGGTTGATGATGGCGACCTCGCGGGTATACACCAACTTCGTGCCGCCGGAACCCAGGCGGGTCTTGCCGATCGCTTTGGACACGTCGCTGCGCCGATGGATAGCGTCGATAATGACGCGGTCGAGGCGGTTGATTTCCTCGCGGTAAGATTGGATTTCTGAATCCGAGAGAGGGTCGTCGGTGCCCGAAGGCATGCGTACCCGGAACTCGTTGTCGCTCATGGCGGTTATTGTACTGCGTGGGAAAGATATGTGGAGCGATGTGGGAAGGCTGCGCGAAGGCTGTGGCAAAGCGATGCGAAGTGTTCAGACGAAAGGAAGGCCGAGGACGCGATGAGTGATCACCTGTTTGACCTACCTCTGCCGGAGGAACCGCCGATGGAGGACGCGCCCCCGGAAGACCTGCCACCGGAGGGGTACGAGGACGTGCTGGCGGCCTTCAACGCTTCCCGCGCGGCCGAGGCGCAACGACCCGCACGGGCAGCGGGGGAGAGCCCACGTGGGGATGAGGGTGAGCACACGGACGCGATTCTCGAGGGGCTTAACCCGCAGCAGAAGCAAGCCGTGATGCACATGGGCAGCCCGCTGCTCATCGTGGCAGGTGCGGGCTCGGGCAAGACGAGCGTGCTGACCCGCCGCATCGCCTACCTGCTGGACCACGGCGTGGCACCGTGGCAGATTCTTGCCATCACCTTCACCAACAAGGCCGCAGCGGAAATGCGCGAGCGTGTCACGGACCTGGTGGGGCCGGACGCTGAGCGGATGTGGGTGTCTACCTTCCACTCCATGTGCGTGCGCTTGCTGCGGGCCAACGCGCACCTCGTGAAGGGCTTGAACACTAACTTCACGATCTACGATTCGGACGATTCCAAGCGGCTTATCACCATGGTGATCAAGGATGCCGGTGCGGATCTCAAGGAATTCGCACCGCGGGCCGTGCTCTCGGTGATCTCCAATTGGAAAAACGAGCTCATCGACCCGCAGGGTGCGCTGGCTGAAGCCCAGGGGAATTCCGATTCCCACCGAATGCAGGTAGCTGAGTTCTACGCCACCTACCAACGGCGGTTGCGGGCGGCTAACGCGGTGGACTTCGATGACCTCATCGGAGAGGTCGTTCACATACTCAAGACCAACCCGGCCGTGGCTGAGCACTACCGCCGGAGGTTCCGCCACGTGCTCGTGGATGAGTACCAGGACACCAACCACGCGCAATATGAACTCGTGTCCACACTGGTGGGCAAGGGCGATACCGCTGGCGAGCTGTGTGTGGTGGGCGACGCTGATCAGTCGATCTATGCCTTCCGTGGAGCGACCATTCGGAACATCGAGGAATTCGAGCGGGACTATCCCAATGCCACCACGATCCTGCTGGAGCAAAACTACCGATCCACGCAGACGATCCTTACCGCTGCAAACGCGGTGATTGATCGCAACCAGGGGCGTCGACCAAAGAAGCTGTGGACCGAATTCGGCGACGGCGACAACATCGGCGGATACGTCGCCGACAATGAGCACGACGAGGCGCGGTTCATCGCCGAGCAGATCGATGATCTCGTGGACAACCACGGCTACCGCTATGGCGATATCGCGGTGATGTACCGCACGAACAATGCTTCGCGCGCGGTGGAAGACGTGCTGGTGCGCTCCGGCCTGCCCTACAAGGTAGTGGGAGGAACGCGGTTCTACGAGCGCAAGGAGATCCGAGACATCGTGGCCTACCTCAAGGTGCTCGACAACCCCGAGGATGCCGTGGCGCTGCGACGGATCATCAACACCCCGCGCCGGGGAATCGGCGACCGCGCGCTGTCGTTGGTGACGGTGCATGCAGACAACCACGGAATCTCCTTCGCCAGTGCGCTGCGGGACGCCGCTGAGGGAAAGGTCGCCCGGCTCTCCGGCCGGGGCCGCAACGGCATCGCGGGCTTCCTGGAGATGATGGACGGCCTACGCGAGCGCATGGACCAGGCGGAAATGACGGCCAGCGACGGCAGCGGCTTAGGGCTGCCGGACCTCGGGCAGATCGTCAAGGCCGTCATGGATGTCACGGGCTACGAGGAGGAACTGGAAAAGTCCAACGACCCGCAGGACGGATCGCGGTTGGACAACCTCAACGAGCTGGTGAGCGTCGGCCACGAGTTCTCGCAAGAAGCCGCGAACCTCAAGGCCTACGTGGACATGCCCGGTGAGGCCGCCGACGGGGAAGTCAACACCGCTGCGCTACTGGCGGAAGGCGAGGCGGAATTGGGGAGCCTGCAGGCGTTCCTCGAGCGCGTGAGCCTCGTGGCAGATGCTGACCAAATCCCAGCGGAAGAACAGGACATGGTCACCCTCATGACACTGCACACGGCCAAGGGGCTGGAATTCCCCGTGGTCTTCCTCACCGGCTGGGAGGACGGGCAGTTTCCGCACATGCGCGCTCTGGGGGACCCCACGGAGCTCGCCGAGGAACGCCGTCTTGCGTACGTGGGTATCACCCGTGCGAAGCGGCGGCTGTTCCTCAGCCGGGCGATCACCCGCAGCGGATGGGGCACACCGGTGACCAACCCGCCCTCACGGTTCCTCTCCGAGGTGCCCGATGAGCTTGTGGAGTGGATTCGGGAGGAACCCTCGCACGGATCCTATGGCGGTAGCTACGGTGGTGGCTATGCAGATGGCACCAGCTTTAGTAGTTCGTGGAGCTCTGGCCGTGGGGAGGATTCGGAATGGACGGCGTCTGCCTACTCGGGAGCTACTGGGGCTACCGGGTCTACAGGGGCTTCTGGGTCTTCGCGATCGTCACGCCCGAGTCCGCAGAGGACTCCCGCACGCAGCGCAGCCGGTCGTGGCGGTGCGAGGGGCGGGCAAGCCAAGGCGTTGGAGCTCGAGGTTGGCGACAAGGTCAACCACGATAAGTACGGTCTGGGGACCGTCACATCCGTGGGGCACAACGGCCCCTTCGCCACGTGCATGATCGACTTCGGCTCCAAGGGTACGGTGCGTCTCATGCTGACGGCGGGCGTGCCGATGGAGAAGCTATAGCAACGACAACAGGCCCCCGCGGAACGGCGGGAGCCTGTGAGAGGTAGTAACGACGTCTTAGACGAAGATGTTGCGGGCTGCGAGCCACGGCACGGGGTCGATGGCCTCGCCACCGCCGGGATGCACCTCGAAGTGCAGGTGAGTTCCGGTGGAGAAGCCCTCGTTGCCCATACCAGCGATCTTCTGACCAGCGGTCACGTGCTGGCCAACGGTGACGTCGATGGTGGCAACGTGGCCGTAGACGGTGATGGTGCCATCATCGTGCTTGACGCGCACCCACTGGCCGAAGCCGGAGGCGGGGCCAGCGTCGATGACGGTGCCGTCCTCCACGGAGAGGATCGGGGTGCCGATGACGTTAGCGATGTCGATGCCCTTGTGCATGGTGCCCCAACGCATGCCGAACGGGGAGGTGAATGCACCGTCTGCGGGTTTCACAGCGAGGGGAGCGCGGGCAGCGAGATCGGCTGCGATGCGCTCCTGAGCGAAACGCAGTGCGGAGTCCAGCTGGCCAGCCAGATCAGACACGGGCTTGGCCTGCGGAACCTCGAGGATCTGGGGAGTCTGGGGCGCCTCCGGAGCAGCCGCTGGTGCGGTACCCTGACCCTGAGCCAGGATTGCCGTGGCGGGGGCGTGACCAGCGTTACCGTCTTCAGCTTGAGCAGCGCCTGCGGTGGCGCCTGCAGCGCCAGCGGAGGTGACGGCACCGGCAGCGACAGCGACGAAAGCGACGCGACGCTTTGCGCTGTTATCGAGCTTGCGGTGTGCACCTGCGCGACGCGCCTCAGAGGAGATCTTCACTGAATCGTTACCTTTTCGTCATGGACGTGTGGATTTTCGTGACCACTTCGTTATCAACGAGACGTAACATTAACGCGTAAGTACCCAGTGGGCAAGCTATTTCGGCAAAAAATAACGATCCGATATCGATTACCGTCGGATTTACTGTGGTGATGGAAGCCTCAGTTCAGTAAAGGTGCAGCTCAACGGCGATTTTGGGCGGGTATGTGATTTGCGGCACTGGGGAGGGGAGGTTTGTTTGTAATATCTGCAAACTCTCCAGCGATGGTTGAAGGTTGGCTGTGCTCTGCCGAGATCTCCCTCCCCAAGGTGAGTCAGTACCACGTTTAGATCACGAGCTAGGCACAATAGATGGGGTGAGTAAGCAACCCGATGCGCAGCGCCCTGGATCCCGCCGTCCTGCCTCGCCCAGCCGCCGCACTCCCCGCAGGGGGACCGGTAGCCAGCGGTCGAGGGACGTGCGGTCTACTCGGCAGTCGGTGACCCCGAACAGGAATACTGAGAGGAAGACCGAAAGGACGCGCCGCGGCAGCGCCGCCCAGGAGAGCTTTGTTGCGGCCCCCTCCACCGCAGTCGGCAGCTCCGCCTCCCGTGCGGTGCCGACCGCGAAGAAGGGGACGGGTAGTGGCGTCGATGTGAAAAAGACATCCGCGATCGGCGCGTGGTGGGAAACATGGAAACCCCACGTTCGCAAGTACGGCCCGCAGATTCTCATTAATCACGGAGCGACCATTGGCGTGATTGCCGTGATTGCTGTGATCGTGGGCATCGGGGCCGGGTTCTCCATTATCCCCGCCACCATCGGTTCCCTGTGGATGGTGTTCAATCTCGCCCCGGTGACGATCGGCGGCGCGGAGCTTGGCTTTAGTCCGCTGTTGCCCGCGATGATTCTGGTAGCAATCCACTCGCGCCGCGCAACGGCCACGCTCGGGAACTCGATCAGCGTGCGGGGATTGCGCGTGTTCGCCACCCTCAGCCTGCTGATCCCCGCCCTGCTGACGTGCATTGCCTGGCTGATGATCTGGGACGCTAGCGGAGTTTACGACGTGTCGCCCCCGAACCTGCTGACGGCACTCGTTGCCACGGTGCTCGTCAACGGTGCCTCCGTAGTCATTGGTATGCGCCCACGGGTGTGGCGCGCCCTGCTGCTGCGCCGACAGCTGTCCACCTGGCCGGTCGAGGCGTTCCGCCTAGCGGGCCGATTCCTCGGATGGATGACGATCGCAGGCGCAGTTGCCGCGCTGATCTCCCTGCTAACGAACCTCAACGCTTTCGAAAGCGCCTACGCCATCACATCCGACACGCTCGGTGTGATCGGCTTGAGTCTTGTGGCGCTGGCCTACCTGCCGAACATTGCACTCGGCGGGGCAGCCGTGTTGCTGGGTGGAGAGTTCCACATCGGAAACGGAGCAGTCAGCCTGTTTACCGCCGACAACGTGAACCTTCCGCCCGTGCCGATTCTGGCGGCAATTCCCAACCAGACGATTCCTTACGGGGGCTTCCTCTTGCTCGTGCCGGCCGTGGTGTCCGTGGTGACGGTCTACGGCTTCGTTCGCAAGCGCGGGTACATCGAGGCGCCGGCGTTGCTGGCCATCGGCAGCGGAGCCGCGGCCGCGTTCATTGGTTTCTGTGCCGCGTGGCTATCCGGTGGCGAGCTCGGGGTCTACGGCAACACTGGGCCCCTCGTGTGGCTCTTTGCGGTCGAACTGGGCGTGTGGCTGCTGGTCCCTGCGACTGTGATCATGGTGGTTATCGCGCGTGCAGGGGACAAGGTGGTCGAGGACGTGCCGGATGTCCCGCCATCCGAAGACAACATTGAGGCGGGCAACGTTGAGGCCGCCGAAGATAATACTGAGGCGGGGGAGAACGTAGCGGCGTCGGATGACAAGGGCGAAAGCCCGGCGGAACCCGAAGACGAACAAGACACAGAAGACACAGCAGACACGGACTCAACAGAGGAAGCAGACAATGGCGGAAACGGCGATGAAGATAGTGATCCTCGCGAGCGGAACGGGAACGCTGCTCCAGAGCGTGATCGACAACGTGGACACGACGAAAATTGACATCCTCGCCGTGGGCAGCGACCGGCAGTGCGAGGCGCTCGACCGCGCCGAGCGCGCCGGGATCCCCACGTTCAGGGTGGACTACATCCCCCGCGCCACCGACCGCGACCAGTGGAACCGCGACCTCGCCGACGCGCTCGCAGGCTACGCGCCGGACCTCGTGGTCAGCGCCGGTTTCATGCGCATCATCGGCGCCCACGTGGTGGAGCGTTTCGCCGGAAAGATCATCAACACCCACCCGGCACTGCTGCCGGCCTTCCCCGGAGCGCACGCCGTGGCGGACGCGATGGCCTACGGGGTGCGCGTCACCGGAACCACAGTCCATATAGTGGATAGTGGTGTGGATACCGGCCCAATCCTCGATCAGCGGCCGGTGACAGTCCACTCAGACGACACAGTTGAGACCTTGCATGAAAGAATAAAGGAAACCGAACGGGCACTGCTCGTGGACGTTTTGCACCGCATCGCGGAGCTCGGGATCAGCATCGAAGGACGAAAGGCCAGGATCGGCAGCCATGACTGACAACAACCAGGACAAAAAGCACATCCGCCGCGCGCTCATTAGCGTGTACGACAAAACCGGGCTTGAAGAGCTCGCTGCCGGCCTGCATGAGCAGGGCGTGGAGATCGTGTCCACCGGCTCCACCGCGAAGAAGATCGCGGATGCCGGCGTGCCGGTCACCGAAGTGGAGCAGCTCACCGGTTTCCCGGAAGTCCTGGAAGGTCGCGTGAAGACCCTGCACCCGCGCGTGCACGCCGGAATCCTGGCCGACACCCGCAAGGATGACCACCTCCAGCAACTCGAAGACCTCGACATCGAGGCATTCCAGCTGGTGGTGGTCAACTTGTATCCCTTCACCCAGACCGTGGCCTCCGGCGCTGGCTTCGACGAGTGCGTGGAGCAGATCGATATCGGCGGGCCCTCCATGGTGCGCGCCGCGGCAAAGAACCACCCGTCCGTGGCCGTGATCGTGGACCCGGAGCGCTATGACGATGTGGTTCGCGCCGCCGAGTCCGGTGGATTCACCCGCGAAGAGCGTGCCCACCTGGCCGCCGAGGCGTTCCGCCACACCGCCAACTACGACATGGCTGTGGCGAACTGGATGGGGCAAGCAATCCTGGACGAGGAAGAGCGCTTCCCCGAATGGCTGGGCTGCAGCTACGAGCGCAAGAACGTGCTGCGCTACGGCGAGAACCCGCACCAGGCCGCCGCGTTGTACGCCAACGGCGAGGGCCTCGCCAATGCCGAGCAGTTCCACGGCAAGGAAATGAGCTACAACAACTACACGGACTCCGACGCAGCGTGGCGCGCCGCCTGGGATCACAAGCGCCCCACCGTGGCGATCATCAAGCACGCGAACCCCTGCGGCATCGCCGTGTCCGATGAGTCCATCGCCGAGGCGCACAAGCGCGCTCACGCCTGCGACCCGGTATCTGCCTACGGCGGTGTGATCGCTGCGAACCGCGAGGTGACCGTGGAGATGGCGAACCAGGTTGCCGAGATCTTCACCGAGGTCATCATCGCCCCCAGCTACGAAGAGGGCGCGATCGACGTGCTCTCGCAGAAGAAGAACATCCGCATTTTGCAGGCGCCGGAGCCGGGCAGCAACCGCCCGATCGTGGAGTCCCGCGAGATCTCCGGCGGCCTGCTGCTGCAGCAGCGTGACCTCATTGACGCCCACGGTGACTACACCAACAACTGGACCCTGGCTGCCGGTGAGCCCGCCGATTCGGAGACTCTCGCCGAGCTGGAGTTCGCATGGCGTTCCGTACGCGCGGTGAAGTCCAACGCCATCCTGCTGGCCAAGGGCGGCGCCACCGTGGGCGTGGGCATGGGGCAGGTCAACCGCGTGGACGCCGCAAAGCTCGCTGTGGAGCGCGCGAACTCCCTCGCAGGGGACGAGGAGCGCGCCCGTGGTGCGGTGGCTGCCTCCGATGCGTTCTTCCCCTTCGCCGATGGCTTCGAGGTTTTGGCCGACGCCGGTGTGCGGGCAGTCGTTCAGCCGGGTGGATCGGTTCGTGATGCCGAGGTTATCGAAGCGGCCAACAAGGCGGGCGTGACGATGTACCTTACTGGTGAGCGGCACTTTGCCCACTAGGGGCTGGCCGGGCCGCGTGAGGCGTTGAGACGAAGAGGTTAAAAGAATGCCCAGTGGAAATGAACCCCAGTGGGGACGTAGCGGCGATCATTCAGGTGATCATCTGAATGATGAGACCCGGATTCAACCTGCGGTGAATAATTCGCCGCGTGACCAGTGGGGATCGGGGCCACAGGGTCCGCGGGGCCCGCAGGGGCCCCAGAAGCCACAGGGTCCGCAGTATGTGTACGGTGGACCGCCTCAGCAACCTCAGCAACCACAACAGCCGCAGTACCAGCAGCAGCCCCCGTGGCAGCGGGTCCAGCCGCAGCAGCTGCAGCAACCACAACAGCCGCAGTACATCCCGGAGGAGTCTTCACCTCGCCGCCGGTCAAAGGATGGCTGGATCGCGGCGGGCATCGTTGTGCTCATCATTGCTGTCGTCATTGCACTGGGCGCTTTCCTGTATCAGAACTATTTCTCCGACAATGGTGATTCCTCGGCATCTGGGGCATCTGGTCCTGCGACGTCGGCCCGTAGCGCAGCTGGGGAGCAGGGGGCGTCGGACGGAGTCAGCTCGTCTACGTCGAGCACGGCAGCAACGTCGTCGAGCCAAGAGGCCGGCCGTCCGCGTGATCCGAAGCTGCCCAGCGGAGCCATCCCCGCCAACGATGCTGCCCGCAGCGGAGCCCCGGCGGGCGACTTCAACAACGTCTACCGCGGAACCACGATTACGTCTGAGCCGTTTGCCCAGGCTGTGCGCGATGCCTTCGTGCGGTACTACCTCGACACCGACAAGACGACCGGCATGGTGGATGCCTATTCCTCCGTCACGGGGAAGCACTACTCCATGGATTGCTCCGATAACGGCGATTACGTCACCTGCCGCGGCGGCAACGATGCGGTGGTTTATATCTCATGATGAGGGCACGTCGGTCCACTACGGCAGTACCTACGGCGATAACTGTGGCCGCCGGTGCGTTGGCGGTGAGCCTGGGGTTGAGTAGTTGCACGATCGGGGACGTTGATTCGTCTTCCCGATCAGCCAGCGGGTCAGCAAGCCCAACAGCGGAGCAATCGGCATCACCGAACCCCACGGAGCCAGGTGAGGGGAGCGCGTCGGCGTCGACCGGTCCTGTGGAAGGAGCCTCGATGGCTGGTTCGGAAGTCCTTTCCGCGCTTCCTGACGGTGTGGATATGGCCATCGGTAACGGTGGCCACTCCAACAATGGGGTGACCGTGCCGCCGTGGTCCACGATCAAGGTTCCCATCGCCATTGCGGCCCTCCGTAACGATTCCGCGGCGGCTCAGCCTTACGTGGCTCCCGCGATCACCCAGTCCAGCAACGAGGCTGCTGCGCAATTGTGGGCTTCTTTGGGAGATCCCAGCCGAGCCGCCACGCTTACCGAGCAGGTTATCAGTGAGGGCAAGAGTTCCGCGACGGTTCAGACGAAAGTTGTCCGCCCCGGGTTTAGCAGCTTCGGCCAGAGCGATTGGTCCGTGCCGGAGCAGGCGACATTCGCAAGCAACCTGCGGTGCATTCAGGGCTCCGAGCCGGTGACTAAGTACATGGGGCAGATCGCCAGTGGCGGCGGTTATGGTTTGGGCATCATCCCCGGCGCACTGTTCAAGGGCGGGTGGGGCCCCGACGAGTCCGGGAACTACGGCGCACGCCAGTTCGGTCTAGTCCCCAACGGTGCCGGGAAGTTCGTCGCGGTAGCTCTCGCGGCCACGAGTCCAGACGGCACCATGGAGGGCGCGCAGGCGCGGCTCACCGAAGCGGTGAAGATCCTGCAGCCCGTTCTGGGGGAGTTGCCCACCGCTGCCTGCTAGGCCGCTCGCGGTCAATCTGTGGGAAAACACTTCAGTTAATGGTGATTTACCACTAAGCTCATTCGCCATGAGCTCCGTCTACCCGCCCGCGCCCTCTGTGGAGGGCCTTTCCGCGCGCTCGGCCGCGAAGGCGGAGCGGCGGGTCGAGCTGCTCCGCGCGGCCGCGGAGATCATGGCGGTGAAGGGGTTTCACTCCACCCGACTCGAGGATATCGGCGAGGCTGTGGGGATCTCGGGGCCGGCTGTGTATCGCCACTTCGCCAGCAAAGATGTCATCCTCCAGGAGCTTCTCACTGGTGTTTCTGAACACCTGCTCCAAGAGAGTACAGCCATGCTGCAGGGGATCACCGAGCCGGCCGATCAGCTCAACGTGCTCGTGGACTTCCACGTGGATTTCGCCCTCAGCCAACCCGCACTGATCCGGCTGCATCAGCGGGAATTGTTTCGTCTCGACGCCACCGGGCTGGACCGAGTTCGTGCAGCTCAGGGGCATTACCTGGGGTTGTGGGCGGAAGCCCTGCGGGGTTACGACTCATCTTTCGCTGGGGAATCGGGGCGCATTACTGCCCAGCTCGTGACGGGCATGATCAACGCGAGCCAGAATACGAGCAAGTGGGCGGGGGAGGCGCTGCTGCGTCGGCAGGTCACTTTGTGTGCCCGCGCTGCGGTGGGCTTGCGCTAGATCGACCTGCGCTGAACCTGGGTGTGTGTCTGCGTATAGCTAATTGCGGGGGTCTGTGAGCTCGGCGGCGTGACATCTCCCGATCGCGACTCCCCCGAGTGGGGGTGAGTCGACCTGCTTGTTTGTTGCCACTAAACATTTTGCTGACAAATTCGATCAGCCCCTCTTGAGTGTGGCGCAGAACACATTACTGTGTGCTTCAACACATTCCGTTAATCACCATTAACCGAATTGATTGCTCGTCACACAGGGAGGACCCTCATGTCAGAAGAGTCTCAGCAAACCACCCGCGACCTCGCAGGCACGACTCACGCCGACTTGGTCGCCGAGCTGAACTCCCGCCTCCAGCGCGCCGCCCAGGGGGGAGGGGAGAAGGCCCGCGCCCGCCACGAGTCGCGCGGCAAGCTGCTGCCGCGTGATCGCATCACCAACCTGCTGGATCCCGGCAGCCCCTTCCTCGAGATCGCGCCCCTGGCCGCCGAGGATATGTACAACGGCAAGGCTCCCGCCGCCGGACTCATCGCCGGTATCGGCCTCATCGAGGGCCGCCTCTGCCTCGTCGCCGCCAACGATGCCACCGTCTCCGGCGGCACGTACTACCCCATGACGGTGAAGAAGCACCTTCGCGCCCAGGAAATCGCCGAGGCCAACAACCTGCCGTGCATCTACCTCGTCGATTCCGGCGGAGCCATGCTGCTCAACCAGGACGAGGTCTTCCCCGACCGCGATCACTTCGGCCGCATCTTCTACAACCAGGCCCGTATGTCCGCCAAGGGCATCCCGCAGCTCTCCGCCGTCATGGGCTCCTGCACCGCGGGCGGAGCCTACGTGCCGGCCATGAGTGATGAGGCCATCATCGTGGAGAACCAGGGCACCATCTTCCTCGCCGGCCCACCGCTGGTGAAGGCCGCCACGGGTGAGGACGTCACCCCAGAGGAGCTCGGCGGCGGCGCCATGCACTCCCGCATCTCGGGCGTGACCGACCACCTCGCCAGCGATGACAACGATGCCCTGCGCCGCATGCGCAACATCGTGGCCACCCTTCCCGAAAACGCCCCCACCCCATGGCTCAAGCAGGAACCGCAGGATCCTCCCCGTCCGCAGACCGACCTCTACGACATCGTGCCCACGGATCCGAAGATCCCCTACGATGCCCACGACGTCATCGAGACCATCACCGATGCTGGCTCCATCCACGAGTTCAAGGCGGAATACGGCTCCTCCATCGTCACCGCCTTCGCCCGCATTGAGGGCCACCAGGTCGGCATTATTGCCAACAACGGCGTGATCTTTTCCGAAGCCGCTGTGAAGGGCGCGCACTTCATTGAGCTGTGCGAGCAGCGCCGCATTCCGCTGATCTTCCTCCAGAACACCACCGGCTTCATGGTCGGCCGGCAGTACGAGGAGGGCGGCATCGCCAAGCACGGCGCGAAGATGGTCAACGCCGTGGCCACCGCCTCCGTGCCCAAGCTCACGGTCGTCACCGGTGGCGCGTTCGGCGCGGGCAACTACTCGATGTGCGGCCGCGCTTACTCGCCGCGCTTTTTGTGGATGTGGCCGAACGCCCGCATCGCCGTCATGGGTGGTCCGCAGGCGGCGATGACCCTGTCCACCGTTCGCCGCGCGCAGATCGAGCGCGCCGGCGAGCAGTGGAGTGCCGAGGAGCAGGAGGAGTTCGAAAAGCCGATCCGCGAGATGTTCGACGAGAAGTCCACCTGCTGGTACTCCACCGCCCGGTTGTGGGACGACGGCGTGATTGACCCGGCCGACACCCGCCGCACCCTCGCCATGGCCTTGGACATCTGCGCCCAAGGCGAATCCACCCCCACCGGCTTCGGCATCTTCCGCATGTAGCTCACTGCACTTTTCCCGCCACCGAGTATGTAAGGCTCCCTCGTGAACACACACGCTACGACCTCTGACGCATCTGACGCATTCGATACTGTCCTCATTGCCAATCGCGGTGAGATCGCGGTTCGGGTTATTCGCACCGTGCACCGGATGGGCTTGCGGGCGGTCGCTATTTACTCCGACGCCGACGCCCACGCCCCCCACGTCCTCGCCGCTGATACGGCGGTCAACGTAGGCCCCGCCGCTGCGGCGGAATCGTATCTCAACATCGATAAGGTGATCGCCGCTGCGCGCGCCAGCGGTGCCCAGGCGATCCACCCGGGGTACGGCTTCCTCTCCGAGAACGCGGCCTTTGCTCGCCGCTGCGAGGAGGAGGGCATCGTCTTCATCGGCCCGCCGGCCACCGCGATCGACAAGATGGGTGACAAGATCACCGCACGCGCCACGGTGGAATCCCGCGACGTGCCGACGGTCCCCGGCATTTCCCGCCCGGGCCTCACGGACGAGGAGATCATCGCCGCGGCGCCGGAGATTGGCTCCCCAGTACTCATCAAGCCCTCCGCCGGTGGCGGCGGAAAGGGCATGCACCGGGTAGATAACCCAGACGATTTGCCGAAGGCCCTGGTCTCCGCGCGCCGCGAGGCCGCCAGCTCCTTCGGCGATGACAGCCTGTTCCTGGAGCACTTCGTGGACACCCCGCGCCACATCGAGGTGCAGATCGTGGCCGACGAGCACGGCAATGTGGTTCATCTCGGCGAACGCGAGTGTTCGCTGCAGCGCCGCCACCAGAAGGTTATCGAGGAAGCCCCCTCGGCCCTGCTGGATGAGGCCACGCGCGAGGAGATCGGACAGTCCGCCTGCGATGCGGCCCGGGCATGCGGCTACCGCGGTGCCGGGACGGTGGAGTTCATCGTCTCCGCCAAGCAGCCGGAGCGCTTTTTCTTCATGGAGATGAACACCCGCCTGCAGGTGGAGCACCCCGTCACCGAGCTGGTCACCGGTGTGGATCTTGTGGAGTGGCAAATCCGCGTGGCTCGCGGCGAGGAGTTGCCGCTGGCCCAGGAGCAGATCACGCTCACCGGCCATGCCGTAGAAGCCCGCGTGTACGCCGAGGACCCGGCGGGCGGGTTCCTGCCCACCGGCGGCACCATTACCGAGTTGAAGTGGCCGCAGACCTCGGGCGTGCGCGTCGATTCCGGTGTGCGTGAGGGGCAGGTCATCGGCAGCGATTACGACCCCATGTTGGCCAAGATCATCACCCACGGCAGCAACCGCGATCAGGCCCTGAGCCGACTGGACCAGGCACTGGGCCACACGGTCGTGGGCGGTTTGGTGACGAACATCAACTTCAACCGCTTCCTGGTCACCTACCCGGACGTTGTCCGCGGCGACATGCATACCGGCCTGCTCGACGAGATCGTGGGGGATTACCGAGATCCCGCAACCCCAGCGATGGCCTACGTGGTGGCGGCTCTCGCTGCGGCGCGCCAGACCCGGCGCGGTCACGACACGCTGGGATCCGCCTGGACCAGCGGAGATTCCTGGCGCGCCGGGGGGACGAGCGCGCCGATCCGCCTGCTGCTCGGTGACGGCTCTGCGCAAGGCGTCAAGGAGGTCGAGCTGCAGCGCGGCGTGGATGGGTCCACCTGGTCGGCCACGGTCGCCCCGGTGCAGGAGGGCTCAGCGCAGGAGGGTGAAGACGAGGCTGCGGCCCCGGAACACGTGAGCTTCGCGGTCATCAACAGCGGTGACGACTGCGTTCAGCTCGCAGAGCATGCTGAGGGCACCAAACGGGGCACCGAACAGGGCACCGACGGCGCACACGGTGAGATCGTGCCCACCCAGCGCTGGACCATCGCCACCTCGCACGGACAGCACCTTGTCCTCTCCGGCCCCTCGGGCAGCTATGAGCTCCAGCAGCTCTCCCGCTCCGCCGCGCTGGCTGAGGCCGCCGCAGGGGATGCGGACATCACCAGCCCCATGCCCGGCACGGTTATCTCCATCGAAGTCGCAGACGGCGAGGAGGTCGCCGAAGGTCAGGCAGTGCTGGTCATCGAGGCCATGAAGATGGAGCACACGCTCACCGCGGCCCATTCCGGGCAGGTCACCGTGCACGTCGGCGTGGGAGACAAGGTGACGACCGGGGAGGTGCTTGCCGGCGTCGAAAAACACGAAGAGTGACCACAGACAACCAGCAACAAACAAGCGACAAACAACCCACAAAACCAACAAGGAGAACCCCATGAGCATTCTCAGCCCCGAGCACGAAGAACTTCGCCGCAGCGTGGAACAGTTCGCCAACGAGGTCGTCGACCCGGTCGCGGCCAAGCACGACAAGGAGCACAGTTTCCCCTACGACGTGGTCAAGCAGATGGGCCAAATGGGCCTGTTCGGCCTGCCCATCAGCGAAGAATACGGCGGCATGGGTGGCGATTACATGGCGCTGGGCATCGCGCTGGAGGAGCTCGCCCGCGTGGACCAGTCCGTTGCCATCACCCTGGAAGCAGGGGTCTCGCTGGGCATCATGCCCATCTACCGCTTCGGCACCGAGGAGCAGAAGCAGAAGTGGCTGCCAGAGCTTGTCGCGGGCGAAGGCCTGGCGGGTTTCGGCCTCACCGAGCCGGAAGCCGGTTCCGATGCGGGCGGCACTAAGACCACCGCGAAGGAGGACGGCGATGAGTGGGTGATCAACGGCAACAAGCAATTCATCACCAACTCGGGAACCGACATCACCAAGCTCGTGACCGTCACCGCCGTGACCGGGCAGAAGGATAACGGCAAGAAGGAAATCTCCGCCATCATCGTGCCCAGCGGCACACCCGGGTTCACCGCGGAGCCGGGCTACGACAAGGTCGGCTGGAACGCCTCCGACACCCACCCGCTGACCTTCAGCGACGTGCGCGTACCCAAGGAGAACCTGCTGGGGGAGAAGGGGCGCGGCTACGCTCAGTTCCTTTCCATCCTGCAGGAAGGCCGCGTGGCCATCGCTGCGCTGGCCACCGGCGCTGCGCAGGGCTGCGTGGACGAATGCGTGCGCTACGCCCAAGAACGCACCAGCTTCGGCCAACCCATCAGCTCCTACCAAGCCGTGAGCTTTAAGATCGCTCGGATGGAGGCGCGGGCCTTCACCGCGCGGCAGGCGTGGTACGCCGCGGCAGCGAAGATGGTCGCGGGCCAGGACTTCTCCAAGGAAGCCAGCATCGCGAAGATGGTGTGCTCCGAAGCCGCGATGGACAACGCTCGCGACGCCACCCAGATCCACGGCGGCTACGGCTTCATGAACGAATACCGCGTGTCTCGGCACTACCGCGACTCCAAGATCCTGGAGATCGGTGAGGGCACTACCGAGGTGCAGCAGATGCTCATTGCGAAGGCGCTGGGGCTGTAGAGAGAGCCGAGCCCGGCGACAACCTAGCGCGAGTCAAGCGAGAGCCCACAGAAGGAGATTGTGACACCATGACCACCCCCGCACCCGAGCAGGCAGTTGTCCAGCGCGGCCTGTGGTTCGAGGAATTTCAGGAATGCACCACCTACCTGCACCGCCCCGGCCGAACCATCACCGAGGCGGACAACACGCTGTTCACCACCCAGACGATGAACACCCAGCCACTGCACCTCGACGCCGCCTGGGCCGCCACCCAGCCCGGCTTCCGCGGCGAGCGCCTGGTGAACTCGATGCTCACCCTCTCCACGGTGGTCGGGCTGAGCGTTTCCCAGCTCACCCTCGGCACCATCGTGGCGAACCTCGGCTTCAAGGAGATCACCTTCCCCGCGCCGATGTTCCACGGCGATACCCTCTACGCCGAGACGAAGGTCATCGGCAAGCGCCTGTCTTCTTCCCGGCCGAACCAGGGCATCGTGGAGCTGCACCACATTGGTCGCAACCAGGAGGGCACCGTGGTGTGCACGGCCACCCGCAGCACGATGATGCAGTGCCGGCCGGTGGCGGATGCCCCGGAAGTACCGAATGCCCCGGAAGTACAGGGAGGCCAGGCATGAGTTCCCTGACCTGGCTCCCCGCCGGCCCCGCGCTGCTGTTTGCCCCGGCCGATCGCCCCGAGCGCTTCGCCAAGGCTGCGGACCGTTCCGACATGGTGATCCTCGACCTCGAGGACGGCTGCCGCGCCGAGAACCGCACCGAGGCCCGTACCAACATCATCGACTGCGACCTGGACCCGAATCGCACCATCGTGCGCATCAACCCCGTGGGCTCGCCGGATTTCCTCGACGACGTGGAAGCCGTGCAGCGCAGCCCCTTCCATCAGGTCATGGTGCCGAAGATGGAAGATCTTTCTTTGTTCGACGCCACAGTCTCCCCCACCGACGTCGTAGATGGGTGGAACGTGATCGCCCTCATCGAAACACCGAGGGGCGTGCTCAACCTCACGGCGATCGCGAACCACCCCAACGTGGTCGCGCTGTTCTGGGGAGCCGAAGACCTGACTGCGGCCTTGGGAGGGACCTCATCGCGCTACGGACTCAACGAAGCGCCCACGCTCGGCGGCGGCATCTCCGGCCACCCGGGCGGCTACCGGGAGGTTCCCCGGATGGTGCGTTCCATGGTTCTCCTCCACGCTGCTGCCGCTGGAATCGTTGCACTGGACTCGATCCATGCTGATACTGCTGACGTCGACGGTGCGGAGGCCGAAGCCGAGGACGCAGCCGGCAGTGGATTCGCCGCCACGGTGAGCATCCACCCCGCGCTGGTGCCCGCGATTCGGCAGGCCTATGAGCCCACGCCGGAGCAGGAGGACTGGGCGCGGAAGGTGATCGCCGGGGCGAAGGAGAACTCCGGTGCCTTCGCCGTGGACGGGCAGATGATCGATGCCCCGCTGCTGCGGCAGGCGGAGGTTATCGCGCTGCGGAGTCCGAACATCACCTAGTTGACAGACCTAGCTGGCAGACACAGTTTTCCACCCCTTTTTCACCACTTTTCAATCCCCGTGCGAACCCCAGCGTTCCACTTTGTGCTCGAGGAGTTGTATCCATCATGACTACACACACCACTTCCCGCCTGTTGGGTGCTCCCGAGGGGCGACCTACCCCAACGTTGACCGATCCCGCGACGATCGACCCGGCACTGTCGCACTCCGTCGGCCCCACCGACGTGCGGCTGCTCAACGAGACTCTGGGGCAGAACCTGGCACGCATCGTGGCGCAGTACCCGGACAACGAGGCCATCGTGGACCTCTACGGCGACGTGCACATGACCTACAGCGAGTTCCACCGCAAGGTGCAGCGGCTGGCATCCGGGTTGCACGCGGCCGGCTATCGCAAGGGCGACCGCATCGGCATCTGGGCCCCCAACCGGTGGGAATGGTCCATCGTGCAGTACGCCACGGCGGAGATCGGTGCGATCCTCGTGTGCATCAACCCGACATACCGGACCCGCGAGCTGAACTACGTGATGAACCAAGCGGGCATCCGAGCACTGTTCTCCGCTGGCCGCTTCAAGGACTCGAACTACCGGAAGATGATCCACACCACGGAGCACGAGTTTGATAACAACTTCAAGGAAGTCATCTTCTTCGGCTCCGAGCGGTGGAACGAGCTGTCCAACCACGCGATCGTTGACCTTAACCCCGTGCGGGACCAGCTCGATCCGCACGACCCGATCAACATTCAATACACCTCCGGAACCACGGGAATGGCCAAGGGCGCCACGCTGACCCACCACAACATCCTCAACAACGGGTTCATGGTGGGCGAGCGGTTGAGCTACACCGACCAAGACCGCGTGGTGATCCCCGTGCCGTTCTTCCACTGCTTCGGCATGGTGATGGGCAACATCGGTGCTTTCTCACACGGCGCGACCACGGTCATTCCCGGCCCCGTGTTTACCCCGCGCTCGGCACTGGAAGCGGTGCACCACGGCGAGGCCACGTCGCTGTACGGTGTGCCCACCATGTTCATCGCCGAGCTGCAGGACCTGGCCACCAGCTCGGGCAAGAGCTTCGACCTGTCGCACCTGCGGACGGGCATCATGGCAGGTACTTCGTGCCCCACCAAGACCATGCAGGAAGTCATCGACATCATGGGAATGAAGGAAGTGGGCATTTGCTACGGCATGACCGAAACCTCGCCGGTGTCGATCCAGACTCTGCCCGACGATCCGATCGACAAGCGTGTGAACACCGTGGGCCGGCCGGGTCCCCACATCGAAGTCAAAATTGTGCATCCGGATACCTGCGAAATCGTTCCGCGTAACGACCAAGGCGAGGTCCTGGTGCGTGGCTACTCCGTGATGAAGGGCTACTGGGACATGCCCGTCAAGACCGCCGAAGCCATCGACGAGGAAGGCTGGATGCACACCGGCGACCTAGGCATGATGGATGACGACGGTTACGTGATGATCACCGGCCGCATCAAGGACATGGTCATCCGCGGCGGCGAGAACCTCTACCCGCGCGAGATCGAGGAATTCCTTTACTCCCACCCGGATATCTCCGATGTGCAGGTCATTGGTGTGCCGGACGAGAAGTACGGCGAGGAGCTCATGGCCTGGATCATCATGAACGACGGGGCAGAGCCACTCACCGCAGAAAGCCTGCGCGAATTCTCCGAGGGCCACCTGGCGCGCCACAAGATCCCGCGGTACGTGCACATTGTCACCGAATACCCGATGACGCTCTCGGGCAAGGTGCGCAAGGTTGAGATGCGTGAGAAGGCCATCGACATTCTGGGGATGTACCAGAAGTAACCGGAAGTAGGGGAAATAAGGGCCCCGCCCGGCAGTGTTGTGGAACACTGTGAAGTAGACAAAACGGAAAGGTTGAGAAAACACTATGGCTGAACACAACGCTAGTTCTGCAGCTCCCAAGGCCCCCGAAGATATTGTCATCGTAGGCGCGACCCGTACGCCTCAAGGCCGCATGCTCGGTTCGCTGGCTTCCAAGTCCGCAGTGGATCTGGGCGCTGCCACCATCAAGGCTTCCCTGGAGCAGGCAGGAATCGCCGCCGACACGGTTGATTACGTCCTCATGGGCCAGGTGGTGCAGGCCGGTGCTGGTCAGAACCCCGCCAAGCAGTCCGCCGTCGCCGCAGGTCTGCCGATGCAGGTGCCGGCCATGACCGTGAACAAGGTCTGCCTTTCTGGTCTCGACGCCATAATCAGCGCTGCCCGCATGATTAAGACGGGCGACGCCACCGTGGTGGTTGCCGGCGGCCAGGAATCCATGAGCAACGCTCCGCACCTCGCTGCGGGTGTGCGCGCCGGTAAGTCCTACGGCTCCCTGGCTCTGCAGGATTCCCTGGAGCGCGATGGCCTCTCCGACGCGGTGCACGGCACTGCCATGGGTCTGGAAACCGACGAGGGCAACGAAGATCGCGGCATCACCCGCGAGGAGCAGGACGAGGTTGCTGCCCGCTCGCACCAGCTCGCCGAAAAAGCCACCGAGGAGGGCATCTTCGACGACGAGATCGTTCCCATCGAGGTCAAGGGCCGCAAGGAAACGGTTACCGTGACTAAGGATGAAGGCATCCGACCCGGAACCACCGCCGAGGGGCTCGCTAAGTTGCGCCCGGCGTTCCGCAAGGACGGAACGATCACCGCAGCGTCGGCATCCCAGATCTCCGATGGTGCAGCGTCCGTGGTTCTCACCACTCGCGCGTATGCCGAGGACAACGGACTCGAGGTGCTCGCCACCCTGAGCGCTCACGGTCAGACTGCTGGTCCGGACACCAAGCTGCACTCCCAGCCCTCACAGGCCATGTCCGCAGCCTTGGAGAAGGCAGGGTGGGTCGTCGACGATCTGGACTTCCTAGAGATCAACGAGGCGTTTGCGTCGGTGGCCATCCAGTCTCTCCGTGATCTGAACTACCCGCTGGAGAAGACGAACATCCACGGTGGCGGCATTTCTTTGGGCCACCCGATCGGCTGCTCGGGAGCGCGGTTGGTCGTGCACGCCGCCCACGAGCTCAAGCGCCGCGGTGAGGGTCACGCAGGCGTTTCCCTCTGTGGTGGCGGTGGCCAAGGCGATGCACTGTTGCTCTGGCGCTAGTACCTTGGGGTCATAGCCTCACCGATTAATGGTGGGGGTGTGACCCCCTTTTTTCTGTTACTTGTTACCCGTTCAGGAAGGCCAACTTCTCCGATGAACCACAAGCACAATAACCGGTATCACTCCAAGGATTCCCGCATTGAGCTCAACCCGCTGTTTACCCGGGATGAGTAAGCCACGGACATCCCGCGGTACAAGATTCCGGAGGAGGAGAACCTTCCCTCGACCGCGTACCAGTTTGTGCACGACGAGTCGATGCTGGATGGCAATGCTCGCCTGAACCTCGCCACCTTCGTGAGCACCTGGATGGAGGACGAAGCGCAGCGTCTGTACCTAGAATCTGCCGATAAGAACATGATCGACAAGGACGAGTACCCGCGTACCGCCGAGATCGAAACGCGCTGCTGGCGGATGCTCGCTGACCTGTGGCACGCACCGGACGTGGAGCGTGCGATCGGCTGCTCCACGGTGGGCTCCTCTGAGGCATGCATGCTCGGCGGTCTCGCGCTTAAGCGCCGGTGGCAGCACGCGCGCCGAGAGAGGGGATTGTCTACCGAAAGGCCCAACCTCGTTCTCTCGAGCGCAGTCCAGGTGTGCTGGGAAAAGTTCTGCAACTACTTCGACGTTGAGGCCCGCTACGTGCCGATTTCCATGGAGCACAAGGTGCTCGATGGACATGACCTGGATTCCTACATCGACGAAAACACTATCGGTGTGGTGGCGATTATGGGTGTGACCTACACCGGCATGTACGAACCGGTAAAGCAGATCGCCGAGGTTCTCGACCAGATCGAGTCCGAGCGTGGCTTGGACATCCCCATCCATGTCGACGGTGCCTCTGGTGGCATGATTGCCCCGTTCATTCAGGAAGACCTCGAGTGGGACTTCCGCATCCCGCGCGTCGCATCCATCAGCACGTCCGCCCACAAGTACGGCCTGGTGTACCCCGGCCTGGGCTGGGTCGTGTGGCGCGATACGGACGTCCTCCCCGATGACCTTGTGTTCAAGGTCAGCTACCTCGGCGGCGAGATGCCGACCTTCGCGTTGAACTTCTCCCGCCCCGGTGCCCAGGTGCTGCTGCAGTACTACCTGTTCCTGCGCCTCGGCAAGGAGGGCTATCGCCGCGTGCAGCAGGCAACCCAGGACGTTGCCGTGTACCTGTCGTCCAGCATCGGAGAGATGCCTCAGTTCGAGCTATGGAACGACGGAACGGACATCCCCGTCTTCGCCTGGAGCATGAAGGAAGGCCATACGAAGAACTGGAACCTGTACCATCTCTCCGAGCGTCTGCGCACGAAGGGCTGGCTCGTTCCGGCTTACCCCATGCCCGCTGACGTGGAAGCTCTCACCGTGCAGCGTGTGGTGGTGCGCAATGGCTTCAGTCACGACCTAGCCAAGCAGTTCCTGGCTGACCTCAAGGACGAGGTTGATTACCTCGACTCCCTCGATGGCCCCATGCCGGAGCCGAATCACAGCATGTCTTTCACGCACTAGTCCGTCCCCCGAAAAAACTTTCTCGGCGGACGGATAGATACTCGAGTACTGAGGCAGTACTAAGGCTCAGACAAACTCTTTGCCGAAGTATGGCCCGTAATAGTGAGGCCCCTGCGGATTGGAGGGGAGTTTCTTTCCGAGGTACCGCGCCTGAATCTCCTCGGAAGCGGTACGTCCTACGAATTCGTACCGGTTCGAATCCGCAAAGCCGTTATCGTCCCTCAGAAAGTAGTTTGTTGACCCTGCCGCCAAGCAAGCTGCAACAGACATCACATAGACCACATGGGAATCGACGACTCCGAGAATGTACTCAGCGGCATCGGCCTTCTCTTCGTTCAGTGCCCAAATTCCGCGGGTAGATTCGTATAGAGCTTGTTCGTCGTTACCATACCGCTTATATGTATCTTTGATCGAAACAGCAATGAGATTGTCCGGGAAATGATCGAGATCTTCGGAATCTAAGCTGTGCATCAGGGCTAGGGCTCCGATACGTCCGTAAGTACGGCTGTCGGTGCCACGGTTACGGTTAAGTAGGTTATCGATGCGATTAAGTCAATGCACGTGGCTTCAACTTTCCTAGCCTCGTTTTCGTCGAGGCCAAAAGCGAGAAAGTCTACTTCCCAGGATCCATCGGCCAGTCGTTCCGCCAGGTCTGCGTTGTGGCTTGCCGATACGTGACTGAAGATCCTCTTCCCCTTGCCCCTCCCGATGTAGAACGGCTCCTTGGTTACAGAGTCGTAGTACATGTAAACGTAATTCTCGAGCTTGTCGGCTTGTGTTGGCGTGACCTTGTAAACGCTGAGCCTTTCTAGGGGTTCACTGCTCATTGTTTTCCTCTCTCGAATTTGCTTGCGTTCCGAAAATAGTTTAGCTGAGGAAAAGTACAAGTGCAGCCATCACGGGAAGTGAAAGCGCCGTGGATACCACTGCAGTGTCTCGCGCGAGAACCTTATTGATGTTAAATCGCTGCGCGTAGGTAAAAACATTTTGGCCAGTGGGCAATGCAGCCACCACGGCGATGGTGAGGAGAAGCTGCGTAGAGGCGTCGAAAAGAAAATAGCCAATCGCCAGGGCAATGAGCGGGTGCACAACAGCTTTCACGAAAGAAGCCGCCCACACGCTCCGCCGTGGGCTGCGGCCGCGCTGGAGCACCCGGACCTCCGCCATCGACATGCCGAAGGCGATGAGCGCACAGCCTACGGTGGCGTCTGCGATGATTCCCACCGGCTCGGCCACAATGCCGGGCACACGCCACTGAGTATTGTGCTGCAGCAGGGAAATTCCAATTCCGACGCCAGCCCCCAGAATCAGCGGATTTCGGATGATGGTGAGGATGATGTCACGAATAAAATGCGCACGGGCTTTTGTGCCGGTCTGCATATCCAACAACATCACCGTCATGGGACCATAGAACCCAACCTGGAAAAGAATGACGGGGAGAGTCAGCGTGGGGTCTTTAAGCAAATGCGCAGCGAGCGGAATGCCCAAATTTGACCCATTGCAATATGAACACGCCAACATTGCAATGAGGGAATCGGGTGTGGAACGGTGAGCGATATAGCGATAGCCCACAAAGCCGAGCAGACCCGCACCGAGTGTGGAGAGGGCGACGACCGCGAGGTTGACGCCGAAGAGTTGGGCGATGTCCGTCTCCGACATGAATTTGATAAGCGTGGCCGGCAGCGCGATCCAGAAGACGAACATGTTGAGGGTGTACACAGCGTTCGGGCCGAGAACCTTCGACCGCCCCACGGCGAAACCGAGGGCGATGATGAGGATCACCACGCTAAAGCCCGTCAACACATTAACCACGCATCCATTAGATCAAATCCGCATGGATGCGTGGTTAAGGAGGTTGCCCCCGTTGAGAGGGGGAGCGAGGAGAGGGGAGGGGCGAAACCGCCTAGGGCTTAGTTCTTGTCGACGACGACCGTGCCAGCCCACTTGTCAGCAAAGGACTGCTTGATGGGGCTCCGGGAGATCGTGACACCCAAAGCGATGTAGAGCACGAGACCGAGCAGAATGCCGAGCATATTGAGCGCGCCGAGCAGGCTCAAGACGAGGAACCAGCTATTGCGCTTGAAGGACTCCAGCGCGGTGGGGTTCGTGCCGTTGGCGTTGATGACTCGGTTGCCCAAGGCCATGTGACCCAGGCTGCCACCCTTCGCGGTCTCCATGAGGATGCGGTAGGCGAACCACACAACGAGGCTCAGAATCGAGGCGGTGGCCAAGGAGCCGTAGGGCATGTCGGGAGCCTCAACGCCGGCCTGCGCAGCGTCGACGCTGGCTTGGATCCATTCGTTGATGGCCTCGCCTGCAATGAAGTAGGTCAGGAGGCCGCCAACGATGAGCTGGATAAGGATGAAGTCGATGAGGTAGCCGAGGAAGCGCTTGCCCGCACTGGTGTACTGGCCGTTAGGGGCCATCTCGTTGCCGGTGGTGGGGTAGGCGCCGTAGCCCTGCTGGCCCGGCTGGCCCGGGTAGCTCTGGTAGGAGTTGTCAGCCTGGTACCCCTGGCCGGTTCCGTAGGGCTGGTCTGTCTGAGGCTGCTCACCGTAAGCCTGCTGGCCGTAGGGCTGCTGCGGGCTAGCTTCCGGATTTCCGGTGTTGCTTGAGTCGCTTGCGGGGTAGCCAGGGAAGTTGTTGCCGTTGGCTGGCTCCTGCGGGGAAGAACCGTAAGGGTTCTGATTGTTGGAGTCAGAACCGTAAGGGTTCGAGCCATAGGGGTTGTTATTCGTCATGGGATCCTTTCGCGGGTGCAGGCTGGCTGCACGAGAATGTACACAAGGATCCTAACAGAGCAACTGCTACCGAACATGGACACGCCAAGAGCCCGACCCCCTGAAGGGATCGGGCTCTTGGCGTGTTATGTAAAACGTCGACCGAGTCAGTCAAGCTGCTGATGCCGAGACTCGGTGAAGGCAGCTGTGAATCAGCGGCTGTGGAACGGCAGCAGTGCCATTTCACGAGCGTTCTTGATTGCGGTAGCAACCTGACGCTGCTGCTGCGGGGTCAGGCCGGTCACGCGGCGAGAGCGGATCTTGCCACGGTCGGAGATGAACTTACGCAGCAGGTCGTAGTTCTTGTAGTCAACCGCGTCAATGCCTTCGGCCTTGAGCGGGTTCTTCTTCGGGCGGCGGGACTGCTCCATCCGCGCCTTCTTCATGTTGGTGCGCTTCATTGTGAGAGCTCCCCCTTACCAGCTGGACTTACGGACGCCCGGCAGCTCACCGCGGTGAGCCATGTTGCGGACGCGTACACGGGACAGGCCGAACTTGCGCAGGTAACCGCGGGGGCGACCATCGGCGGCGTCGCGGTTACGAACGCGCACTGGAGAGGCATCGCGTGGCTGGCGGTTCAGCTCGTACTGAGCGTCCAGGCGATCCTCGTCAGAGGTGTTCGGGTTCTTGATGATCTTCTTGAGTTCAGCGCGACGCTCCGCGTAGCGGGCGACGATTTCCTTGCGCTGCTCGTTCTTGGCGATCATGGACTTCTTAGCCATAAATTATCGCTCCTCGCGGAATTCGACGTGCTTGCGGACGATCGGATCGAACTTCTTGAGAGTCATGCGATCGGGGTTGTTGCGCTTGTTCTTACGGGTGACGTAGGTGTAACCAGTGCCAGCCGTAGACTTCAGCTTGATAATTGGGCGAATATCGTTACGTGCCATGTGTTAGATCTTCTCCCCACGGGCTCGGATCTTGGCAACGACGGACTCGATGCCATCACGGTCGATGGTCTTCAGACCCTTGGTGGAGACGTTCAGCGTGATGGAACGACCCTCCGAGGGCAGGTAGAACGAACGACGCTGGATGTTCGGGTTCCAGCGACGGCTCGTGCGGCGGTGCGAGTGAGACACAGATTTGCCGAAACTCGGCTTGCGTCCCGTGACCTGGCAATATGCCGACATGGGTTTTCTCCTTCCGTCCGACATCCTCATGTCGCCTCGCACATGGCTGACTCTGCGGTTAGACGGGCCGAGAGGGCACATGGGGGCGCGGGTTGTCGAGACGATGACGTTTACATAGACAACAGCGGGAGCCAACTTTACTCCAGTTCGCGCGCAATACCTAATCCCGTCTTGATCCCGCCCTGATTGCACGATTGCAGGGCGGCGGTTCCTGTACCAACTCCGGCGTTGATACCGGTGGTGCTGCCGATGGCTAGGGGAGTGGCCCAGTGAGAGCAGCTGGTGATTTCGGAAGGTGGGGCACTTTCCGCTAAGGTATTCAGACTGTACGTATTTGGCCCACCGGGTCAGTGCGAATTCTTGCCCGACTCAGGCACGACCACCTGCGCAACGCTAGCCGCTGTGGACCGACCTGATGTACACAACCTAAGGGAATGAAGGAAGCATGAAGAAGGATATCCACCCCGACTATCACCCCGTAGTCTTCAAGGATGCGAGCACCGGTCACCAGTTCTTGACCCGCTCCACCGCCACCTCCGATCGCACGGTCGAGTGGGAAGACGGTAACGAGTACCCGCTCATCGTTGTCGACGTGACCAGCGAGTCCCACCCATTCTGGACCGGTGCACAGCGCGTGATGGACACCGCCGGCCGCGTGGAGAAGTTCCAGCGCCGCTACGGCAACATGACCCGCCGCAAGAAGAAGTAAGACGCACCAGTCCTAGAAGACCTGAGGAGGTCACACCACCATGGCAGTTCCAAAGCGCCGCATGTCCCGTGCTAACACCCACTCCCGTCGTTCTCAGTGGAAGTCTGACAACGTCGCCCTGCAGACCGTGAAGGTCCAGGGTCAGGAAGTGCAGATCCCCCGTCGTCTCGTCAAGGCTGCTCAGCTCGGCCTGATCGATCTCGACAAGTAAAAACTAAGCAAAGCTCCCCTAGCAGCAAGTTTGTTGACTCGTCATGCTTTAGCGTGGCGATACGAAACTTTCTCTCGCGTCACGGAGTGCTTAATCCCCCGCAGAGCCGGATAATATTATTCCGGAACGCTGCGGGGGATTTTTCTGTGCGAATTTCAGGAAATTATATTCCGAGTGGTGAACTGGGAAAACGCAGGTTGCGAATCTGTATCCAATCTTAGAATTCTAAACATTTGCTAAAAAGGTCAGGGCAGTTGTTCGATCTGCGCCCACGAACCGGCACAATGGCGACATGAAGATTCTTGTTGTAGACGACGACCAAGCAGTACGCGAGTCACTGCGACGTTCGCTGATCTTTAACGGGTACACCGTTGTTCTCGCCCGCGACGGGCAGGAAGCCTTGGACTCCATCGCTACCGAGCGGCCGGATATGGCAATCCTCGACGTGATGATGCCCAAGATCGACGGCCTTCAGGTCTGCCGGCAACTGCGCAGCCAGGGCAATGAACTGCCCATCCTGCTCCTCACCGCCCGCGACTCTGTGTCTGAGAGGGTCGCTGGGTTGGACGCCGGAGCCGACGACTACCTCGCGAAGCCATTTGCGCTCGAGGAAATGCTGGCCCGAACCCGTTCCCTGATCCGGCGTGCAAGTCGTCCCGCAACAACCTCGAACGATTCGCCCGGGTACCTGTCCTTCGAGGACCTCACGATGAATCCCGAGACACGCGACGTGAAGCGTGGCGATCGGCAGATCAGCCTCACGAGGACCGAATTCGCCCTGCTCGAACTTCTCATGCGGAATCCACGCAAGGTTCTGAACCGAAGCACAATTCTCGAAGACGTGTGGGGTTATGATTTCCCCACATCCGGAAACGCGCTGGAGGTCTACATCGGCTACCTCCGACGCAAAACTGAAGCAGGAGGAGAATCGCGCCTGATCCACACCGTGAGAGGAGTGGGTTACGCTCTGCGCGAAACCGCACCGTGATATTACGTCGATTGCCGAGCCCCGCTCGACCCGCTGCTCGCCCCACGCGGGTGAGCAAGCGTAACTTTTACGCTTCGCAACCGGAGAGCGCCCATCGCTCACGGGTGCCCCGCGGGGTGCAGCCGCTGCTCTACCTCCTGCAGGGCCTATCCCTTCGCACGCGGCTTGCCATCATGACAGCGATCACCGTCATGATCTCCATTGCGGTAATCACCGGCGTGGCCTACACAACCGTTTCCCGCGGCCTGGAGCAAGAACTCGATAAAAACCTTCACACACAGGCGCAGAGCGTCATCGACTCCGGATACACCTTCCCCGCAGAGCAAGAAGGCCAAGGCGACACGTACCAGCCGGAATTCAGGGAAAACAACAGCGACGTCGGCGTGCTCGTCGTTCCCGAGGACAACACCGGCGCGCGAACTCCAGTGCGCAAGTTCGACTCCGTTCTTCCACCGGAGGCCCTCGGCGTGATCGAAGGGGAAGAGATCTACTCCTACAGCACCGACGGCCACTACCGGTACTTCGCAGTGCGGGCCGCCGACGGCAGGGTTGTCGTTGTCCGCCAAGACATCACCTTTACCAAACAAACCCTCGACGCGCTCTCGCTCGTACTTCTGCTCGTGGCCGTCACCGGCTTCCTCGGGGCAATCGTCACCGGCATCGCCGTGGCCTCCTCGGCTCTCCAACCTATCGCTCGGCTCCGACGCGCCACCGACCGAGTCACGAAGACCGGGCAGCTCAGGCAGATCCCCGTTTACAACAGGGACGAGCTCGGTGCGCTCACCGAGTCCTTCAACGACATGATGGAGGCGCTCCAGGATGCGCAGACGAAACAGAAGAATCTCGTCGCCGATGCCTCCCACGAGCTCAAGACGCCCCTGACCTCCCTGAGGACGAATATCGAATTGCTGATGTTGGCGTCGAAAAGTGACAGCCCAGCCATTAGCCAGCAGGACCGTGACGACATTGAAAGAGACGTCATCGCCCAAATCGAGGAGATGAGCACTCTCATCGGCGATCTCGTGGATCTCGCGCGGGAGGACGAACCAGCCAAGGAACTGACCACGGTGGAGGTGTCGCAGATCATCACGGAGGGCATCGACCGAGTTCAACGGCGACGTCCCGACGTGGAATTCGACGCCAAACTCATCCCATGGGAGCTTCGCGGGGATCAATTCGGACTTTCTCGGGCGCTGCTCAACGTGTTAGATAACGCCGCGAAATGGTCGCCGGCCGGGGCCACAGTGAGAATTCGAATGACCGACCTCGGCGAACACTCCAATTACATTGACGGGCACCCTGCGGTGCTCATCAGCGTGGCGGACTCCGGACCGGGCATCGCGGCAGAAGACAGACCCAAAATCTTCGACCGTTTTTACCGGTCTATTAGCTCAAGGTCAATGCCCGGATCTGGGCTCGGGTTGGCCATCGTCAAGCAGGTGATCGATCGGCACGGGGGAGTAGTGTTCGCAGAGGAATCCGACGACGGCGGGACGCTCATGAACGTGGTGCTGCCCGGTAAAGCTGTGAGCTCGCTGAGAGGTGACTGATTGTGGTCGCCGAGGAGGTAGGGAAAGATGCTCAGTTTCTCGACAAGCTGGTAGGGATATAGCAGCTAGCGAGGCGGGCATTTCTAAGTTCGCGGTGAATAATGGCTCGCATGAGTGAGAGGGAAGAAAGCATGAACAACAACGGAGGGGACAACGGTCAGTTCCCAGGACAGCCCGACTTCAGCAAGAACAACCACTACCGCCAGAACGACCACAACGGTGAAAACCTGCACTGGAACGGCCAGGGAGGCGTGAACCACCCGGCGCAGACCCATTCGCACTATGCGGGTCAGCCGAACCAGCAGGGACCGGCGGGGCAGGGTCAGCAGGGGCAGCCGAGTGATGTGGGTCGGACGCAGAGCATGCCGCCGGTAGGCGGATCGGCGCACGCTACGTCGGCACAGTCACAGCCGGGCTTCGGCTCGGGCATGGCTGCCGGAATGGCTGGAGGACAGGGGCCGCAGGGACCGCAGGGTCCGCAGAGCCCACAAGGTCCGCAGGGATACCCCGCGGGCGGTCAGACCGCAACGGCACCGCGCCGCTGGTCCACCCCGGCCGTGGCAGCGCTGCTGCTCGCCGGAGCTGTGCTCGCGTCCGGCACCACCTACGTGGCGATGGACCAGTTCGGAGGTAGCTCCAACACCGTGACCTCCTCGTTCAACTCTGCACCGGAGCAGGGCAAGAACACCGAGAACACGTCCAACCCGCCCCAGCCCGGAACCGTGTCCGCCGTCGCGGACAAGGTCCTGCCCTCGGTGGTGTCCATCAACGTGACGACCGCCCGTGGTGGCGGTGAGGGCTCCGGCTCGATCATCAGCTCCGATGGTCTCATCATGACTAACAACCACGTCATCGCCGGGGCCGATCAGCCGGGCGGCAAGATCGAGGTCATGCTCAATGACGGCCGCGCGCTTCCCGCCAAGGTAGTTGCCGCCGACCCGCAGACCGACATCGCCGTGATCAAGGCCGAGGGCGCCAACGACCTCAAACCCATCACCTTCGGCAACTCCAACGATGTGCAGGTGGGCGAGAACGTGGTCGCTATCGGCTCACCCTTGGGTTTGAGCTCCACGGTGACCACGGGCATCGTGTCCGCCAAGAACCGCCCCGTTCAGGCCACAGGTGAGCAGGGTGGCGAGGCATCGCTCATCGACGCCATCCAGACCGACGCTTCCATCAACCCCGGCAACTCCGGCGGCGCTTTGGTGAACATGAAGGGCGAACTGATCGGCATCCCGTCAGTCATCGCCACCACCGGCGGTAGCGGATCCGATACGGGCGGATCGATCGGCCTGGGCTTCGCGATCCCCGTCGACCAGGCTGAGCGCATCGCCAAGCAGCTCATCGATACCGGCAAGGTTCAGCACCCCATCATTGGCGCCAAGATCAACACACAGGCCAACGTGCTCGGTGCACAGATCGTGGAAGTCAACCCCGGAAGCCCGGCAGAAAAGGCTGGTCTCAAGCCCGGCGAGATCGTCACGCGTGTGGATGATCGACGCGTCGAATCGGGTGTGGGGCTCATTGCCGCCATTCGCTCGCATGCGGTGGGGGACAAGGTCAGCCTCACGGTCGTCAACGCCAATGGCGGCGACGAGCACAATGTTGACGTGACCCTGACTGCCTCGGACTAAGTTCGGTGCTGCACCTCAACATCCCCCTGTAAAGACTCATTTCGTTAACGATGTGTTCGTTCGTCTGTACAGGGCGGGTCTGTCGGGATACGGTGAGGGCACGCACAGGTCGCGACACCATGACCACGCAGCTTGATTGTTACTAGCTGAACACGCATCAGCTCGGAAGAGGAGTTTCATCGATGGCCTCGGAGTCCCCAAGCCAGTCCGCCCCGTCCTCCCGCGGAGGGCATCACGCCGAGCATGGGCAGCATCATTCCCAGGGGCATACCCAGCAGCACGGCGGTCATCATTCGCGCGTGGACGATCTACTGGCTGCCGCCGGCATGGATTCCGTTGATGCGTCGCACATGGAACGGCTGACCTCAGAGATTCCCGAGCCCGATGATTCGATCTTCCACACCCTCGATGCTGAGGATCGTACCCGTGGCGAGCGCCCCCTCAACCCGCTGCTCCACGCCATGGTCGTGATTGTCTCAGATGCCCCGGAGGGGGAGAACCGCTCCGGCGAGCTCGTGGCCGAGCTGCTGTCCGAGGAGGACTTCCTCGTGGACGCTGTTCTTCAGGTGGAATCCCGCAAGCCCGCTATCCGCCAGGCGATCCAGACGGCAGTTGTCGGCGGCGCCGATCTTGTGGTGACCATCGGCGGCACGGGCACCGGCCCGCGCGACAAGGCCCCCGAGGCCACCCGCGCCGAGCTGGACCGCAAGGTTCCAGGCATCGCCGAGGCCATTCGCGCGTCAGGCCTGTCGGCGAACTCGCTGGATGCCGGCCTGTCTCGCGGTGTCGCAGGCATCTCCGGATCCACCGTGATCGTTAATCTCGCGGGGTCGCGCGGCGCGATCCGCGACGGCATGGCTACCCTCGGACCGCTGGTCCGCCACGTCATCGCCGACATGAACCGCTAGGCCACCAATGCCCAGCGAATCTGCCTCGCCCCGGCGCAGGGGGCGTCGCGTGTTCGGCAAGGTCGGCGGTTCGGGGCGGCGCTCCGCCGACACCCTCTCTTCTTTTTCTTCCGACGCCACCCCGCGCATCCCCGACCACACCACCGCCGAGGACCTCGAGGGGCAGTTCGACAAGAGCTTCTGGGAAGAGCAGCGGCCTCCGCACTGGGGGTAGAACAGGGGGTTCGAACAGGAAGTTAATCCTTCTGCGGGGTATCCGTGGTTCTAGGGACCTGAGCATTCGCAGCGTTTGCAGTGCCTGCGGATGTTGCCTTCTGCTGGGCAGCCAGCAGGTCGCGGATCTCAGTAAGGAGCTCAGTTTCGCTCGCGCTGGTGGCTTCATCGGGGTCGATGCCCTTACGGGCTGCGTTGAGCTCGGCGAGCTTATTCATCGGCACGATCATGAGGAAGTAGATCACTGCTGCCACGATGAGGAAGTTGATGGCGGCGGTGATGACGCTTCCGATATCCACGAACGTGGCGTCCTGACCCGCACGGATGTGGAAACCCAAGCCGATATCCGGCGAACCACCCACAGCGGCCAGCAGCGGCTCGATAATTCCCTTCGTGAATGCGGTGACAATTGCGGTGAATGCAGAGCCGATGATCACGGCGACGGCCAGTTCCATGACATTGCCGCGCATGATGAATTTCTTAAAGCCAGCGAACACTGGTGATCCTTTCGCTTAAAAAGTGAGTGTTCCCCTCGTGTGGAGAACGGGGAACGGCGAAACAGTACAACGGGAAACGGGAGGTTTAGGTGTTGATAATGTGCAGCCCGCTGGGCGTCACCACACTATCGACCCTCAGGTCATGCTCCTCGCACGGGACGGTCGGTAGGAACTCCTCATCGTCCACCACGGCGCACAGGCGCGGAGGCGTGGGTAAGCGGTTCCGGTGCTGGAGAGCCCGATCGTAGAAACCCCCTCCTTGCCCAAGGCGAGCACCGCTGAAGCTTACCGCCAGTGCCGGCACCACGATAACTGCCGCGGACGCCTCATGCAGTTCGAGGGGAGCTCCCGTCGGTTCGGGGATCTCCCACGTGCCCGGGCGCAAGTTGTCCTGGGTGCATTCCACCCACACGAGGTGCTGATCTTGGGTGCCGCGAACCTCGTTCGCGCCGATCGACGGGAGGGGCTCAATCCTCGGCAGGATGACCCTGTGCCCCGCGGACATCAGTACATTTGGCAGGTCCTGGCCGCCCGGTTCGCCAGGCAGCGGACTAAACGCGACGACCGCGGAGCCGCGAGAACCGAGAACTTCCTGAAGATGTGCCTGGATGGCGGCGTCGCGACGAGTGCGTTCAGCGTGAGGAACACCGCGACGATGATCGCGAAGAGTGCGCCGAAGCGCTGCCTTGGATTCCACAGGTGGGGTCATGGGACGTCACCTTAGCAACCGTGAATAGCCCTACGTGGGGACAGAGGCGGGCATCATGCGTGTGCTTACACGGCAAAAGCCGCCGGGGACTGTACGATTTGGCACATGACTTCTATCCCTACAACCCACCAGACCACAGGCGCCGAGGGAGTTTCGTCCTCTCACGGGGCGCTTCGAACGGTTGTTGTCCCCGCCGCCGGTCTGGGCACTCGTTTCCTGCCTGCCACGAAGACGGTTCCCAAGGAACTGCTTCCCGTGGTTGATACCCCAGGCATCGAGCTCATCGCCCGAGAGGCCGCAGAAGCCGGCGCTCAGCGACTGGCGATCATTACCGCGCCGAAGAAGACGGGCATTATGGGGCACTTCGCCAGCGACGAAGCCCTCGAGAGCACGCTGGAGGGGCGAGGCAAGGACGAGCAGCTGGCCAAGGTTCGCGCCACCGACGGGCTCATCGAGCCCATCTCCGTAGAGCAGGACGAGCCCCTGGGGTTGGGACATGCCATCGGGCTGGCGGAGAAGGTCCTCGATGACGATGAAGAATGCTTCGCGGTCATGCTCCCCGATGACCTCGTTCTGCCCATCGGCGTAATTGATCGCATGATGGAGGTTCGCGAGGAATTTGGCGGCACCGTGCTGTGCGCATTCGAGGTGCCGCGCGAGGAAGTGAGCAACTACGGCGTCTTCGACGTGGACCGCTCGCAAGAAGCGGACGTCAAGAAGATCAACGGCATGGTTGAAAAGCCGGACGTGGACGACGCACCCTCCAACCTCGTGGCCACCGGCCGCTACCTGTTGGACCGCGCCGTCTTCGACGCTCTGCGCCGGACTAAGCCGGGTAAGGGCGGAGAAATCCAAATCACCGACGCGATCGAGTTGATGATTACTGAAGGCCACCCGGTGCACATCGTCGTTCACCACGGACAGCGCCACGACCTGGGCAACCCCGGCGGCTACATCCGTGCGTGCGTGGACTTCGCTCTCCAGGACGACACATACGGCCCCAGCCTGAAGCGCTGGCTCACCGAGCGCTTGGAGCAGGAAGACTAACGAGCGAACGCTGGAGGTCGAGGGATAGCGTTTTCGCTGATAAGGAGATAACCCATGCGGACAGTTGAAGAGCAATTGGCGGTGATCACCGCAGCGGCGGTCACGCCGGAGCCGGTTCGCATTGCCATTTCCGAAGCCCTGGGACTGCGCTGCGCCGAGCGCGTGGAGGGCACCAGCGCGCTGCCCGGATTCGACCAGGCTGCCATTGACGGCTATGCCGTCCGCAGCGTGGACATTCGCCAGGCCCTAGAGGCGGCGGAGTGGGATGGCTCCGATGATCCCGATAGTCCCGACAATTCCGGTATTTCCGGTGCGCGGGACGGATCGCGCCAACGAGTGCGGGACGTCCTCCCCATCGTCGGCGAGGTCACGGCCGGGTCCCTTCGACCGATTAGGCTGCAACCGCGCCAGGCCGTGCGCGTGCACACCGGTGCCCCGCTGCCCGCGCTCGCCGATGCAGTTCTTCCCCTCGACTGGGCAGACATTGAAGGCCGCAGGATCCGGCCGCTCTACCCGGTTGCATCGGGAGAGTTTGTTCACCGGGAAGGCTCGGATGTGCAGCCCGGCGACGTTGTCGTGGAACAGGGCGCAGTGATCGGCGCGGCGCAGGTGGGGCTGCTGGCCGCCGTGGGGCGGTCTAAGGTGCTGGTGTACCCGCGCCCGCGCATGTCCATCATCTCGTTCGGTCAGGAGCTCGTGGACATTGACCGGGAGCCCGGCCTGGGTCAAGTGTACGACGTGAACTCGTACGCCCTCGCCGCGGCCGGTCGCGAAGCCGGCGCCGACGTACACCGCATCGGTATCATGCGCGGCGAGCCGAGGAAGATGCGCGACATTATCGAAGGCCAGCTCATCCGCTCGGAAATTGTGGTCATCGCAGGCGCCGTGGGCGGCGAAGCGAGCGACCGGCTCCGTGAGGTTCTGGACGACCTGGGAGATATGGATGTCTCCCGCATCGCCATGCACCCGGGGTCTGTCATGGGCTTCGGCACGCTCGGCGCGGATCGAGTGCCGACCTTCCTGCTGCCGGCTAACCCCTCGGCCGCGCTGGTGGCCTTCGAAGTGATGGTTCGGCCGCTCGTCCAGTTGATCCGTGGCCAGCGGCAAGCCAACCGACGCATCGTCAAGGCGCGTACCATCGCTTCCATCTCGTCCATACCGCACCGGCGTGGCTTCATCCGCGGACAGCTCATGCGCGACCGCGAAACCAGGGAGTTCCTCGTCGATCCCCTGGGCGCGGCCAACGCCGGCGAGCCGACCCACCTGCTGGGAAGCCACGGTCAGGCGAACTGCCTCATAGTCATCCCCGCCGACTGGGACCACGTGGCACCTGGGCAGGAAGTCGACGTGATGTTCTTGAACAACAAGGCCTAAAATAGGCGCTCTCCGTACGCCGGCCCATCGTCAACGCCGGCTATCCCATCGATCACCGAGCCCTTGCTCACGGGAGGAACGTCGTGGCATTCACACTGCATCCAGGCTGGCCGATAACCACGCCGACCGTCATGAGCAGGGGGTATGCCACACAGCGCGACGATTCCCCGGGAAAGCGCGTCCGGATACGCCCGTTGACACGGTCGGATGGGACGCTGTGGCGTCGACTAAGAATAGACGACCAGAAGTACCTACAGCCCGTGGAACCGACGATCAAAGGTGATTGGGCGCAGGCGCACAGCAAAGACACGTGGCGGAGGACGTACAGCGGGCTGAAGAAGCTCGCCCGCGGCGGCATCGTGGTGCCCGGCGTGATCGAGGTCGACGGAGAGTTTGCCGGCCAACTGACGCTCGGAACCATCCAACACGGGGCGATCGCCAGCGCATGGATTGGTTATTGGGTGCACAGCGACTACACCGGTCACGGGGTGGCCGTGGCGGCTGTTGCCCTCGGTGTGGACCACGCGATGGGGCAGGTGGGGCTCCACAGGCTCGAGGCCACCGTGATGGAGAACAACATGGCGAGCAGAGTCGTGCTCGAGCGCACGGGATTCCGGCAGGAAGGATTCCTGCAACGCAATCTCCACATCAACGGGCGGTGGACGGATCACATACTTGTGGCACAGACGAAAGAAGAAATCCCACCCGGAGGGAAAGTCCGCGAATTAATCAATGCGGGAATCCTGGGAATAGCATCACGCCGCTGACGAGCTGCGGCGTGGCACCACGACGGTGGGAATGTGCGCGAGTAGCGTGATTAGTATTCGACTATTTGACTGCTCGATTACCCGACCGATGTCCGCGTCCTATTCGAGGAGGACCATCCACAGTGTCCGGCTCCCTGCTGCTCATCGCCGCCGTCTGGCTCGTACTGCTGGCTCCCTTGCTGCTGCGTAACCAGCGGCCGGTTCGGCGTACCGCGCCAGCGTTGAATAACACCCGAGTGCTCCACGAAGGTGGTGCGCCGCTGCGCGGCAAGCGTAAGCTGCGGCCCACGGACACCCTCTACCATCCTGATGTGGACGACGACCTCGAGCTGCTCGACGCCGAGCCGGAGTACGTCCTCATCGAGGACGACGGTAGCGGTTCGACCTCCTCGCGGGACGAGAAGCGGGGTGCCCAAGGTGCAGGGGACGCACGGGCCGCGCGCGAAGCTCGCAGCGGGCGGGCATGGGGCCGGCTGGGTGCTGCTGGGCGGAAGGCTGATAAGGCAGATAAGGCTGCCAAGGCTGGCGCCGGTAAGAGCGCACAGGACACCGACATCATCGAGACCGTGGACGCCGTGGAGATCATGGAGCCGGAGAGTGCCGTTCGTCGCCGCGCGACGGGGGCATCGGCGGACTCTGTGGCGATGAGCGCCGCTTATTCCTCGAATGAGACCAGCGAGAACATTGAGGCCGTGGAATACGTCGAGACTGTTGAGGCAGTAGAGGTGGAGGTTGTGCCGGAGGCCGACGGTGGTGATGCGAGGACTGATGGCGACGCAGACGTTGCAGGGACCGCAGCCAAGCACGAGGGCAGGGGCGAAGGTTCCGATATAGATGGTGCGAACAGCGCAGACGCTGCGGACGCTGCCGCTATCGTGGACGGCGAAGTCGTGGATGATGCCGCTGAGGATGATGCTGAGGGCAATGCCGAAGCCGAGAGTGCCGAAGCCGACAGTGCAGAGGACGACAGCACCGCGAGCACCGCAGATTCCCAACCAACCGTTGCCTACAAGGGCCATGACGATACCGACACCGGTGAGTTCGCTCCCGTCAACATCCTCGGCAAGCTGACCCACCGACTGCGCCCGCGTACCGAGCAGGGGGCCGGTGAGGCTGTGGACGTCAACGATCGGCCGGAGGACGCAGACAGCTCTGCCTCACGCAACGCGGCCGACGAGCTTCACGAGCGCAGGCAGCGCCGCTACGACTCCGTGCCGGCAGCCTACCTGCGCGGCGGTGACGTGCACGCCCACCCCGACGTTGTCGACTCCGTGGACGAGCCACAGACAACCGCCGTGGACTTTGCGCTGGCCGAAGAATCGGACGAACCCAGCGCGGATGACCTCGCCTACGTCAATTCCCGCCGCGGCCGTGGGGTGTACGACCCGGTGGCGTCGTGGGAACGAGAACAACAGCGACTACGCCGCCGCAAGCAGGTGCTCATGGTGCTGGGCCTGACCACGGTTATCTCCTTCGTGCTGGCGTTCATTCTCGGGGGAGCAGTGTGGTGGGCCCCGGTGATCAGCTTGGCCTTCAGCGTGTTCTATCTCGTGGTGCTGCGCAAGCAGGCCATCGAGGAACAGAAGCTGCGCCACCGCCGGATGGCTCGCATGCGCCGTGCCCGCCTGGGCGTGCGCAACACTGAGGATGACGAGCTGGGCGTGCCCGACCGCCTCCAGCGCCCCGGCGCGATCATCATGGAGACGGACGATGCCGATCCCGAGTTCCAGCACCTCGACTACATCGACGGTGCGGAGTTCTTCGGAGACCCTGCTGGCCCCGCTGACTCTGCTGATCCCGCTGATCCTGGCTATTCTGCCGGTCGTGCCCATGGTGGCTACTACCACCCAGATGAGCCGATCTTCGACGACGATGAGCACGGTCGCCCCACCGTCGTCCGCCGCCACTTCCGGGCCGTATAGGGCATAGCCAATGAACCATCCTGCTGTCCGGGATGCGGCGCTATTGCTGCTGCGGCTAGCCCTGGGGATCATCTTCATCGCCCACGGCTGGCAGAAGGTCTTCATCGATGGCATGAACGGTACGGGCGGAACGATCGCCCAGCTCGAAAAGCTCGGGGTACCCCAGCCGGGCGCGAGTGCGTGGCTGGTGTCCGCGCTGGAAATGCTCGGCGGGGCGCTGCTCATCATCGGTCTGCTCACCACGGCCGTGGCGACCATGCTGATTATCTACATGGCCGCAGTGGTGTGGTTCGTCCATTGGGGACACGGCTTTTTCACCGCCGACGGGGGCTTCGAGCTGGCCATGCTGACGATGGTGGCACTGTTCGTCATCGTGGTGTTTGGCGCCGGTCGCGCGAGCCTTGACCGCGCGCTGTCCCGCTTTTCCTAGGCATTGTCAGGGCATTGTCGGCACTGTCGGCATAGTCTGGGCCGCAAGCGCGGGCTTCTTACCGCAGGGCAGTAGATCGGCCCTATGGTCATTCGGGAACTCGGCGCCCGATGGGCTAGATTCGATAGCGAAGCGACCCAATGGCCAGCAGGCAGCAGTAGAGCCACAAAAGAGCCATAAAGTGCCACAGTAGGGTCAGGATAGGAAGAGGTCATCCGTGGAGTGCAGCGAGGTCCGAGCAGCCCTCTCCGCCCGGCTCGACGGTGAAGAGGCCAAGCTCCCTGACGATCTCGTCGACGCCCACCTCGAGGCCTGCTCCGAGTGCCAACAGTGGTACGCCACCGTCACCGCCCTCGGGCGCAATCTTCGGATGGGCACCGCACAAGCCCCCGCCGGCCCGCAGATCGACGCCGAGCAACTCGCCCAATCCGTTCTCTCCACCGCCGAGCAGCACCCCAGCGTGTTCGTCGGCATGCGCCGCCGCACCTTGCCGCTCATGCTGGGGCGCGTCGCCCTAGTCGTGCTGGCCGTCGTATACGTGCTGTGGGGCGGATATCTGTTATTCAGTCCCACCGGCGGGTTGCTCAGCAACGCGGTCGAGACCAGCTCGGATCCCGCCACCTCCGGTTTTATCGGCGACGCCGCCACCGTCCGCTTCGCCCTCGCCGGTGGATTAGTCTGGACGGCCTGGCGCCCCAAGGTCGCCTCCGGCGTGTTGCCTATCTACCTGGGACTTTTCGCGTTTAGTGCCGGATTTGCCGCGCGCGACATCATCGTGGGACTCGTGGGATCCGACTCTGTGGCTACCGATATTTCCACCCCTGTGTTTACCGTAGTGGTCTACGCCGCCTCAGCCCTCGCGCTCCTGGTCGTGTGGTTGGCACGCCACCACGTATTCACGCCGTTACGCCAGTCACTGCGGATGATGCTGGCCCAGCCGGTGACATTTAGCCCCGGGGATGTGCAACGAAACTCCAACTTCCGGCTCGGCGACCGCCGCCCACCTTCCGACGGGCAACTCGGATAGCGTCGGCGACGGATAGTTCTACCTCCACGATGGCAGCCACATGCGCATGTGGAATTCCATATCGTTGAGCGGCATGGCGGTGTAGATCGGCAGGAAGAACAGGAAGTTCCACACCACCAGCGTCAAGTAACCCACCACCACGATGGGGCCCGCGTACTTCCGCATCAGTCGAGCCGCCTGGTACCGTTTCACCCCCGGCCGAGCAACCGGTTCGGGAATCCGCCAGTTGAGCAGCTGGCCCAGCGTGAGCGCTATCGCGATGATGAGGAACGGCGCGAGGTTGAGCGCGTAGAACAGGTACATCTGCCGATCCAGATCGAGCAGCCACGGCAGAAAACCGGCGGCAAATCCCACCACGGGCACAGCCCAGCGGGCATCGCGGTGAATGATCAGGCACCACAGGGCCCACAGCATCACCGGCACGCAGAACCACCACACGGCGGGGGTTCCCACGAGCAGCACGATCTTGTGCACCCCGGAATCCGAGGACGGGTTGTAGTACATCAGCGATCGGGACGACACCAACCACGACCACGGCTTTGATTCCCACGAGTGGTAGTGGCCGTTGGAATTCGTCAGCGAGGTGTGGAACTTCAGTACCGACTGGTGATAGTAGATGAAATTCTGCAGGCTATCCGGCAGGAAAGACCAGAACCACCCGTTGGTTTCTGGGTAGCGTCCACTCTCCACGGCGTGCCGGAAAGCTCCTGTTTCCGACGCGAACCAGGGGCGCCACGTCAGCAGATACACGCCCACCGGAACAATGACCACTGAAAAGAACGACGGGACAGCATCCAACACCAAGGCCCCGCGCAGAGGCTTGGGCACTCCGAACTTGTGGCGTCGGAAATAATCGGCAATCGTGATGGCTACGCCCACGAAAGCCATGTAGTACAGTCCCGACCATTTCACCGCCAGGGCCAGGCCCAGAGCCACGCCCGCCGCAAAACGCCACCACCGGAAGCCCATGCGGGGGCCAAGGGGGCTGCGTGCGATGCGCCCCTCCGCCCACACGCGGATGAAGCGCTGCTGCATCTGCTCGTAGTCGCGGATGATGAAATACGCCGCGAGGCATACGAAAAGCGTCTGGGTGTGGTCCAACATGCCGGAGCGACCGGTGACGAACAGGATGCCGTCGCACAACGCGATGATGCCGGCCGCGAGGCCGACGAAATCCGAGCGCGACAAGCGCCGGGCGATGGTGGCGATGAGGAGGATGACGGCTATCGCGCACAACGCGCTGACGATACGCCAGCCCCACGGCGAGTAGCCGAAGACCATCATCCCGAGCGCTTCCATCTGCTTGGCCAGTGGTGGGTGAACGACCAATCCGAAGCCGGGGTTATCCTCAATGCCACCGATGAGCGGGTTATCCCAGCTGCGGGCGATCTGCCACGACTGCGGCACATAATGCTTTTCGTCGAAGACGGGAGTGTGCGCGTCCGTCGGGCGATTGAGCATGGTCAGGCGACTTAAGGCGGCGAGCACCGTGAGGCACACGAGAATGAGTAACCATCGCGTCCACCAGATGCCAGCGAATTTCGCTACCCGCGGGGAATCGCCGGTGCGCGGCGCGCGTGCTGGTGCGGACGCGGCGCGGCCAGGCAATGGGGGAGCCAAGGTGGAAGCAGACACGGCTCCATACTTTAGTTGCTTGGGTGGACAGGGGGTAGTGCCGTGGGCATGGCATGCTGGAGGTCATGTTAGAGGCCATGGACGAACAGGCGCGGGACGATGCAGGCGTGAGCTCGGAAACAGCTGGAGCAGCCGGGGTAGAGGGGTTGCTTGAGCGTGCCGCTGACCAACGGCGCAAGTACCCCGGCGGGCGGATCGTGTTTGCGGCCACGCCCCTAGGCAATCCGCTCGATGCGTCGATCCGGCTGATCGACGCGCTGGGGAGCGCCGACGTGATCGCGGCAGAGGACACTCGCCGGACCCGCGCACTCGCCGCATCGCTGGGAGTGAGCATTCATGGTCAGGTGATCTCCAATTTTGATCACAATGAGGTGCAGCGGGCGGAACAGTTCGTGGAGATGGCACGGAGCGGCAAGACGGTGCTGCTGGTCACGGATGCCGGAATGCCGGCGGTGTCCGACCCCGGATTCGCGCTGGTTACCGCGGCGAACGAGGCAGGGGTGCCGGTGACGTGTCTGCCCGGTCCGTCGGCGGTGACCACTGCGTTGGCCCTGTCCGGCTGTGCGATGGGACATTTCAGTTTCCTGGGATTCGTGCCCCGCAAGGAGGGGGCGAGGAAGGACCTGTTTCGCCAGTACGCTGAGCTGCCCCACGCGATGTGCTTCTTCGAGTCACCCCACCGGTTGGCGGCGACGCTGGCGAGCGCTGCGGAGGTGCTCGGTGCCGACAGGATTGGGGCCGTGTGCCGAGAGCTGACGAAACCGTACGAAGAAGTAAAACGCGGCACACTCGGTGAGCTGCGCGACTGGGCCGGTGGGGGAGTCAAGGGCGAAATCTGTGTGGTGATCGATGCTGCGGGAGAGAAGACTGAGGCGGAAATCGGTGCACTCATCGAGGATCTGGTCGCTGTCGTGGAGGCAAGGGTGAGCGCGGGCGAGCGGCTCAAGTCGGCGGCCGGCGACGTGGCGAAAGAGCACGGGGTGAGCAAACGGGAGTTGTACCAGGCTGTGCTGGATGCCCGCTGAGGCGGGGAGAACTGAGAGGAGAAATCAGGGGAGAACTGGGCATCCTTCGCGCCAGCCGCGGATTGTTACGGAATCGTTACTAACTGCGGTGAGGTGAGCCTATAGTGCCGTGAACTGTACCTATAGGGGGGTAATTCTCAAAGAAGGGCAGGCGGGGATGGGCTTTCCCGTGCTGAAAAGGAGGTTTTCAGGTTGAAAACAGGAGATTTTTAAGATCATTATTAGAGAATGAGTGTTTCAGAGGCTAAACGAACCAATGGTGCTGACGGTGGCGCCAGCAGCTCTGGAGACGTGAACGACGGCGGTCACGTCATTCAGAAAGACGAGAATGCGCCCATCGACTGGGTAGTGACGAGCGCCGCGGCCGTCCTTATCCTCGCCGTCGTGGCATGGGGACTGTTCTTCGGCGACAGCTTCTCTAGCTTCGCCTCCTCCGCATTGAGCTACGTGGTTGACGATTGGGGATGGCTGTACGTCCTAGCCAGCTCCGTGTTCGTCTTCTTCATCCTGTTCATCGCGTTCAGCCGCTTCGGCCACATTCGCCTTGGCAAGGACACGGAAGCTCCAGAATTCAGCACCGTGTCGTGGGTGGCCATGATGTTCGCCGCAGGCATGGGCATCGGCCTGATGTTTTACGGCGTCACCGAGCCCCTGACCCACTACCGCGATGGCGTTCCCGGCGGAGAACCCGGAAACGTCGGTAACGCCATGGCAACCACCTTGTTCCACTGGGGACTTCACCCCTGGTCCCTCTACGCCATCGTGGCACTTGCTATTGCCTACGGCACCTTCCGCCTGGGCCGTAAGCAGCTGCTGTCCGCAGCCTTCATTCCTCTGATTGGCGAGCGTCGCGCCGAGGGCTGGCTGGGCTGCGTCATTGATACCGCAACCATCTTCGCGACTGTCTTCGGTACTGCTGCATCCTTGGGTATCGGTGCAGTGCAGATTCAATCCGGACTCGATTCCACCGGCCTGATCCACAACCCCGGCACGTGGGTCATCGTCGGCACCATCGTGCTGCTCAGCGTCTGCTTCCTCATCTCTGCAGCGTCAGGTGTGGGCAAGGGCATTCAGTACATTTCCAATGCCAACATGATCCTCGCTGGTCTGCTCGCGCTGTTCGTCCTCATCGTCGGCCCGACAGTGGTCATCCTCAACATGATCCCGACCTCCCTGGGCAACTACCTGTCCCAGTCCTTCGAGATGGCTTCACGAACCGCCGACTCTGATGCGGATGCAGGTAAGTGGCTGGGAAGCTGGACCATCTTCTACTGGGCATGGTGGGTTTCCTGGTCCCCGTTCGTGGGCATGTTCCTCGCACGCATCTCCCGCGGCCGCACCATCCGCGAGTTCGTTTCCGTCATTCTGCTCGTTCCCACCATCGTGACCCTGATCTGGTTCGCCATCTTCGGTGGTTCCGCGATCCACCTGGACGAAATCGGTCAGAGCATCTGGGGCGACGGCGACTCTACTCGCCAGTTGTTTAACCTCCTCGAGACCTTCCCCATGGGACACGTTGCGTCCATCCTCGCGATGATCCTGCTGGCTACCTTCTTCATCACCTCGGCAGACTCCGCCTCGACCGTGATGGGTACCCTGTCCCAGAACGGCCGCCTGGTCGCCGACCGCAAGGTCACAGTGCTGTGGGGTGTACTCACCGCCGCTATCGCTATCGTGCTCCTCATCTCCGGTGGCGACGGCACCTTGACCAACCTGCAAAACGTCACGATCATCGCAGCCAGCCCGTTCGTGTTCGTGATCATCGCCCTGATGTTTGCGATCGTTAAGGCGCTGTCCAATGACCCGCTCTACCTCGATGAAAAGCCCCAGCGTGAACATTCGCTGCGCGCGGCACGCGAGCGTCGTCTCGGCGAACAGCGGAACCGGGCAGGCCGGAAGTCTCGCGCCGTTCGCAAGGCCGGAGCCACCGTGGCAACCGGCGTTCCCCAAGAAGATGTTGCCGACGGAACGCTGGATGCCGAAATCGAAGCCGGACCGGTGGCCGATGACTACCGCGAAGCCTCCGATCCTCAGCTGGCACACCGCCAAGATATGGAATACGCCGAGCACGCAGCCACGCTCGATTCCGACGAGGTGGATCTCGACGAGGCGACGGCTCAGTCGGATTCCTCGGAGTCGCAGAAGCCTCACCGCGACCCCACCAAGCCCAGCGACCGGGATGACGATGACAGCCAGAACGGACGCAACAGCCAGTAGCGGCACAACATAATTCAGCTGACTCCATGTCACCATGGGGCCGGCTGAGTCATGTCTGCAGCTAAAGTGCCCGCGTGGTCTGCATACCTTTGCGCGAACTGCATCCCGCACCCCTGTCCGCACTAGGTCGGGGCTGGGGTGGCGGAAGCTTGTGGCGTCGAGAAAAAATCAGTCGGTGGCAGAAGACCCCTGCGACTCAGAGGTGTCCTCGGATTCCGTACCGGCAGTCACCCGATCAGTGTGGATAATGTCCCTAATCGTGTGCGTATTGAGCACATCGAAGAAAGCATCCTGCGCCTCGACGAGAGCCTTCGTCAACGGACATGTGGGCTTCATGGTGAAGGTGCTGCTGCTGAGACGGTCAATGATGTCCTCATCGCCCTCGAGCTCCTTGATGAGATCGCCCAAGGAGAAGTCGAGCGCACCGGGAGCCAGCAAAATCCCGCCTGTACGGCCGCGCGACGACTGGATGACACCCATATCGGCTAGCCGAGAGACAACCTTGGCAACGTGGGTCTGCGAAGCGTTAATAGCTTCCGACACGGAGGATGTGGTGGTACGAGGATGAGACCCCTCCTCACCGTCAGCGGCACGCACAGCTGTATCAGCGAGCTGCATTACGATCCTCAGACCGAGATCTGTAAAGCGTGTCAGCTGCATAGCTTTTCGATTCCCTCTACGCAAGAATTCATTCGGTTGCCGGGCGAAACCATCGTCCCAGAGAGTTTTTCCTTGGGAAAAGCCACGCCAGCTGAACCTGAATACAAGTTTACTCCATTAAGCGGTACTAGGGTAGCACACTGAAAGCCCCGTGCAGAACATGTGATACCGGTTTTAGGGCAGGTCGCGGGGGTGAAATCAGATGTGCAGTCCACTGTGTAGAGCGGTGAAATTGGGACGGATTTTGTTGATTATCGACGCCACCATGTTCAACACTCGTCGGAAATGCCATGGGCGTAGCATGCTGCGCCGACGAAAGCTGCTTGAGTGTCGCTTGAGTGGCAGTGACTCGTCACCGAACCCGAGTGAACAACCCCAAGCGAACAACCCCGAGGCCCATTCGCGACCGCATGGTGCATGACATAGTCTGTAATACATGTCCAAACGTGTTCTTACCTGTGTAGCTTGGCCCTACGCCAACGGCCCCCGTCATATCGGGCACGTCGCTGGCTTCGGAGTTCCCTCCGACGTTTTCGCGCGGTATCAGCGCATGGTCGGAAATGACGTTCTGATGGTCTCCGGCACGGATGAACACGGCACGCCCCTGCTGGTGCAGGCCGAGAAGGAAGGGGTCGGCGTTCAGGAGCTCGCCGACCGGTACAACCGCGTCATCGTGGAAGACCTCGTGGGGCTCGGGTTGTCCTACGACCTGTTCACTCGAACGACCACGCGTAACCACTACGCCGTGGTGCAGGAGCTCTTCCGCGGGCTGTACGCCAATGGCTACATGATTACGCAGACCACCCGTGGCGCGATCAGCCCGTCGACCGGACGCACCCTGCCGGACCGCTACATCGAGGGCACGTGCCCGATCTGCGGCGCTACCGACGCCCGCGGCGACCAGTGCGATACGTGCGGCAACCAGCTCGACCCCGAGGACCTCATCAATCCCCGCTCGAAGGTCAACGGCGAAACCCCCGAGTTCGTGGACACCGAGCACTTCATGCTGGATCTGCCCGCGCTCGCCGAGGCTCTCGAAGAGTGGCTGAAGGAGCGCAAGGGCTGGCGCCCCAACGTGCTGAAGTTCTCCCTTAACCTCCTAGAGAACATCCGCCCCCGCGCCATGTCCCGCGACATCGACTGGGGCGTGCCCATCCCCGTCGAGGGCTGGCAGGATAACAACGCCAAGAAGCTCTACGTGTGGTTCGACGCCGTGGTGGGCTACCTATCCGCATCCATCGAATGGGCCTGGCGCACCGGAGACCCCGAAGCATGGCGGAAGTGGTGGAACGACCCAGAGGCCCTGTCGTACTACTTCATGGGCAAGGACAACATCACATTCCACTCCCAGATCTGGCCGGCCGAGCTGCTCGGCTACTCCGGCGAGGGATCCCGGGGTGGGGAAGCAGGTCCGCTGGCTGAGCCCACCCTCAACCTGCCGACGGAGGTTGTCTCCTCCGAATTCCTCACCATGTCCGGCTCCAAGTTCTCGTCCTCCAAGGGCGTGGTCATTTACGTGCGCGACTTCCTTAAGGAGTTCGGTCCGGATCCGCTGCGTTACTTCATCGCCATGGCCGGCCCGGAGAACACCGACACGGACTTCACCTGGGACGAGTTCGTGCGCCGCATCAACTCGGAGTTGGCCAACGAGTGGGGCAACCTCGTGAACCGAACCGTGTCCATGGCCCACAAAAACTTCGGCGCCATCCCCACCCCCGGCGAGTTCACAGAGGAGGATCAGGCGCTGCTCGACGAGGCCGCACGCGCCTTCGGCATCGTCGGCGATAACCTCAACCGTTCCCGCTTCAAGGCTGGCATCACCGAGGTCATGCGCATCGCCGGGCGGGCCAACCAGTACATCGCCTCCATGGAGCCGTGGAAGCTTGCCAAAAACAAGGACAATGACGAAGAACAGCGCGAGCGCCTCGCCACCGTGCTCTACGTGGCCCTCCAGGTGGTCAGCGACGTCAACGCCATGCTCACCCCGTACCTGCCGTTCTCCGCGCAGAAGGTATACGAAACCCTCGGCGGCGAAGGCATTTGGGCCGCACAACCCGAGGTTGTGGAAGTCACCGACGACTCTCCCCGCGAGCCCGTCGGAACCGGCGTGCCCGCCGCCGGCCGCAGCTACCCCGTCATCATGGGTAACTACGCCGATCAGGCCGCGCGCTGGGGCCGCATTGAGCTCACCCCGGGCGTGGAATTGCCCAAGCCCAAGCCGCTGTTCCAGAAGCTGGACGCCGAACTTGCCGAAACCGGCCCCGAGTGGGCTCCTGTGACAAAGTAAGGTGCTGTGACACCTCAGCACCACACCGGCCGCCCCGCCACCACACCACCCAGTACGGCCAGTACGGCTAGTGAAGCCAGTACGGCTAGCGAGCCCGCCAAGGCCATCAGCCTTGTGTCGGTCATCGCCGTCGTGGCAGTGCTGCTCACCAGCTCCAATCTGCGCAGCCCGGTGAGCTCCTTCCCGCCCATCGCGGATGTCGTCTCCCGCGCTCTTGGTGCCGATACGCTGTTTGTTGGCATCGTCGGCATGGCGCCCACCGCGATGTTTGCTGTCGCCGCCGTGTTGTCCGGCCCGCTCGCGCGAGCACTCACCTTCCGCGCCGTTACCACAACCGCGATGGTGCTCGCGACCGTAGGGTTCGGCCTGCGCGCCATCACCTCCAACGAGATCGTCTTCCTCATCGGCACGATGGTGGGTCTCGTCGGCGTGGGCATCACCAACACGTTGCTGCCCGCGCTGGTAAAGGACTACTTTCCCTTCCGACTGACCACCATGTCCATCGCCTACATGGTCGCCGGGCAGATTTCCATGGCTACAGCCTCAGTCGTTGCCGTCCCACTTGAACAGTGGGGTGGGTGGCGCCTGGCCATCGGCATCTGGGCTGTTCCGCCGCTGCTGGCCGCGCTGTGCTGGGCATTGCTGGTCTTCGCGGTCGCGCCGGGCTCGGCCGCGGAACGCGGTCGGCACGTCCTGCGGCGCTCGCATCCGCGACAACTCGTGCGGGCTTTCCGTGGTGGGCGCATGGTGGCGTCGACGGAAAAGAAGCAACATAACGACCAGAATCCAGATCACGCAGAGGCGCGGGCCGGGTATCGACACATCTGGCGACACCCCGTGAGCTGGGGCATCGTGGCAATGTTTGCGATGACCTCATCCATTTCTTACTGCTTCATCACGTGGGCTCCGAAGATCGTCGTGCAGGCGGGTGGGTCGCCGACGTTCGGCGGTGTCGTGGGTGGCGTGTTCGCGGCCATGGGTATTGTCACGGCCTTCCTGTGCCCGTGGGCGGTGGAGCGGTTCCGCGCCGGGGCGTACGTGGTGACGATCCTGTCGGCGGCATGCATGTACACCGCGCTGGCAATGCTCCTAGTCAACCCCGCATTCCTGCCCGTGGTGTGGATCTCGCTCGTCGCGCTGGGCTGCGCGACCTTCCAGCTCGGCCTGATTCTCATCGCCACGCGAACGAGGCAAGCGGGCGCGGCGGCGGCACTATCTTCCGGAGCGCAGGGGATCGGATACACCGTGGCGAGCGTCGGGCCGTTCGTGTTCGGCGCACTGTTCGACGCCACCGGCTCGTGGACCCCCGGGCTTGTGATGCTGCTCGTCTTCAACACCGTGCTGTTCGGCGCAGGCCTGATCGCCGGGCGCCCGGTATTCGTCGACGACCCGAGGTAGCGCTGAGGGCCGGTTGTTTAAGCTGGAGGGCATGTCGAAAAAGAAGCCACGCCCCACGCCCGTGCCCGCCGAACGAATCTTTCCTTTGTTCGACGCCCATACGCACCTCTTCTCCACGGCCAAGAAGGATCGCAACCGGGTGAACGCCGATGGGGGATTGACAGGGCAGGCCTACGCCGAGGCCGTCACCGCACTCATGGATCGCGCGGAAGAAGCCGGCATCGTGGGGGCCTGCACGGTGGGGGACGGTATCGCCGAAACCGAGCGCGCAGTGGAGGCTGCACACATGGATCCGCGCGTCTGGGCGGCGGTGGCCGTCCACCCCACCGAAGCGGCGACCGTGAACGACGAGGTTAAGCGCAGGCTGACGGAACTTGCCCACGACCCGCGCTGCGTGGCAATCGGGGAGACCGGGATGGATACGTACTGGATTGGCAAGGATGACTCCACGGCAGACATTGACACCCAAGAGGAGATCTTTCGCTGGCACATCGAGCTTGCCTGCGCGACGGGCAAGGCGCTGATGATTCACAACAGGGAGGCCGATGAGCAGATCATGCGCGTGCTGGCGGATTCGCCGGAACCGCCGGCCGTGATTCTGCACTGTTTCTCCTCCGGGATAGAGGTGGCAGAAGAGGCAATCGAGCGTGGCTACGTGCTGTCATTCGCTGGCAACACGACTTTTAAGCGGAACGAGGAGCTGCGCGGGGCGGCGCGCCGGGCGCCGGCGGAGCAGATCCTCGTGGAAACCGACGCGCCGTACATGACCGCCGCGCCCTTCCGTGGTGCTCGTAACGAACCGGCCTTCGTGGGGCACACGGCCAAGGTGATCGCCGAGCAACGCGGGATTTCTGTGCAGGAACTGGCCCGCACGGTGACGGCGAATGCGCGGCGGATCTACCAGATCGGCAAGTGATCGTCGCGCGGCTGGCTCGTGGGGGGGGGGCGGCCGGTGGCTGCTGTTATGACGTGTTGGCCTGTGTGGTCAGTGTTAATGCCTGTGGTTAGCAGCCGTGTGATGTGAAGAACAAAAATCTCCAAATACTTGGACGTAACCGGATTGTTACCGTATTGTGACAAACATTGATCGTTGCGCCCCCGCTGGGGAAAGCGACGAACCTGGCGAGATAAGCCAGGAAACCTGGAAGAAGATCCTGAAAGAAACTGGAAAAACAAGGCACAACGTGGGCTCGGATAATAACCACAGACCCGAGTGCACCTGCTGATCAATCGAGAGGTAACAACCAACGTGTCGCCTAAGAAGAAGTCCCGACTTCACCGCATCAACAACACCAACTCCACGCCACTGCGCGTAGCCACCGGTGGCATGCTCGCCACCCTCGTCGTCGGCGGCGGCGTGGCCGTGGCCGGACAGAAGGACGTGACCCTGGATGTCGACGGAGACATCATTCACGCCAACACCATGTCCGGCAACGTCGAAGGTGTCCTGAAGTCCGCTGGCGTCAACATTGACGACACCGCACTCGTCACCCCGGCGCTCAGCGAGTCCATCGGCGACAACTCCACGATCACCGTGCGCAGCGCCCGCCAAGTGGCCCTGGTGATCGACGGCAAGCGTCAGACCATCGACACCACCGCCCTCACCGTCGGCAACCTGCTGGATCAGCTCGGCCGATCGGACGGCGGCGCGCTGCTCTCCAGCGCCCGCGATCAGAAGATCCCGCGCGAAGGCATGGACCTAGAGATCACCACCCCGAAGAACTTCACCATCAACGATGGTGGCAAGCCGGGCACCATGAGCCTGCCGGCTCGCACCGTGGGCGAGATCTTCAAGATGCGTGGCGTTCCGCTGCAGCCCGAAGACGTCGTTAATCCCCCGGCCGACACGCCGGTCACCGAGGGCATGCACATCGACGTGCAGCGCATCAGCACCAAGGAAGTCAAGGAAGAGCAGGACGTTCCCGCGCCCGTCCAGGTGCGCGAAGACGACCAGCTCGAGGCTGGCGTGGAGAACGTCGTTCAGGCCGGCGCTCCGGGTCGCGCACTGGTGACCTACAAGGTCCGCACCGTCAACGGCGAGGAAGCTGGCCGCGAAGAACTCAACCGCGAGAATGTCGCTCCGGCTCAGGAGCGCATCGTGGTCCGCGGCACTAAGCCGAAGGCCTCCACTGCATCCAATACCGGCGCATCCGCCCCCTCCGTGGCCGGCGGTTCCGTATGGGACCAGCTCGCTCAGTGTGAGTCCGGCGGAAACTGGGCAATCAACACCGGCAACGGATTCTCCGGCGGGCTGCAGTTCACCGACTCCACTTGGGCGGGCTACGGCGGTACCCAGTACGCACCGTCCGCACACATGGCAACCCGCGAGCAGCAGATTGCCGTGGCCGAGAAGGTACGGGCATCCCAGGGTTGGGGCGCATGGCCGGCCTGCAGCGCTAAGCTCGGCCTGCGCTAGAACCACCCGCAACCACCCGCGCAGTGGCGGGGCATGCCGTCGCGTGCGGAGCTTAAGCGGTAGTGGACTATCCTTGTGTGGGTGACAGCTCAACCGCAATCGTCAAGCTCTCCAGCGCATCTCCTTGGCCCCCAGGAGGTGCGCGCACTCGCGGATGAATTGGGGATTCATCCGACGAAGAAACTGGGGCAGAACTTCGTTCATGACCCGAATACGGTCCGCAAGATTGTTGCGGAATCCGGCGTCGATACAACAGACAACGTTATTGAGGTCGGCCCTGGTCTCGGGTCGCTCACGCTTGCTCTGATCGATTCTGTGGCTCACGTGACGGCCGTCGAGTTGGATCCACGCCTCGCGGAGAAATTGCCCGACACTGTGCAGCAGCGGGCCCCGCAGCGCGCAGACCACCTTGAGGTGATCCATGCGGACGCCCTACAGCTCACCAGACAGGATCTCGACGCGCGGGGGATCGACTACCCGACGGCGCTCGTGGCCAACCTGCCTTACAACGTGTCCGTGCCGGTGCTACTTCATCTGCTGCATGAATTCCCCACGATCACACGCGTGCTCGTGATGGTTCAGCTGGAGGTCGCCGACCGGCTCGCCGCCACACCCGGAAGCAAGATCTACGGCGTGCCGAGCGTGAAAGCCAGCTTCTACGGCCGGGTCAAACGCGCCGCGACGATTGGCAAGAACGTGTTCTGGCCCGCGCCGAAGATCGATTCCGGCCTGGTCCGTATCGATCGGTACGGCGCGGGGGAGGCACCGTGGGACAACGGAAGCGATGAAAGCGCTGAGGTGGTCAGCGGAGAAGAACTGCGTAGGGAAGTGTTCGCCCTCGCCAATGCGGCCTTTTTGCAACGGCGCAAGACCCTGCGAGCAGCCCTCGGAGGCCACTTCGGTGGCGCGAGCACTGCCGAAGATGTACTCCACGCGGCGGGCATTGACCCGAAGGAACGCGGCGAGAAGTTATCGATCGGTGATTACGTTCGATTGGCGCGGACCTCGCTCGTCCACGCGGCAACGACCGGCGGTGGCAGCGAGAACGACACGGGAGCACAAGAATGACAGCGAACCGCAGTACAGCGACCGCACAGGGAAAGATCAATCTGCACCTCGCCGTCGGCGACGTGCGGCCGGACGGATACCACGAGCTCACTACGGTGTTTCAAGCGGTGGATCTGACGGAGCGCGTCACCATCGAATATGTGGGCGACGCGGATAGCTCTGGGATTCGGTCGTTGACAGTCAGCGGATTCGACGCCCACCTCGTGCCCACCGACAGCTCCAACCTGGCGTGGCGAGCGGTCGAGGCAATCCAGAAACTCGATGGCGCTCATACCGGCGGTCAATCCGTGTCGATTCACATCGACAAAGGCGTTCCGGTAGCCGGAGGAATGGCCGGAGGCTCCGCCGACGCCGCGGCGGCACTGCTCGCGGCTAGCGACCTGTTCTTCCGAGACAACCCGGCGGACGCGCCAGACATGAACACGCTCATGTCCATCGCCGCCGAGCTCGGCGCGGACGTTCCCTTCTGCCTCCACGGCGGGACCGCACTGGGAACGGGAAAGGGAGAGAACCTCGTTCCGGTGATGACGAGCGGTACGTACCACTGGGCCATCGCAACCGACAAGCGAGGGCTGAGCACCCCATCGGTCTTCGCTCAGCTCGATAAGCAACGTGAGGCAGCCGCAGCCGGTCAGCGCCCCAACCGTCGCACCGGCACCCCCGACGCGCTCATGCTCGCGCTCCGCAGCGGCGATCCCCACCAACTCGCGGAACACCTATCGAACGACCTCCAAGCACCAGCAATCAGCCTGCTGCCCAGCCTGCGCCAAACCCTGCAGGCCGCCCGGGAGGCAGGTGCGCTCGCAGCCATCGTCTCCGGCTCCGGCCCCACCGTGGCAATGCTGTGCACAGATCACGATCACGCAGTAGATGTAGCCACCGCCGTGTCCGTGTCAGGCACCGCTAGCGCTACCCTCACGACGTCCACGCCGGGGCCGGCTGCGGGCGTCGAGAAATAAGAAGACCCATAACGACAACCGGCCGCAAACATACAAGGACACGAGATTGAGCAACCTCATTAACCTGGAAAACGTCACGAAATCGTACGGGCTGAAAACGCTGCTGGACGGCGTGAGCCTCGGCATCAACACCGGCGATCGCGTGGGCGTGGTGGGGCTCAACGGCGGAGGAAAATCGACCCTGCTCAACATCCTCAGCGGAGTTGATACGCCCGATAGTGGCCGGATCAGCCACAACAATGACCTGCGCATGGCGATGGTCACCCAGGATGTACTGCGGGAAGCCCTCACCGACCCCGAGGAAGCAGGCGTGACCGTGGGCGACGCGGTGCTGCGACCGCTCGACATGGAGGTGTACGAATGGGCATCAAACTCAAAGGTGCGCGCAGTCCTCAACGGTCTGGGGATCACTGACCTAGGTCTCGACACCCCGGTCCGCGACCTCAGCGGTGGCGAGCGGCGCAGGACCGGCCTCGCAGCAGCGCTCGTGCAAGACCTCGACCTGCTCATCCTCGACGAGCCGACCAACCACCTCGACGTGGAAGGCGTGCAATGGCTCGCCGAACACCTGCTGGGCCGCAACTGCGCACTCGTGATCGTGACCCACGACCGCTGGTTCCTCGACACCGTGGCCAACCACACCTGGGAAGTCCACGACGGCGCCGTGGACGTGTACGAAGGCGGATACAACGACTGGACCTTCGCCCGGGCAGAACGAGCCCGGCAAGCTGACGCCGCCGAACAGCGGCGCCAAAACCTAGCGCGCAAAGAACTGGCCTGGCTCCGCCGCGGAGCGCCGGCCCGGACCTCGAAGCCGCGCTACCGGATCGAAGCAGCCGAGGCCCTCATTTCGGATGTACCTCCCGTGCGCGATTCGGTGGAACTCATGCAATTCTCCGCGCGCCGCCAGGGCAAGAAAGTCATCGACCTAGAAAACGCCACCATCACGACACCCGACGGGCGAGTGCTGGTAGACGATCTGACCTGGCGGCTGGGGCCGGGCGAGCGCATCGGCCTGGTCGGAGTTAACGGCTCCGGCAAAACGACGCTCCTCCGCGCGCTGGCCGGGGAACTGGATCTGGAATCCGGGGTGCGCAAGGAAGGCAAGACAGTCCGTCTGGGATGGCTGCGCCAAGAACTCGACGACCTTGACCCGACTCGCAGGCTCATCGGCGCGGTCGAAGACGTGGCGACATACGTGACCTTCGGCGACAAGGAAATGTCGGCATCGCAACTGGCCGAGCGGCTGGGATTCTCCGCGAAGAGGCAGCGGACACCGGTGGGTGACTTGTCCGGTGGCGAGCGGCGACGCTTGCAGCTCACCCGCGTGCTCATGGCTGAACCCAACGTGCTGCTACTCGACGAGCCGACGAACGACCTCGACATTGATACGCTTCAGGAACTCGAAAGCCTGCTGGATAGCTGGCCGGGCACCCTCGTTGTCATTTCCCACGACAGGTACCTCATCGAACGCATCTGTGACAGCACATGGGCGTTATTCGGCGACGGTAAACTGACGAATCTCCCCGGAGGGATTGAACAATACCTGGAGATTCGCAAGAAGCAGGAGCGTGCTGAGGGGCGTAACGACAACGTCTTGGAGCTGGGACACAGCCGGGGTGGCGACGGCCAGGCAGGCTCTGATGCAGATACCGGGAAGGGCGCAGGAGAGGGGCCGACGAGCTCTGCTCCGCGGTTGAGCTCGCAACAAGAACGAGAGTTGCACAAGGAAATGAAATCCGTTGAACGCAGCCTCGATAAGATCGATAAGAAGCTGGCCAAGCTCAATGACCAGATGGCGACAGCAGCAGGCGAAGCTGCAGAGGGCAAGTTGGATTCAGACAAGCTGCGGGATCTCGACAGCCAGCTGAAGACCACCCAGGATGAACGGGAGGAATTAGAAATGCGGTGGTTAGAGTTGGGCGAGATGCTAGAAGGGTAGCTAGGGGACTCGCGGCGACGTGCGATAGGGAGCGAGCTAGGGGAAAGTACGCCGGAAAGAACGGCTCCTTTGCGAATGAGTCCTACAGGAGTACGAGGCTGAGACGATAGGCAAAGGGACCAGAAAATCTGGTAGGTTTCCTTTTATTCATATTTTCGCACCCTATAGAGATGCCAGAGACCGGAGCGCCAGCGCTTGGTCTGTGACGGTCAGGGGAGTTCACAATATCTTTGTCTCAATAGGTATAAGAGGCTTGAGAGGATTGAGCAGTACACGGGCGAAACGGCTTCTACAGGTCGTTTTCTTGCCGATGCTTAGGTGAACTAGCGAAGATTTCGAGCAACGTTTTTGGTGAGGCACATTGATGGAAGACACTCCTTCCCCAGAGATTAAAGGACAGGCTCAACCGAATCCGGGCGCTTCCAGTGGAACTTCCAGTGTTGACAAGCCACGCGAAAGTTCTTCTGATCAGGCAACTCAAGCGACAAAAAGTTCTCAACCGGGGGAGACGGGTCCAATTGGATCTGCGATTCCATTTGCGTCTCTCGTCCGTAATAACGAAAAAGCGGAGCAGTTTACGCGGACTCTGCAGAAACGATTCGTGCGACTCGACCCGGGTGCCCTCATTCTCGGAGGGCTGGGGTTCGCATTCTCCCTCACCCCCTCATTGCTCCCACGCGACTGGCTGTTCCAAGGAGTCGCAGCAGGACTCTCTGCCGGAACCCTGTACATGATCGGTGTGGTGATTCACTGGTTCTGGGACGTATGGATCTACGAACTCGTGGAGCAGCCCCTGGCACAGATGAAGGATCGGGCGCGCAAGACGTTCAAGAGAACGGAAAAACGCGCAGGTCTGACTGATCAAGAGGTAGAACGATGGCGGTCCAGAGCTGAACTCGGCTTAGCGGCACTCATCATTATCGGGCTCATCGTATGGGTGAGCTTCGCCCTTCGGTGGCAACGTGAGCTAGCCAATCTGATGGGAGCCGAGACTTACAGCACGGCGGAATTCCTCCTTGTGGTGCCGGTGGGTGTGTTCATTTGGGCTGTGATCATCGCTTTCGGAAAGGCCATACTCTGGGTCGTGGATAAGTTGGCCAACAGCACGATCGGCCGACACCTGGGCAAAATCCCCCGTTTTATGTTGGCCTGGGGTGCCGTTCTTGTTGTTCTCCTTCTGCTCTTTGACAAGGTGGTTCCGGGAACCATCGTCGGTGCAGCTGAAGATGTGTTCTCCATCCGAGACAGGGAGATTCGCGAGGACCTCGTTCAACCGCAGAATCCAGAGCGATCCGGCAGTCCGAGTTCACCCAACAAGTGGGAAGACCTAGGAGCCTATGGCACCCGCTTCGTGGGCTTGGGGCTGCATAAGAAAGAACTGGAAGAGCTCACTGGCCGGCCGAGTAAAGAACCCATCCGTGTGTATGCGGGTCTGCGTAACGGTGACAATGACATCGAACGCGCGCAGAGCGTGGTGCGCGAATTGGAGCGCACAGGTGCGAAAAATCGCAAGGCCTTGTTGGTTGTTCCCACCACCGGAACCGGCTGGGTCAACCCCACTGCGGCTCAGGCATTTGAGCTCATCAACGACGGCGATTCAGCGATCGCATCGGCGCAGTATTCTTACCTCCCCAGCGCCATCCAATTCATCGCCGACCAGCAGCGGGTCGAGGATGCCGGAAAGGCCCTTATTTCGACAGTGGCCGACTGGTGGAACACGCTGCCGCGCGACAATCGCCCCAAGCTTTATGTCTACGGCGAATCCCTCGGAACAACCGCAGGAGCAGGTGCCTTCTCGGGCTTGAGGGACGTCGTTTCCACCGTAGATGGAGCGCTGTGGGTAGGTCCGCCGAACAGCAATAAGCTCTGGAAGGATCTCGTCGATCGTCGCGATCCGGGCAGCCCAGAGGTATCGGCCGTGTATGCGGGTGGATTGATTGTCCGTTTTGCAGAAAATTCGCAGGAAATCTGGCGCTGGCGCGAGCAACAGGACTTGGATTCCCCGACCGGGTTGCTGCACCCGCGCGTGCTGTTCATCCAGCACCCATCGGACCCTGTGGTGTGGTGGTCTCCCTCATTGATCTTCAATGAACCAGATTGGCTCAAGGAGCCCCCAGGATTCGATAGGTCTCCATCGATGAGATGGATCCCATTCGTGACTTTCTGGCAGGTGACCCTTGACCTGCCGCGTGCAGCTAACGTGCCGAATGGGCACGGCCACAACTATGGCTCCGCCGTGCTGGAAGGAATGCTGGCCATGATCGGTGGCAAGGACTTCAACCCCGAGCGATCGCAGCAACTGGTCGACCAGCTGGACGAAGCGATGAAGGGGCAAGGACCTGAGAAGGAAATCGGTGTAGACAACGGTTAGATGCGAACTATTTCGATGGGGTTTGGTCGAGAGTTCACAGTTGGCGGTTCGGTGATTTCTTTTGAGTGCTGTTGAACGCCATCGAACCCACTGGGGCATACGCCGGTAAGCTGGGGCCATGATCCTCATCAATGTGAAATACCAAGTACTTCCCGAGCACGCAGACGATTTCCTCGACAAGGTTTCGTGGTTCACTGACGCGACCCGCGCCGAGAATGGCAACATTTTCTTCGACTGGTTCCGCAACCCGGAGAAGCCCACTGAGTTTATTCTGGTGGAATCCTTCCACGATGATGCAGACGTTGCCCATGTGGAGTCGGATCACTTCAAGCGCGCATGCGAAGAAATCCCTCAGTACCTTCAGGAAACACCCCAGATCATCAACACCAAGATCCCCGGCAAGACTGAGTGGGACGAGATGGCGGAGTTCAAGGTGGAAAAGTAACCCACCTAGCCACTGTGGTGCGTGCTCTCCTGTGATGGAGGGCTGATGGGAAGCGTGGGCGGGGGCCCGCGTTTATCTGACACCACGGTCGGCGCCACGGGGGAATCATTACACTGTTGCTCATGACAGTGAGCGTTTTCGACCTTTTCCAAATTGGTGTGGGACCATCCTCATCCCACACTGTTGGTCCCATGCGTGCGGGGCTGAGCTTCGCCCGCGATCTAAAAGCCGTAATGGATGCTCAAGAAGAATCCACGTCGGCCGAAACGCCCCCCGACACATCCCTCAAGCAGCTTGCCGATGACGGGTCGCACGTCAAGATTGCAGACGTGGTCACTCCTCCAACAACCGAGGAAACTGCCATTTCAATCATTCTCTACGGTTCCTTGGCTGCTACAGGGTCAGGTCACGGAACTCTCGGAGCATGTCTCCTTGGTCTGGACGGATGCGATCCAGCCACGGTTGATCCCGACTACATGGACATGCGGCTGAAGCAAATTAGGGACACAAGGCGCATTGACCTCGCGGGGGATCCTAATCGTCCAGTGGTCTGTGGATTCGAGGACATTATCTTGCGACCAACAATCCGCCGCACAATCCACACAAATGCGGTGACTTTTGTCGCCCACGCCTCCACAACGGGGGACTCGAATCCTGTCGACGCCGACAATCCCAGCAAAGACCGCAGCAAAGACCGCAGCAAAGATCTCAGCGCAGCAGATCCGCGCCGTGACCACGATTCCGAGGCAATGCCAGGAGCCAAAGGGTTTAAGCAGACCTACTACTCCATCGGTGGTGGCTTCATCCGCACCGATGAGGAGAAACCCTCACTGGATGGCCTATCTGGTCCGTGGCTCTTTACCTCAGGCGATCAGCTCATTGAGCTCGCGCAACGGGCAGGCCTTGCCATTTCCGAGGTTCAGAGAAACTGCGAGCAGTCGTTGAGGACCGATGACGAGATCAGTGAGAATCTCGATGCCATCGCCCAAGCGATGGAGGACTGCTCGAAGAGAGGCGTGACCTTCGACGGGGTGCTGCCAGGTTCCCTGCACGTGCGCCGTCGTGCAAAGCGCTGGTACGACCAACTCTTGGATGAGGATCCGCACCAAACAGCCGAGTTTTCCGAGGACTGGGTCAACCTCATTGCGCTTGCTGTGAACGAAGAGAACGCTGCCGGAGGCAGGGTTGTTACTGCACCGACGAATGGCGCTGCCGGCATTCTCCCGGCCGTGTTGTTCTATGCACGGAACTTCACCCCTGCGGGCAAGGACGATCCGCGAGAGGTCAATCGCCGTTTCCTTCTCGCTGCGGGCGCCATCGGCAGTCTGTACAAGGAGCGCGCCAGCATCTCCGGCGCTGAGGTCGGTTGCCAGGGTGAAGTAGGGTCGGCAGCGTCCATGGCTGCAGCCGGTCTTGCCGAAGTTCTTGGTGGCTCGCCCCGGCAAGTCGCCAATGCCGTAGAGATCGCGATGGAGCACTCGCTCGGCCTCACATGCGATCCGATCGGTGGGTTGGTACAGATTCCCTGCATTGAGAGGAACGCGATCAGCGCAGGTAAGGCGATCAATGCAGCAAAGATGGCCCTGCGTGGCGATGGGGATCACCATGTCACTCTCGACGAGGTCATTGAGACCATGCGACAGACCGGTGTCGACATGTCAGATAAGTACAAGGAGACTGCAGGTGGCGGTCTGGCCACGAACGTGGCTGTGAACGTGCCGGAGTGCTAGCTGAACCACTTGCTGGGGATAATCTTAGTGACACCCCGTCGTCTACATTCGAGTTTCCATTCGAGCATGCCGAAAAGGCACGGGTTTTACCTACCGTGCCTACAATCTTCGGCCACTCTGCCCCCTACTCCCTCGGCCACTTCAGTCACTTCAACCACTCGATCCGCCAACCCCACCAGTTCTCGCTCTCGCCCGTCCCGATAACTGACTGGTGGGATGCTTGTTGCTCCGAGGTACCCGGTCAGGATCAACGTGTTCGGGTGGGATCCACAGCACTCGGTCGTCACTTCCTGGACCGGGTCTTTCGGTGTGCCACCTGTTGGGGTTGCTTCGGTCATCGTCCACTGTGCCGTGGTGGTACGGGCTGGCGAAGGTGAGATTGTCGAGGTTCGTCTCCCCACCGTGTTTCCAACCGTCTACGTGGTGAATGTGGCAGTAGGCCGCCATAGCCGAAGACCCTGGAGCCGAGCTCAACAGTTCTTCGCCCACAAGAGCAAGGTATTGCTCCATGCTCGCCAGGCGGGTGGAGCGTCCTAGGTAAAGCGTCGCTCCCCGCAGATCGAGAAGCTGAACATAGAAGTCCGTGCAATCGGTGCGCGCGATCAAACCTTCTACGTCAAGGTGCGTTCCCGTATCCGTGATCGCCTTTCCTCGTTGCGTCAGCACATCTTCCAGCCGGGCTGTCGCCACGATCGTTGTTGTGCCCCGTCGTGGCCTCAGCGGCTGAGAAGCTCTGTCCTTTGCAGATGAATCCTTCCGTGCGAACCCAGCGAACAGGCACGCCTCGAGTGCGTCGTGTCTACGCTGTTCCGGGGTCCTTTCATCGGCGAGCGGATCGCCCGCGCTCGATGCCTCTGGCCCATCTCCCTCGGCTGCTCCTCCTTGTAGATCGCCGGGCTTTGCGTGATCTGCGAAAAGCCGTTGCAGTCCCGCGGCGAACTCGGGTGTCGCGAGTCCGCGGAATGAGCTCATGCCGTCCTCGGCTTGTGGGGATAGGGTGAAGGATCGCTTTCGTTGGCGATCTTCGTGTGTGTAGGGGTCGTCGGCGCCCACGAGGTCTCTGAGGTAGGTCGAGATCTGCCCCATCGCATCTGGGCCGTTGCTCTTTGCGATCTCGGCGATGGTGTCGTCGCATTCACTGGTTACCCGGTCTTGGGCACTGCTCGGCAGTGCTCGGATGGCTCGGTCGACGGTGGCCACGGCATCGTAGCCGAGCGTGCCGGCCCGCACTGCCTCTCGTACGTGGGGCATGTATTCCGGTTTGGGCGCCTGATCAGCATTATCGTCGCGGTTGTCAGGTTCGTGATCGAGCCGGTGGAAGCTCTCTAGTCTGGCTTTAGCTTCCCGGTGCGGCATGGCGAAGACTCTTTTGAGGTAGCTGATCTGGCGTTGGCTGCTCAGCGGCATGTCTTTTTCATGGGCGCGGAAGAATGGCGCGTCAGCGAGGGCCAGTTTGCGTTGGATTTCCTGCAGCTGGCGGTACAGCGCGGTCCGCTGCGATGCGGGGAGCTCAGCCCACCCGTGTGAGTCATGTTCGATGATCGACTCCGCTGCTTCGTCAAGATCGCGGATCGCTTCGCTGATGGTCATGGTTCCCTCCTTCCCCTGGTTTCTCGTTCTCGACGCCACCCCAGTGCTCCCCTTGCCCGGATTCCGCTATCGGGCTGTCTCGGTGGCTCTTACTGCTGCGTCTGTCGTCAACGTATCTGCTCGCATTTGTGGGAAACAGCAGGGGAGTTGTCAGCTTGGGGATAACTCCATGCCGTTGAGCCTGCTATCCCCACTGACTCGTTGTGCCCCTAGCTGAATTGCCTTCGCTGAATGCATGATGAGAGGTTGGTTCATCCGGACCTTTGCCGGGGCGGTCAAATGGGGTTGGAAAAATGCAATTGCGTTTAATTTTCCCTGTTCGGTGCGACTACTATGGGAACAATGAGTAAGTCGTCGTTGCCGAAGTTGGATAAGAAAGCCTACGAGGAAGAGCTGAAGCGTCTTCAGGCTGAGCTCGTGGAAATGCAGCAGTGGGTTGTGGAGACCGGTGCACGCATCGTCATCGTGATGGAGGGGCGTGACGCGGCGGGCAAGGGTTCTGCGATTAAGCGGATCACCCAGTACCTCAACCCTCGCGTGTGCCGCATCGAGGCTTTGCCGGCTCCGAACTCCCGCGAGCAGGGCCAGTGGTATTTCCAGCGCTATATTGAGAAGCTTCCGACGGCCGGCGAGATCGTGATCTTTGACCGCTCGTGGTACAACCGCGCCGGGGTGGAGCGGGTGATGGGATTCTGCACCACGCAGGAGTACCGCCGATTCCTGCACCAGGCCCCGATTTTTGAGCGGCTTCTTGTGGAAGATGGCATTCTGCTGCGCAAGTACTGGTTCTCCGTGTCGGATGAGGAGCAGATTCGTCGCTTTAAGTCCCGTCAGTCCGATCCGCTGCGCCAGTGGAAGTTGTCTCCCATGGATCTGCAGTCGATCACTCGCTGGGAGGATTACTCTCGCGCCAAGGATGAGATGTTCGTTCACACGGATATCCCGTCTGCTCCTTGGTACACCGTGGAGTCCGAGGACAAGAAGCGTTCCCGCATTAACGTGATCTCTCACCTGCTGAACACCATTCCGTGGGAGTATGTGGAGAAGCAGGTTCCGAAGATTCCGGATCGTCCGGATTCGAAGTTCACCTACGAGCGCCCTCCGCGTGCACAGTTCCGTTACGTGCCTGATGTGGCCGAAAAGCTAGAGAAGCAGGCGGTTAAGGAGGCACAGGAATCCAGCGACGATGACTCGTCGAAGGATAAGAAGGCGAAGAAAGAAAACAAGTCCGGCAAGAGCTCCAAAAAGAATCACAAGCACAAGGGCCACAAGAACAAGAAGTAAAGCACCGGCCTTGCCGCAGCAAAACTTCACAATGTTTGCACACGAAAGTGTTATTCGTGTCACCATGGAGCTATGTCTGCAGCACAGGAAAATACCCAGCCCCACATCCGATCGTTCGTTCGTGGCACCACGGGGGTGATCGAACTCGATCGCCCAAAGGCTCTCAACTCCTTGGATCTTGAGATGCTCCGCGGCATCGATGATGCCCTCGATAAGTGGGAGCACGACAATGCCGTCCAACAGATCGTCATTACGTCGAGTAAGGATCGAGCCTTCTGCGCCGGCGGCGATGTTCGGTGGGTCAGGGAGGAAGACGCTCGCGGCAACTACGCAGCAGGAGATGACTTCTTCGAAGAGGAGTATCGCCTGAACTTGCGGTTGGGTAAGTTCCACAAGCCACTTGTGGCTCTGCTGGAAGGTGTTGTCATGGGGGGTGGCTTTGGCATCTCGGCCCATGGCTCGCATCGAATCGTGACACCGCGAACGCTCGGCGCCATGCCGGAGATGGCCATTGGCTTCGTCCCAGATGTTGGCATGAGCTACACCCTCACGCATCTCGATGTGAGCCCTGTCATGGGACTATTCATCGGCCTCACCGGTTGGCGTCTCAGCCCCGCTGACATGCTCTACACGGGCCTGGGCACCCACGCGGTGGAGGATATTCATGCCTTCCTCGACGATCTCTGCGCGGTGGACAGCCGTTCCGAGGACGCGCTTCACGCCGCTTTGTCCAAGCACGCCCTCAGCGATGAGGACTTCGCGAAGCTTGTCGACAACCCCCAGTCCGAACTGCAAACCCACCGCGAGTTCATTGAGCAGACGTTTGCGAGCGGTTCGTGGGTCGATATTCAGAATCGCTTGGCAGATGCGACAGCGGCGGCACAGAAGGAATCGCCCAGCGAGGAAGATGCCCCAGACGATCCCCAGAACTTCCGCGCCTTCCTCGACAAAGTGAATGATGCGATCGCCGTTGCCAACCCGGAAAGCCTCGTGGCTGCCGTGGAGCTATTCCGACGTAGCACGAAAACGGATCTCGAAACTGCGCTGGATAATGAGCGTGCCGTGGGCAATCAGCTCCGCCGTCAGGAGAATTTCCTCGAAGGTGTCCGTGCTGTACTCATCGATAAGGATCGCAACGCATCGTTCGATCCATCAGATGCACGCGATGTTGATGTGGAGAAGTGGCGCCAACTTCTCTCTTAGCTTCTCTCTTAGGCTGCAGCTTCCTTCCGTTGCACGCGCAGCCACACCACAAACCCCCACAGCACGAATGCCCCGTACACCACGTAAAGGGTTGCTGAGGGGTAGTACCCGGCCATGACCAGCAGCGGAACGCCCACCACGTCTACTCCGAGCCAGATCAGCCAGAATTCCGTCCATCCTCGGGCCATTCCGTATGTGGCCAGGATGGAGCCGGTGAAGATCCACGCGTCGGCCCACGGGCCCCAGGATCCCAGCGCGTCGAAGATCAGCGCGAACACCAGGGTGCCGGCAATTGCGAACAGCACCATCCCGATGCGCTGCTTGGCCGTGGCCCACCGTGGTTGCACCGCAGCTGTGTCCGCAGCTGGCTCACTGACGATCGATCGTGCGGGGTCGGTATGCTCCGGTTCGTGAAGGCCTTGCTGGCGCGCCTGTCTCCACTGATACCAGCCGTACAAGGACACAATGAGGAACATCACCTGTCGGCCTGCTTGGCCGTAGAGGTTCAAATCTTGAGGTGTGTGGAATAGCCCGCCCATGAACACGGTGAAAAGCAAAATATTGCCGATGATGCCCACGGGCCACGCCCAGACAACCCGTTTCATGCCTCCCACGGCTGATGCTAGCCCAAAGAGGTTGCCGACAATCTCTCGCCATAGGATCGGGTACCCACCCACGTAGAGCGTCGCATTGAGCAGGGTTGTAAAGAGATTGTCGCTATCCACGTGTGACATTGTTCCCGTCGAAGCGGGGGATGTCTATTCTGCTTCAGTTTTCGCCGCGCCGAATCCCGCCGCGCCGAATCCCGCCGTGGTGAGTGCAAACGCTTCGTCGAGCATCTCTCGGTCGCTGCGCCCTTCGGCGTAGTCCGAGCGGGAGGCCGTTTCGCTGATATTCGCGCAGATCCAGATTGCGTTGTTGAGCAGCAAGCTGGCGTGGAACATGCTGAGCTGTTGATCGTTTCGGTCAGCGTAATTGCGCAGGGCGTCGACGAGCGGCGCCATAAATGTGACGGGGTCTTTGTCGCTGCCGATGGTGCAGCCGGTCGCGGATGTGTCTGCAGCGCAGTGGGCGAGGTGTTCAACCACGCGGCGCAGCGTCTCGATGCTGTTGAGCGGTTCGTTGGGGTGGAAGTACAGCTCGTAGGCGAGGTTTTTCGTTGCGTCGATGACGGTCTGTCCATCTGGGGTATTGTCCACCGTCCGCGCGAGGTTGACCACCATTTCTTCGAGGTGGTGTAGTAGCGCAGCTTCGAGGTTGTGGAAGGTGCGGGTGCTGATTGCCGCTTGTTCGGCGATGTTGGCGATGGTGGTGTGTTCGGGTCCGTGGTAGACGAACAGTTCCACCGCGGCGCGTGCGATGTTGGCTCGGGTTTCGGCCTTCTTCCGGTCGCGTAGCCCCGCTGTGGTCCTGTTCGTTGTCATGGTTGGTGCCTCGTTGGGTTGTTGTGGCTTGTTGTTTTTTCGGTCGACGCCACCATGCGGCGACGCCGACGGGTCAGCTAGTGCGTGCTGTCTGCCTTCTCAGCTTCGGCATCCTTGCCGTCCAGATGGTTGAGTTGCTCACCCTCCACATCGACCTTGGGCAGGATCTTGTTGAGCCAGGAGGGGATCTTCCAGGCGTGCTCACCGAGCAGGAACATGGCTGCCGGGATGAAGGTCATGCGGACAACGAAGGCGTCGAAGAACACGGCGATTGCCAGCGCGAAGCCCATGACCTTGATGAACTGTTCGTCCATGAGCATGAATGCGGAGAACACGGAGATCATGATGAGCGCTGCTGCGGTCACCACGCGAGCGCCGTGCTTGAATCCGTTCGCCGTGGCGTTGCCTGCGGTCTTGCCGTGGGCCCAGCCTTCTCGCATGCGGGTGACGAGGAAGACTTGGTAGTCCATGGCCAGGCCGAAGACGAGGCCGATCAGCATGATGGGTAGGAAGCTGATGATTGGTTGCGGGTCGTTGACGATGCCGGCGAATCCTTCTTGCCACAGTGCCACGGTGACACCGAATGTTGCAGCCACCGAGAGGGCGAATCCCAGGGCGGCAACGAGCGGTACCCATAGTGAGCGGAACACGATCATCAGGAGGATGAATGCGAGTCCAAGCACGATCGCGATGTACGGGATCAGGGCGTCGGACAGGCGCTGAGAAATGTCCTCGTAAACGGGCGTGGTGCCTGTGATGGCGTAATCCGCACCGGTGGTGTCGGTGAATTCTGCCTTGCGGTCGCGGAGGTCGCTGAGCACCTCAGAGGCGTGCGGGTCGGTGGCACCGTACTCCGGGGTGATGAGGATTTGGGCGGCGGTTCCGAGGTCTGCGGGGTTTGCTGGGTCGGTGCTGTTGGTTGCGATGACCTGAGCGTTGGTGACCCCTGGGGTGGTGCTGATGGTCTTGAGGGTCGCAGCGGTGGCTTCAGCCTTCTGTTGAGCCTGCAGGTTGCCGTAGTCGAGGAGTGCCACCATCGGCGCGTTACGGCCGGGGCCGAAGCCTTCGTCGATCATTTCGTAGGCTGTGCGGTTGGGCGTGCCCTTGGCCATCGTGCCGTCGTTCGGCATGGCGAGGCGCAGGTTGGAAGCGGGGATGGCCAGCAGCGCGAGCACGATGACAGTAGCACCGAGCCACAGGGCGGGGTGCTTGCGGATGATGCGCACCCACTTCAGGCCTATGGTGGGGGTGGAATTTTCCGGATCCGGTGCCTTCACAATGGGTGCGCGGCCGGAGAAGACCTTGGTGCCGAAGAGGCCCACGATGGCGGGCAGCAGGGTCAGGGCCACGATGACTGCAATGGCCACGGTGCCTGCAGCGGCCAATGCCATGGCGGTGAGGAACGGAATGTTGATGATCGACAGAGCAGCCAGGGCAATGAGCACGGTCAGGCCGGCGAATACCACGGCGGAGCCTGCCTTGCCCACGGCGAGCCCGGCAAGGTGGGCTCGGTCGGTGACGGAGATTTTCTTGATCTTTTCCGCGAGTTCCTTCGGAGGCAGGTCTTCGCCGCCAACGTGGGCGATGAGCTCCGAGCGGAAGCGGGAGAGGATGAACAGGGCGTAGTCGATGCCCACGGCTAGGCCGATCATGGAGGCCAGGGTGGGGGTGAGGTCGTTGATGTTGTCGGTCAGCGCGGTGGCCGCGTAGACCAGCCCGATGCCGGTGCCCACACCACACACCGCGGTGAGTAGCGGAAGGCCGGCGGCCACGAAGCTGCCGAAGGTGACAATGAGCACGAGCGCGGCCACGGCAAGGCCCACGATCTCAGAGATGCCGCCAATGGACTTCGTTTGGAAGGCATTGCCGGACCAGCCGACCTTGAGGTCTCCGGAGTGTTCACGCACAGTGTTTTCGAACGTGGAGACTTGGTCTGAGGTGATGTCCATGGGGCTGTCGGCATTGAAGGTGATGTCGACGATGCCGGTGCGGCCGTCCTTGCTCAGCGGGCTGAGCGCGGCGATATCCTGCTTAATTTGTGGCTCGGGCACGCCTTGCGCGGCCTTGGCCTTGGTCAGTTGTTGCTCTAGCCCCTGAGCTGCGATCACAGGGGAGACCAGCGTGTCCTTCTTGGTGAGGAAGTCGAGGCCCTGCAGCGACTTCAGTAGTTCTTCAGTGCTGGCAGCGGCTGGCCCGGAGGCGAGGGTTTGTCCTTCGGGTGCTTGGATGACGAGCTTGCCCGTGGGGGCCTCGAGCGGGTTGCCGTTATCGGAGTTGGGGAATTCCTCCTGAATTTTCTCCTGGGTCTGGATGGATTCCAGGCCGGGGATGCTGAAGGAGGTGGTGGTGGGTTGGGACAGTGTTGCGGCGGCGGTGCCGACTCCGGCGATGATGAGGAGCCAGACGGCGAGGAAGCGCCATTTGTGGAGGTACGCGGCGTGGCCTACGCGATACAGGAATTGTGCCATGCGCAGAATTATTGCATAGCTATGGAAATATTGCGATGTCCGCGCAATGACCTCGTCAGCGCCACAGAGGAGCCCCAGAGGACTAGTCAGCCACGAGCGGTTCCATCGTCAGCTCTGGGTGCTCCTTCTCCACGAACGCCAGTTTCCACTTGTCGCCAAACAAGGCGATCAGTTCGCCGTCGGTTCGGGTAAATATTTCGACGCCACGCTGCTTGGCCAGCACTGGGGCGGACTCGGCATCCGTGCGGCGTGCCACCGAGTAGGGCACAGGGTCGGCGACGGTTTCCACGTTGTATTCCACGTCCATGCGGGCCTGCATCACTTCGAACTGCATGGGGCCGACGGCGGCCATGACGGGGTTGGCGTCGCCGCGGGCATCGTTGCGCAGAATCTGGACAACACCCTCGGAGTCCAGCTGTTCCAGGGCCTTGCGGAACTGCTTGTACTTGCCCAGGGACTTGGCCCGCAGGGTGCGGAAGTGCTCGGGAGCGAATTGCGGCATCGGCGGGAACTGTACTTTCTTGCCCGCGTAGATGGTGTCGCCGGGGGCTAGAGAGCCGGCGTTGACGAGGCCCACGATGTCGCCTGGGTAGGCGGCCTCCACAGTCGAGCGGGTGCGTCCGAACACGGTGAGGGCGTATTTCGTGGAGAAGGTTCGCCCAGACTGCGCGTGGGTGGCCTGCATGCCGCGTTCGAAGACTCCCGAGACGACGCGCATGAAGGCCAGCGAATCGCGGTGGTTGCGGTCCATGCCGGCCTGGACTTTGAAGATGACTCCGGAGAAGTCATCTTCCGGCTCGCGCCGGGCATCGATGGCGCCGCTGTTGCCGCCTGCTGCTGCCTCGAGCACTTTCGGGTCGCTGTCTCGTCCCGCCGGCGCTGGTGCGAGGGCGCACAGCGTGTCGAGGATCTGGTGCACGCCAAAGTTCAGCATCGCGGAGGCGAAGATGAGCGGAGAAGTGGTGCACTCCAGGAACAGCTCCTCGTCGTGGAGCGCGCCGTCTGCGGCGAGCAGCTCGACTTCCTCGGCGGCGGTGTCCCACACGTCGCCTTCCTGAGCTGCCGCTTCCTCCGGGTTGTAGTGCTCCTCGGGGGCGATCGTGGAGCCACCAGCAGTGCGCAGGAAGTGAATGTATTCCTCAGCTTCACCGTCATCGTTGATTCGCGCGAGGCCGCGGAAGTCTCCTGCTTCGCCTACCGGCCAGAACAGGGGAGTGGGCTGGAGTTGGATCTCGGTGACGATTTCGTCGACGAGCTCCAGGGGTGTGCGTCCCGGGCGGTCCCACTTGTTCACCACCGTGATGATGGGCAGGCCGCGGGCCTTGCACACGCGGAAGAGCTTCAGCGTCTGCGGCTCGAGGCCCTTGGCACCGTCGATGAGCATCACGGCGGCGTCGACGGCCGAGAGCACGCGGTAGGTGTCCTCAGAGAAGTCGGCGTGGCCAGGGGTGTCCACCAGGTTGATCATGTAGGGCTCGCCCTCGTGGCCTTCAGGGGCGTACTCGAACTGTAGGGCCGATGACGCGATGGAGATACCGCGATCTTTTTCCATCTCCATCCAGTCGGAGACGGTTGATTTGCGGCCCGCCTTCCCGTGGACGGCACCGGCTTCTTTGATCATGTGCGCGTGGAGCGCCAAGGCCTCGGTGAGGGTGGATTTACCGGCATCCGGGTGTGCGATGACGGCGAAGGTGCGGCGGCGTGCTGCCTCGGATGCGGTTGTACTCATAGTGTCCTAAGCCTAGTCGGCTCTCGTCGCCACCACCCAACCGCACCCAACCGCTATCCCCGCCGGAAGCTCCTGGCAGCCAGCGGTGCGAAGATCACCACGAACATCACAATGCCGACGAGCGACATCACCAAAGAGTGCTGCATCGGCCACACCGTGGGCTCCGGCATGGCGCCGTTGTTGCCGAACAGGGTTCGCGTGGCGTGCACCAGCGCGGATACGGGGTTCCATTCCGCGAAGACGCGCAGCACGGTAGGCATGCTGTCCGAGGGCACGAAGGCGTTGGAGAGGAAGGTCAGCGGGAACATCACCATGAACGTCGCGGAGTTGAAGGCTTCCACGGACTTGATTTTCATGCCGACCCAGATCAGCACCCACGAGAATGCCCAGCTGAAGGCCAGCAGCAGTGCCATGCCGCCGATGAAACCACCAATGCCCGCTTCCGGGCGCCAGCCCACGATGAGCCCGGTTATGACCATCGCGGAGAGCGATACCGTGTTGATGGTCAGGTCGGCAATCGTCCGAGCGATGAGCACCGCGGAGTTGGACATGGGCAGGGTCTTGAAGCGGTCGAGCAGTCCGTCCTTGCGGTCCTGGATCATAAACATGCCGGAGAACGTGGCGCCGAACACTGCGGTCTGCGCGAAGATGCCGGCCATAAGGAAGTTTGTGTAGTCCACGCCGGGCACCTTGATAGCACCGCCGAAGACTTGCGAGAACAGCAGCACGAACATGATCGGCTGCAGCACTGCCCATACGAAGACGTCTGCGGTGGAGCGGAAGCGGATGAGGTTGCGGATCGTGACCGCTCGAATGTCTGTCAGCCAGTTGCTCACTGTCCGTCACCAGCCTTTCCACCGGTCAGGGAGAGGAAAACGTCGTCGAGGGAGGGCCGCGCCATTCCGGCGTCGTGCAGCTCGATGGATGCTGCCCGCAGCTCCTCCAGAGCCTTTTGTAGAGCGTCCGGTCCAGAGTCCACCTGGCAGCTCATGGTGTTGCCTTCTCGGTGCACGTCGCCATGCGCCAGTGTCTCGAGAATCCGCGTTGCGGAGTCCACGTCGCCCTCGTCGACCACCGTGATGGATACGCGTTGACCGCCCACCTGGCTCTTGAGCTCGTCCGCGGTGCCCTCGGCGATGACGATGCCGTGGTCGATAACGGAAATCTCGTCGGCCAGTGCGTCCGCCTCTTCGAGGTATTGCGTGGTCAGCAGCAAGGTGGTGCCCTGGCGCACACGGTCGCGGATCACGTCCCACAGCGCCAGTCGAGCAGCCGGATCCAGGCCGGTCGTAGGTTCGTCGAGGAAGAGAATCTTCGGGTCGTTGACTAGCGACGCCGCCAGGTCCGCCCTGCGCCGCATGCCGCCCGAGAAACCTTTAATGGGGCGGTTGGCAGCCTTCTCCAGCGCGAAGATCTCGAGGAGTTCGTCGGCCCGGGCCTTCGCGGTGGCGTCGCCCATATGAAACAGCCGTCCGATCATCACGAGGTTCTGGCGAGCGGAGAGCTGCTCGTCGATGGTGGCGTATTGCCCTGAGGCGCCGATGATGTCGCGCACTTGCTTGCCTTGTGTGGTGACGTCGAGTCCGTCGACGGTGGCCCGGCCACTCGTGGGTTTGATGAGGGTGGTGAGGACCTTGACGGTGGTGGTCTTTCCGGCACCGTTGGGGCCGAGGAGGCCGCGGACGGTGCCTTCTTCGACGGAAAGGTTGAGCCCGGCGAGGGCGTGTACGTCGCCTCCCTTGACGGGGTAGGTTTTGCGCACGTCGCGCATCTCGATCAGTGACATGGGGGAGGGGGCTCGCTTTCCTCAGGGTGTGTAGATGTGTGGCCGTGTGTGGGGGGCTATGCAGCGGTGGGGGCAGCTTGTGGCCGCTCTTAGCGACTGTGAATCTGATTCTGTGCTGCACCGAGTCCTTGCTCCACGAGGATACCGACCGCGTCGGCGGCGGTCGCAATGCAGGAGGTGATCCACGCGGAGTCGTCCTCGTCGAAGGGGGCGAGGACGTAGTCGACCACGCCGGTGCCCTGCGGCGGGCGGCCGATGCCCATGCGAATGCGCAGGTAATCGCGGGTCCCGAGGCGCTCGGTGGTGGACTTGAGGCCATTGTGGCCGTTTTCCCCGCCACCCTTTTTGACTCGGACTGTTCCGGCGGAGAGATCGAGCTCGTCGTGGATGACGATGATGTGGTCGATGTGTTCGGGGGTAATACCGGCGCTGTCGGCCAGGGCGCGCACGGCGTCGCCGGAGTCATTCATGTACGTCGTAGATCTCGCGACAATAACCTGCGCCTCGCCCAGGGTGATCGTGGCGGCGGACGCCGGATGGTTGCGCACAGGCTGTAGCGTGGCGCCGTGGCGCTCGAGCAGCTCATCGATGGCCATGTAGCCAATGTTGTGCCGCGTGGCCGCGTACTCCGGCCCGGGGTTGCCGAGTCCGATGACCAACCAGGTTCCCTGCGGTGCATCGATGCTGCGACGCGAGCCGGTGCGCGAGCCCCCGGGCGAGCCAGCGCCCTCGCCACCAGCCTCAGCAGCGGTCGCGTGGTGAGAAGAGCGGGAGAATAGCCGGTTGAAGAAGTGGGAGATTCGAGACACGACAGTCAGTGTCTCACACTGTGCTGCGAAGCCACGCCTTGCCCAGCAGTGATCATGCCTGACCGGTGATGATCACCCGTTCGACCGCGTCGGCCGCATCGGCGCACATGATCGCCACGTCCGCGTCCTCGCTTTTAGGGAACGGCTTGAGGACGTAAGCCGCCGGATCCATCCTGCCCGGGGGCCGGCCGATGCCGCACGATAAGCGCCAGTAATCCTTCGTGCCTAAGGAGGAGCTGATGGATCTCAGGCCGTTGTGCCCCTTGTCGCCACCGCCGCGTCGCAGTTGTGTATCGCCTGGGTCGCGTTCGAGGTCGTCGTAGATAACGATGAGGTGCTCTGCGGGGATCTTGTAGAATTCGGCGAGCGCTTTCACCGGTCCTCCGGAGACGTTCATATACGTCCGCGGGTACGCCAGGATTGCTTTGTGACCCGCCCCCACCGGCCCGATGGTGACGTCAGCGACCTCTGTATTGGTGCGCTTGTGGGTGGCGAAACTCGCCTGCGGCACCTGCCTGCCGGCCAGTTCTCCGAGCACCATCCGCCCTACGTTGTGGCGCGTGTTGGCGTATTTCGGCCCGGGGTTGCCGAGACCGATGATGAGCCAGGGGGTGCCCTCAGGGATGGGTGAGCCGGTTGCCCCCTTCTGTGTCCGTCCTGCGCGGGGTGTCTTTGTTGGTCTTTGTTTCGACGCCATCACACTGGGCATTGTCTCACATCGGGGTCATCCGGCAGCACGGCCATGGCTCCCGTACGTTCTCTTTACCGAGTTGCCTGCGCAGTAGTCATGGCAAAAAAGTCATTGCAGAAATGACAAGAGCGGCGGGATCTTCCGCTCAGTGCTGCTTGTTATCACTGAGCGGACGATCCCGCCGCTAGGCCACCAGTGCCGGAGCGCTGGGGTACTGACACACAAGTGCGTCAGCGGGGGAGAGGGGATTACTCCTCGGAGTCGTTGTCCTCGGAGCCTTCGCCGGTGGTGCCTTCCTCGGTACCTTCCTCGTCGGCAGCCTCGCCGAGAGCCTCGTCCTCGCCCTCTTCGCCGGGCTCAGGCAGCTCTTCTTCCTCGGGCTCGACGATGTTGATGATGAGGGTCTCCGGGTCGGAGACCAGGGAAGCGTTGCCCGGCATCTGAACGTCGCCAGCGGTGATCTGGAAGCCGATTTCCTTGCCCTCGATGTCGAGAACGATCTCTTCCGGGATGTTCATGACGTCGGCCTCGATGGTGATGACGTCCGCATCCTGGGTAACCAGTGCGCCCGGAGCAGCCTCGCCCTGGAAGACGACCGGCACGTCGACCTCGACCTTTTCGCCGCGCTTCACGTTGAGCAGGTCGGCGTGGTCAACGTCGAGGGTCAGAACGTTCTGATCCACGGCCTTGATCATGACGAGGTGGTCCTGGCCTTCAACCTCGAGCTCGAGGACGGCGTTGACGCCCTCGTTACGCAGGATTGCCTGGAACTCCAGGATGTCGACGTGAACGTGCATCGGGTCGAGGCCGTTGCCGTAGACGACGGCGGGGATGCGGAAGTCGCGGCGCAGGCGACGGGAAGCGCCCTTGCCGAACTCGGTGCGCAGTTCGCCCTTGAGGCGGGTGATGTTGTGAGCCATGGGTTCTCCTTGGGGTAATGAACGGTTGTGTCGTGAACGTTGCTGTTCTTGGTGCGCGCCTCTTGGGGTTAACCAATGAGCACGCTGCGTTGCAGGTACCGCGGGCATGAAAAAAGCCGCGGCGTCTCGCGGCGGCAATAGTGTGTCCATTGCACCCAAAGTGACCTCTGGCTGATCCGTGCCTGCTTGTCCTACTGGACGAACACACAGCGGGTGCCTCGTGAGCACTTTGCGGTGAAAGTGGGTTTGTCGCGCCGATAACGGCCAGCCGAAGCCAGCCCTCGCCGAGATGCAGCAATCATAATAACAAAGCGCCGCCCGGTTAGGAAAAACCGGTGCGGCGCGGGTGATTCGCTCGAATTACTCGAACAGGGTCGTCACGGAACCGTTCTCGAAGATCTCGTGGATGGTCTTGGCGACCAGCGGCGCGATCGGCAGCACGGTGAGGTTGTCCCAGCCCTCGGTGGACTGCGGCAGGGTGTCGGTGGTGATGATCTCGCGGGCACCGCAGTTGCTTAGGCGCTCGCGGGCGGGGCCGCTGAACACGCCGTGGGTGGTGGCGATGATGACATCGCCTGCGCCGGCTTCGCGCAGCACGCCCACGGCGCCGGCGATGGTTCCGCCGGTGTCGATCATGTCGTCGAGCAGCACGCAGGTGCGGCCTTCCACGTCGCCGACCACGCGGTTGGAGGTCACCTCGTTGGCGACGTCAACGGAGCGGGTCTTGTGGATGAAGGCCATGGGGGCATCGCCCAGGGTGTTGGCCCACTTCTCGGCGACCTTCACGCGGCCGGCGTCGGGGCTGACCACGCAGATGTTGTCCAGGTTGTAGTTCTGCTTGACGTAGTCGGTGAGGATCGGCATGGCGTGCATGTGATCGACCGGGCCGTCGAAGAAGCCCTGGATCTGGTCGGTGTGCAGGTCCACGGACACGATGCGGTCGGCACCTGCGGTCTTGAGAAGGTCGGCGACCAGGCGGGCGGAGATCGGCTCGCGGCCGCGGTGCTTCTTATCCTGGCGTGCGTACGGGAAGAAGGGCAGCACGGCGGTGATGCGCTTCGCGGATCCGCGCTTGAGCGCGTCGATCATGATGAGCTGCTCCATCAGCCAGTTATTCAGTGGCTGGGGGTGGGACTGCAGCACGAAGGCGTCGGAGCCGCGGACGGACTCTTCGAAGCGGACGAAGATCTCGCCGTTGGCGAAGTCGCGCGCGGTGGTGGGGGTGACCTCGATGCCTAGCTCGCGGGCTACGGCCTCGCCCAGAGCGGGGTGCGCGCGGCCGCTGAACAGCATCAGGTTCTTTTGGTTGTCGATCCAATGGGTGGTGGACACGTGTTGTCTGACCTTCCGAAAGTTGTCCAATGGTGTTGCGTCCACGCACGTACTGCGAGCGGACGCTCCCGAGCTAAAACCAGGCTAAGACCCAAGCTAAACCGCAGCGACACCGTCACACAAGCACAGCGGGTGCGAATCAGCCGAATAAGCCTTTTCCCAGTTTAGTCGAGATCATTCCTCGCGTTGCTGCGGGGTAGTGGTGGGGGAGCCACCGTTGGCGACGCGCTGGGCGGCTTCCTCGCCGGCCTTCGCTGCTGCGGAGCCGGGGCGCTTCTTTGCCACCCAGCCCTCGATGTTGCGCTGGTGTCCGCCGGAGACGGCGAGGGCTCCCGGCGGCACGTCGTCCTTGAGCACGGTTCCGGCGCCGGAGTAGGCACCATCGCCGACGACGACGGGCGCGATGAACATGGTGTCCGAGCCGGTGCGCACGTGCGATCCCACGGTGGTGTGGTGCTTGTTCACACCGTCGTAGTTCACGAACACGCTGGATGCGCCGATGTTGGAGTATTCGCCGATGGTGGCGTCGCCCACGTAGGTCAGGTGCGGCACCTTGGAGCCGCGACCGATGTTGGCCTTCTTGGTTTCGACGAATCCGCCGAGCTTGCCCTCGTCGCCGAGCACGGTGCCGGGGCGCAGGTAGGTGAAGGGGCCGACTTCGGCGTTGGCGCCGATGGCGGCGTCGATGCCGTGGGTGCGGATTACGGACGAGCCTTCCCCGACCGTGACGTTGGTGAGCGTGGTGTCTGGGCCCACGGTGGCGTCGTCGGCGATGGAGGTGCGGCCGAGCAGCTGGGTGCCGGGCAGGATGGTGACGTCCTGGCCGATGGTGACGTCCACGTCGATGCGCGTGGTGCGCGGGTCGATGATGGTGGCTCCGCCTCGCATGGCGGCTTCGACGGTGCGGCGATTGAGCTCGGCGCCGGCTGCGGCTAGTTGTACTCGGTCGTTGACGCCAGCAAGTTCGCGTGCGTCTTCGGCCATGTGGGCTCGCACGGGGTGTCCCTCGGAGCGGGCGATGCTCAGCACGTCGGTAAGGTAGAGCTCACCTTGAGCGTTGTTGGTGTTCAGGCCACTGAGGGCGCTGCGCAGGATGGCGGCGTCGAAGGCGAAGACGCCGGAGTTCACCTCGGTGATGCGGCGCTGATCTTCGGAGGCGTCTTTTTCTTCGACGATGGCGGTCACTTCGCCGTCGTCGGAGCGCAGGATGCGGCCGTATCCGGTGGGGTCGTCCTGTTGGACGGACAGTACGGTCACGGCGGTGGGGACCTCGGTGTGGGCGGTGATGAGCCGGTCAAGGGTGGCGCTGGTGAGCAGCGGCACGTCGGCATTGGTGACGATCACGGTGCCCTCAAAGCCGTCCAGCTCGGCCATGCCGCACTGCACGGCGTGGCCGGTGCCGTTTTGTTCTTCCTGAACGGCGGTGGCGATGGGCCGATCCAGCTCGCCGGCGACCTCGTCGACGGCGGGGCCGACCTGCTCACGGCCGTGGCCGATGACTGCCACGATATGATCGGGGTTCACTCCGGCGGCGGCGTGCAGGCTGTGGGAGAGCAGGGTGCGCCCGCCGATGGCGTGGAGCGTCTTCTGCGTCTTCGACTTCATGCGCGTTCCCGCGCCCGCTGCGAGCACGATCACGGCGGTGTGTGCTGCGGAGGAGGGGAGCGAGGAGTTGTCGCTGGGCTGGCGTGCTGTGTCGTCGGTTGTCGTCACGGTTATGTGTGGTCCTTCGGTCCTTAGTGGGGCTTGTAGTAAAGCTAGTAAAAGCTAGAAAAGCTAGTAATGCTTCTGTATGGGTGTTTACGGTCGAGCGGCTGCGCGAGTAGCCCGGCCGCTCGTTGTTCTAGCCGGTTATTCTCCCCAGCATAGTGATGGCTGCCTCATTCTCAACGAGTTCTGGCCAGTTCCCGTCAGTTCCAGCGACTTCCCACCAGCGGCACCAGCTTGTCCGCTCGGCCTACTGCTTACCCAGCGACACCTCGGGCAGCGTGTGCGAGAGCGCCGCACCGGTGAAGCCGAACAGCGCCAGCGCCGCCAGCGCCCACTGCGGACCACCGATGGCCAGCACAGACGTGAAAGCACCAACGATGAGCAGAAGGATGCCCATGAGCGTGTTGGCCACGGACACGTAGCGTGTGCGCTGTTCGCCTTCGGCCATGTCCACGATGTATGTGCTGCGGGCCACGCGAATGGCGGCGTGCGCGAGCGACACCACGAAGAACGCCACGGGCAACCACCAGATCAGGGCTATTTCGGCTCCAGTTCGGTCGGGTGTCTGTGGGTTGCTGGTGGCGTCGGATATCAGGGTGAGAACCACCGTGATCACCAGGATCGTCGACGCCAACAGGGCGGCCCCCGTCATCGTGTTGCGACTGGAAACATCAGAGAGCCACCCCGACACGCGGCCAGCCAGCAGCGAGGCCACGCCGGAGGCGAGCACGAAGGTGCCGAGGCCGGTGAAGATGCTGGCGGCGAGACCGTCGGCGCGGACGTGGCTGGCGATGGCGACGATGAATGTCGGCGACAGGGCACTGGTGAGCAGCAGGGTACGGACGATGACGAAGCGGCGGAAGGCGGGGTCGGAGCTCAGCAGGTCGCGGATGTCGACCCAGACTTGGCGCAGCCAGCCGTCCTCTTTGGAGGGGACGTTGCCGACGTCCTCCACGACCTGCTCGCGGATGCCTCTAAAGAACATGATCGCGGCGACCCAGGAGAGCGCGGCGATGACGAACAACACGGCAAAAGTTGTGGTCGTGAGGTCGCCGCGCAGCGCTTGCAGCACGATGCCCACGACGATCGCGACCGCGCCCGAGAGCGTGGTGGCGAAGCCGGTGAGGTGGCCGCGGTAGCCCTTGGGCACCACGCGGCCGGCGACGTCCTTGCTGGTCAGCGAGACCAGCGCGCGGGCGGTGGCGAGCAGCGCCAGGGAGGCCAGAATGAGCAAACCCGCTACCGTGCCATGCGCGAACAAGGCGGTGAACAGCATAATGACGCACGCGACGGCCTGGCCAGCGGCGCCGACGAGCATGAACGGCAGCCGGCGATGGAAGTGTTGCAGCCACGGGCGCAGGAACGCCTGGGGGAGCATGGAGCCGGACTCGCGCACCGGGACGAGGAAGGAGATCACCCACGCGGGACCGCCGACGGAGGTGAGGAACCACGGCAGGACGGTCTTGGCGGAGACGATCTGATCGCCGATGTTTTGCGCGCCGAAGCCGAGGGAATAGCGCCCGGAGTTTTCCTCCACGTTGTCGAGGTCGGAATCGGGCGGGGTGCCGACGAACTTGTCGGTGAACCACTTCCAAGAAATGTGCATAAAAAAGCTCTCCCACCAGGACTCGAACCTAGAATGACGGTACCAAAAACCGTAGTGTTGCCAATTACACCATGGGAGACCGCGCGGTACGCGCACCGGTCACATTACATGAACCTCTCTGCCGGTTAGAAATAGATGGGTGGAATAAGAGGTTCCTGCCCCGTGGTTAGACTTAATGATCATGACCACACCCCATGGTAATCCCCGTATCCCGTCCGCCAACTCGCCCAGTCTGGAGGGCGTGCTGCGCGCCGCCGCCCAGGATGACAAGCTGCGCGGCATGCTCACGCATGTGGGGGAGCCGAGCCTGCACATGCAGGCACCCGATGGCGCGTGGCCGTTCGTGGTGGGCGCGCTGGCGCAGCGCAGCCCCGTGTTGGTGGTGACGGCCACGGGTAGGCAGGCCCAGGACCTCACGACGGTGTTGAAGTACATGCTCGGGGAGGCGGTGGAGCTGTTCCCGTCGTGGGAGACGTTGCCGCACGAGAAGCTGTCGCCTGCCGTGGAGACGGTGAGCACGCGGATGCGGGTGCTGCGGCGCCTGGCTCTGGCTAGCGGTGCAGCGGGCACGGCAGCCAATAAGGCAGCCACCGACCCGCAGGGCCCGCTGAAGGTCGTCGTGGCCCCGACGCGCGCGCTGGTGCAGCCGGTGCAATCCAATCTGGGCGCCGTGGAGCCGATCCGCCTGGCCGAGGGGGAGGAGCTGGAGTTTGATTCCCTCCAGCAGCGCCTCGTGGAGCTGGGTTACAGCCATGTCGATGTGGTGGGCAAGCGCGGTCACTTCGCCATCCGCGGCGGCATCGTGGATATCTTCCCCGCCACGGAGGAGCTGCCCGTGCGCGTGGATTTCTGGGGTGATGAGGTCAGCGAGGTTCGCCCGTTCAACGTGGGCGATCAGCGCACCATTCCTGGGGTCGAGGCCCCGGAGGTGTTCGTGTACCCCTGTCGTGAGCTCATCATCACCGATGAGGTGGCGGGCAAGGCCGCGAAGGCTGCCCAGGACCTTGCGGGTCAGGCGGAGCTTGCGGAGATGCTGGACAAGATCAGCCAGAAGATCCAGGTCCAGGGTATGGAGTCGCTCATTCCGTTGCTGCACACCGCACCGATGGTGGCTCTTCCGGAACTCATGCCTGATCGCACGCACACTATTGTGGTGACGCCCGCAGCCGTGGAACGCCGGGCTGTGGATCTGGCGGAGACAGGGCAGCAATTCCTGGAAGCCGGCTGGGACGTGGCGGCGATGGGCGGCGATGCGCCCGTGGACGCCGCCGGGGTGACGGGCGATGTGGCCTACCTCAGCGTGGCTGCCGTGCAGAAAACTCAGCAGAAGTTGGGCCGGCCGTGGTGGACGCTGTCGCCGCTGGGCATGGCCGACTTCAGTGCCGGCGTTGCAGATGCCGCAGCTGCCCCAGATTCCACTGATGCCGCAGGCGACGTGCTCACCCTCGAGTACGAGTCCGCCCCGCGCCCGCACGGTGACATGGATGCCATCGGCACCCTCATGTCGGACGTGCGCAAGCGCGTGGAATCCGGCGGGCGCGTGGTCTTCGCAGCCCCGACCCCCGCGGTGGCCGCGCGCATGCTGCGCCGCTTTCACGAGGCGGGCATCGCCGCCGAGGCCGTGGGTGTGGACCTGACCGGTGCCCACGGCTTGGGGCGGCTGCGCAAGCCCAAGCACACCACCGCCGATGAGCCCGCGCCGGGGCAGGTCACCATTCTCCACGCCGTGGCGTTTGAAGGGTTGCAGTTCCCCTTCGCCGGTGATGCCAAGCGCTCCAGCTTGCTGTTTTTTACGGAAACGGACCTCACCGGCAACCGTGTGGACGCCAAGGCCACGGGCAAGCGCAAGCCTGCGAAGAAGCGCAACCGCGTGGACCCGCTGGCCCTGGAGCCCGGCGATCTGGTGGTTCACGATTCCCACGGCATCGGCAAGTTCGTGACCATGATGGAGCGCACCATCGGCAAGGGGGCGGATGCTTCCCGCCGCGAGTACCTGGTTCTCGAGTACGCTCCGTCCAAGCGCGGCGGCCCAGGCGATCAGCTGTACGTGCCGATGGATCAGCTGGATCTGCTCTCCCGGTACGTGGGTGGGGAGAAGCCTGCGCTGTCCAAGATGGGCGGCGCGGACTGGAAGAACACGAAGCGCAAGGCCCGCGGCGCCGTCCGCGAGATCGCCGGTGAGTTGGTGCAGCTCTATGCGGCTCGTCAGGCCGCGCCGGGGTACGCGTTTGCTCCCGATTCCCCGTGGCAGCGGGAGATGGAGGAGGCCTTCCCCTTCACCGAGACCGAGGATCAGTTCAACGCCATCGAGGCCGTGAAGGCGGACATGGAAAAGCCGGTGCCGATGGACCGCGTGATCATCGGCGATGTGGGCTATGGCAAGACCGAGGTGGCCGTTCGCGCTGCCTTCAAGGCGGTGCAGTCCGGCAAGCAGGTTGCCGTGCTGGTGCCCACCACGTTGCTGGCGCAGCAGCACATGAAGACGTTCACGGAGCGCATGCAGGATTACCCCACGACGATCCGCGAGCTGTCGCGCTTTACTTCGCCGGCGGAGTCCAAGGAGATCCTTAAGCAGATGGCGTCTGGTGAGGTGGATATCGTCATCGGCACGCACCGCCTTCTGCAGACTGGTGTGCAGTGGAAAGATCTCGGCCTGATCATTGTGGACGAGGAGCAGCGGTTCGGCGTCGAACATAAGGAGCACATCAAGTCGTTGCGCACGCACGTGGATGTGCTCACGATGTCGGCCACGCCGATCCCGCGCACGCTGGAGATGTCGATGGCGGGTATCCGTGAGATGTCGACGATCCTCACCCCGCCGGAGGATCGCCACCCGGTGCTGACCTACGTGGGCCCGCAGGAGGACAAGCACGTGGCGGCCGCGATTCGCCGCGAGCTGCTGCGCGACGGTCAGGTCTTCTACGTCCACAACAAGGTCAAGACGATTGAGCAGACGGCGTCCGATATCCGCCGCCTCGTGCCGGAAGCCCGCGTGGTCGTGGCACACGGCCAGATGAGTGAGGAACAGTTGGAGACCACGGTGCAGGGTTTCTGGGACCGAGAGTTCGATGTGCTCGTGTGCACCACGATCGTGGAGACCGGCCTGGATATTTCCAACGCGAACACCCTGATCGTGGAGAACGCTCACCACATGGGCTTGTCGCAGCTGCACCAGTTGCGCGGCCGAGTGGGCCGGTCGCGGGAGCGGGGCTATGCGTATTTCCTGTACCCGCGCGGCGAGGTGCTCACGGAGACGTCCTACGATCGCCTATCCACGATTGCCCAGAACAACGATCTGGGCGCGGGCATGGCGGTGGCCATGAAGGACTTGGAGATGCGCGGCGCCGGCAACGTGCTGGGTGCGGAACAGTCCGGCCACATCGCCGGCGTGGGCTTCGACCTCTACGTGCGACTGGTCAGCGAGGCCGTGGAGGCGTTCCGCGCGATGGCCGATGGCAAGCCGGTCGATGGCCGCGAGGAGGAGAAAAAGGAGATCCGCATCGACCTTCCCCTCGATGCGCACATCCCGGTGGAGTATATCGCCTCGGAGCGGCTGCGCCTGGAGGCCTACCGGAAGTTCGCCACGGCGGAATCGGATGAGGCGATCGAGCGCGTCATCGAGGAGCTGCGGGATCGCTATGGCGAGCCGCCGCGGGAGATCGAGCTCATCGCGGTCGTCTCGCGCCTGCGGTTGCTGTGCCGCGATCTAAAGGTGCACGAGGTGGTGGCGACAGGCAGCAAGATTAGTTTCAGCCCCATTGATTTGCAGGAATCGGGTCAGGTGCGATTGAAGCGGCTTTTCCCGGCGGCGAATTATCGCGCAACGACGAAAATTGTTCTTATTCCCGCACCGAAGGTGGGGCAGGGAATGCGTGCTGTGCCACTGCGTGATGAGGAGCTTGTGCAGTGGTGTGCCGATGCCTTGACCCAATTAGCGGGCATTCCGCAGAGGGATATTCGTGGAAAGGAACCTAATACCAGGTAGGATATTTGTCTATGGCTGTCGTTCTCCTCGATCCGCGTTTTCCCGGCATGATCCCCGTGGACGCCGTTGACCTGCTCCGCAACGATGTTTCGTACACGGAGGAGGTTCCCATTCGCGTGCGATGGGTGATCGCCGATTTGGGTGGGCACACCGTTGATGAGTCCGATGTGTTGGTCACCACCGATCCGGAGAACGAGTTGGTGTTGTTCCGCCTGGAGCAGGGCGAGGAGATGATCACTGCCCCGAGTTTGGCGGTGCATCTGGAGCCCTCGAAGGAGCTCGAGGCGGGTTCTGCTGGTGCTTCTGAACCTTCGTCGCTCGACGCCGCTACGTCCGCAACCACCGCCGGTGAGCTGGGCGGTGGCCAGGGGGTTTCTGGCGCTGCTGGTTCTGGGGGAGCGAAGCACGCTAAGAGCGATGTGGATGCTGATGTGGATACTGAGGACGTTCAGTATTCCGGCGGCGGTGTCGTGGATGGCGAGATCGTGGGCACCGATGAGCACACGGTGGCCGTGGCGGGCCTGCGCCGCACGGCGCGCACGGAGGTGCCGGCGTCTGTCATGGATGAGATTGAGGACGCCGTGGCGCTTATGGCTCGGTCGTTGCGCCAGGGTGAGTGGGAGCGCAGCATGACGCACCAGTCGCTCATGGCTTACCTGCGCGAGGAGACCGACGAGCTCGACCGGACGATTGAACTGGCCCAGGCTTATGGCGAGGGCGAGGCTCCGGAGTGGCTGGAGCAGGACCTGTGCTCGGAGCTGTCTGACATTTTGCTGCAGGTGCTGTTTCACGCGGAGATCGCAAACCGCCGCGGGGCGTTCGACATCGGTCACGTGGCCGGGGCGTTTGTCGCGAAGCTGCGTTCGCGTGCGCCTTACCTGTTTGAGGAGATCGAGCGAGATGTTCCTCGGACCGAGCAGGATCGTCTGTGGGATGAGGGCAAGAAGCGCGAGCGTTCCGCGCGCGTGGAGAAGTACGGCGAGGAGTACGCGGAGTACTTGGAGCGCAAGGACGCCGCAGCCGATAAGGCCACAGACGAGGCCACGGACAAGAACGCTGACAAGAACGCTGACAAGGCAGCCGATAATGCGGCCAACCAGAGCGCAGCAACCACTAAGGCCGCCGACGAGGCTGCCGAGCAGTCGGGTGAGAAGTCGGGTGAGGGTGTGCAGGAGCAGCCCCGTACTGAGCCGCACGCCAAGACCTTCCCGGCTGTGAACTCTACCCAGCTTCCGCAGCATAAAGCGGCTTTCACGGGACGCGCCTCGGGCGACCAGCCGGTGCAGGCCCAGCCGTCTCAGGAGCCCTCCCAGCAGGTGACCCAACACTCGGGTCCACAGTCCGGGTCGGCTCTCGCTGCCGCCGAGCAGGTCATCCGTGAGGCTCGTCAGATGGGCCTGCGGGATGCCGATATCCCCACTGATATCCGCTTCCCCATGGTTGGGCTGGAGCTCGACGAGCCCGGCGAATCGGATCGCCGCCTCATGGATGCCGTCTCCGCGTTCCGAGCCCAGCTGCAGCAGCTGGAGTCAGGAGCCGGAGCTGGCATCGCCTCTAGTTCGGCTCGTCAGAAGTAACGGCATCTCCCGTTTGGGCGCTCGTTTGGCTGCCTGTTTGGTTCCAGAGCGTTGTGGAGCTGCTCCGTGTGGATCGTCGTCGTCTGACCACCACGCCCTCGCGTGGGGCGAAGAGGTAAACCAGGGTAAATATCGCAGCTTGGACGAGCACAATCGTGCCGCCGGTGGATACATCCCAATTAAAGCTGAGCCAGATTCCGGCCAGGGCGCTGAGTAGTGCGACTGCGGGGGATAAGACGAGCATGACGGACATCCGCCGGGTGAGTAGGTAGGCGGTGGCTCCTGGGGTGATGAGCATTGCCACGACGAGAATCACTCCCACAGCCTGAACGCTGGCTACAACAACGCACGCCATGCAGCCGAGTAACAGCCACCGGATGAGCCGGGTGTTGAACCCCACGGTGTGCGCATGGTTTGCGTCAAACGCCCACAGCGTGAACGCGCGCCCTGCGCACACGATGACGAGTACGGCTGCGCCGCCGAAGCCGATGATTTGCCACAGCGACGTGTCCGAGATCCCTAGAAGGTTGCCGAAGAGAATCTCCTGCATGTGGGTGGCAGCGGGCGTGACTGAAATGAGCACTAACCCCAGTGCGAACATGGCGGTGAACACGATCCCGATGGAGGTGTCTTCCTTGAGCGAGGTCTGCTCACGTACTGTTCCTACGAGCCACACTGCGACGAGGGCGGCCGCCACCGCTCCTACGGCATAGGGCAGGCTCAGGGAATAGGCGATCACCACGCCGGGCAGAATCGCGTGAGAAATGGCGTCGCCGAGAAGTGACCATCCAATGAGGACTAACCAGCAGCTCAACAGGCCCGCAACGAGAGCCATAATGCTGGCGGCGAGGATCGCGCGATGCACGAAACTGTAGTTCAACGGCTCGGAGAGGAAGTTCGTGGCGAAGGTGCCGGAGGCAAGGATGTGGTAGTGCGGCGCCAAAATCATTGGGCCTTCACCTCGCCAAAGGACTTCACAAGGGTGTCGGGATCGAGCACTGCGTCTACCGGCCCATCGGCCACTACTTTTTGCTTCAGCAAGATCGCGCGTGGGCAGAGCTCGGGGAGGTTGCCAAGATCGTGGGTGCTCACGAGTATCGTCGTCCCATCCTCGGCGAGCGTGTGCAGGAGCGACGTGATGGCAGCGCGAGAGGTGTCATCCACGCCGGCGAATGGCTCATCGAGCAACATGATGCTCGCTCCCTGCGCGATGCCACGAGCGACGAATGCTCGCTTCTTCTGCCCGCCGGAGAGCTGGCCGATCTGACGATCCGCGAGCTCCGTGAGTTGTGTTTGCGCTAGCGCCCGTTTAACACTGAGTCGATTCTCTTTCTTCAGGCGGCCTGCCCACCTCCATCCCCACAGGGGCCACTGGCTCAGAGCGGAACCACGAGCCGTGCCGCTGGCGACGACGTGGCGGACGGAGAGTGGGAAGTTCCAATCGACATCGTGGTGTTGGGGAACGTAGGCGATGGACTGTGGCCCACCGTGGGCGTAGACGTCGCCGCTGACTGGGGGCACGAGCCCCATGATGGCGTTGAACAGGGTGGATTTCCCTGCACCGTTGACTCCGATGAGGCCGGTGATTGTTCCTGGCTGCAGGGTGAAACTGACGTCGTTGAGGGCCGGGGTGGCCGTGCCGTAGGACACCGTGAGGTGAGCCACGCGCAGGGCGGGCGGAGCCGGACTTGTGCCGTCGTTGCTTAGGTGGTTTAGGTGCTGAGCGGTCATGAGGCTGAGACTCCGTTGTTTCCGCCGAGCCCCTTGACGATCGTCTTGGTGTCGTACGTCAGTAGATCGAGGTAGGTCGGCACCGGCCCGCTGCTATCCGAGAGTGAATCGACGTAGAGAATTCCGCCGTTTTTCGCGCCCGTATCCCTGATCAGTTGTTCCTGTGGCCCCGGTTCCACGGTGGATTCGCAAAAGACGGCTGGCACGTCATTCTTCTTGACCATGTCAGCGGCCCGGGCGATCTGCTGAGCTGTGATATCCCCATCGTTGTTGACCGGCCAGATGTACCCTTCCTTCAAGCCAGCCTCTTTGGCGAGGTAGCTGAAGGCGCCCTCGCAGGTGACGAGTGTGCGGTGGTTGTCAGGAAGTGTCGCCAATCCGTCGAGGAGATCGGTGTTGACCTTGTTGATTTTCTTCTTGTACTCGCTTGCGTTGTGCCGGTAAGTGTCGGCGTGTTCGGGTTCAAGGTCGCTGAGGGCTTTGGTGATGTTATCCACGTAGGTCAGGGCGAGGGCGGGGCTCATCCACGCGTGCGGGTTGGGGTTGTCGGTGCCGGCAATCGGGAGCGGCGTGATGCCGTCAGTTGCCACCATCGTGGCAGCGGGGGAATTGTCGGTGAGTTTGTGGACCCAGTGTTCTAAGCCCAACCCGTTGCTGATGATGAGGTCTGCTCGTTCAGCGGCGGCCACATCGTGGGGTGTGGGTTCGTATCCATGGATTTCCGCACCGGGGCTGGTGAGGCTGCGGACTTCCACGGAGTCACCCGCGACTTCTTTGGTCATGTTTTCCAGGATCGTAAACGTGGTCATCACCTGGGCTTTGTCGCTGCCGCTGCCGGGCGCATTCCCGTCACTGCAGGCGGTGGTAATCGCCGCCACTGTCAGGCAGCTTGCCAGTGCAGCCGCCATTTTTCGCATGGTCCTCACGAAATGTTCCTTTCTATAAAACACAAAAGTTCAATACGATGAACAATTAAGCATGACCTAACGAAGTTGTCAATCGCTGGGATTCTCTCATTTCCCTTTAAGATGGTGAACATGCATGTCTCCGACCTCCCCGAGCGCTCGCAGGATTACTTGAAAGCCATCTTCGATCTGCAGGAATGGGGGAGCTCCGGGGTTTCCCTCAGCGAACTCGCCACCCACCTCGGCCAACGGGCATCCACAGCGTCGGAGGCGATTAAGCGCCTGGTGAAGCAGGGATTGGTCGAGCACCGTCCGTATGGCGACATTCAACTCACCGCTGCTGGCCAGGAGTTGGCTCTTGCCATGGTTCGCCGGCACCGTCTGATCGAAACCTTCCTCAGCGTCCATCTGGGGTACCCCATGGACGAGGTCCATGCTGAGGCTGAGATCCTCGAGCACGCAGTGTCGGAAACGTTTCTCGAGCGCATCGATGCGCTCATGGGGCACCCTCAGCGCGATCCACATGGTGATCCCATCCCAGATTCCGCCGGTGCGATGCAATCGCTGGCCGTAACGTCGTTGTCCGACGCCACGACGGGCGACATCGTCTATGTCGACCGGGTGAGTGACAGGGATCCCTCGCTCTTGCGGTACCTATCGCAACGGGCGATACTGCCAGGGGCGCAGCTCGAGGTGCTCGCTCCCGCCTTCGCAGACATGGCGGAGTTTCGAGTATCGGGAGAGCATACGGTGCAGCTACCGGTAGCAAGCTTGTCGTCGATTCTCGTCAGTGCACAACCCCCAACCGCAGTGTCTGCGGCGACGAATAACACGACGAACAACACACGGAGTGGGACACCCAACTCGACGAAAAAACCCGACATATCCAGAAAGGCGGCGGTGCAATGAGCCCGCAGAAAAAGCGCGGTCACGTGCCACCGTCGCGTGCGCAGTCCACACGCCAGGCGCAGTACATTCCCCCGGCTGGCGCATCCGGCTCCGGTAGCAATGGCGGCCGTGGCACCAAGGCGAAGCAAAACCGCGGGATGTTCGGCGGCTGCGGCCTGTTCGTCGTGGTCGTTGCTCTACTGGCCATCATCGCGCTCGTGGGGTTCCTCGTGTCCGGCCTGATCACGCAGAAGGGCTCGGGAAGCGATCGCATTCCTGTGCCCGATAACGTGCCCCCGGCCGCGGCGAAGCCCGCGCCTGATATCGACATTCATCAGCCCGGCCGCACCTCCGAGCAGCTGCGGCGCTGGGCGCAGCCCATCTCGGAGCAGACGGGCATCCCGGTGCCAGCGCTCATGGCCTACGGCAACGCCGAAGTGATCGCGCGGGAGACCCGCCCGGAGTGTCACATCACGTGGAACACCCTGGCTGGTCTCGGATACCCCGAGACCCGCCACGGCACCTACGATGGTCGCAACTTTGGGGCGTCGGAAATCCAAGACGATGGCGTGGCGCGGCCGCCGATCATCGGGCCGCGCCTAGACGGCAACGGGTTCGCCGAAGTCGGCGATACGGACAATGGCGAGTTGGACGGCGATAAGGAATACGATCACGCGGTCGGTCCGATGCAGTTCATCCCGGAATCGTGGAAGCGCTTCGGGGTGGATGCCGACGGTAACGGCGAGGCTGACCCGAACAACATTGACGACGCGGCGGCGTCGGCGGTGCGTTTGCTGTGCGACCAGCAACGAGACATGGCTACCCCAGAAGGGTGGACCAGGGCGATCCGGGCGTACAACCTCAGTGGGGAATACGTGCGCAAAGTGCGGGATGCGGCGGCGAACTACGCGTTGGGGCAGCGTCCCGCCGGTTAAGCGCCGGAATATCTGGAACAATGGTGGTGGACCTGCGTCGGCGGCCGAATGGGGTCTGCCGAGGAGTTCGCCAGGAAAGTTTTGCCACAAACGTCTGCCAAGGAGGCGCACACAAACATGGCTGAGATCATGCAGATCATTGCCCGCGAGATTCTGGATTCCCGCGGTAACCCGACCGTTGAGGTAGAAGTTGGCTTGGACGATGGCTCCATCGGCCGCGCTGCCGTTCCCTCCGGTGCATCCACCGGTGTTCACGAGGCTCACGAGCTGCGCGACGGTGGCGAGCGCTACCAGGGCAAGGGCGTGCGCAAGGCTGTGGAGAACGTCCTCGAGGAGATCGACGAAGCACTCGTTGGTCTCGAGGCAGACGATCAGCGACTCATTGACAACGCGATGATCGCCCTGGACGGCACCGACAACAAGTCCCGCCTGGGCGCCAACGCCATCCTCGGCGTGTCCATGGCTGTGGCGCACGCTGCCGCGGAGTCCGCTGGCCTGCAGCTGTTCCGCTACGTCGGCGGCCCGAACGCCCACGTGCTGCCCGTGCCGATGATGAACATCCTCAACGGTGGCGCGCACGCGGATTCCGGCGTGGACGTTCAGGAATTCATGATTGCCCCCATCGGCGCTGACACCTTCAGCGAGGCGCTGCAGATGGGCGCCGAGGTGTACCACACCCTGAAGAAGGTCATCAAGGACAAGGGCCTGTCCACCGGCCTGGGCGACGAGGGCGGCTTCGCTCCCTCCGTTGACTCCACCAAGGCTGCGCTGGACCTCATCGTGGAGGCCATCGAGAAGGCTGGCTACAAGGTCGGCGAGGACGTCGCCCTGGCACTGGACGTTGCGTCGTCCGAGTTCTACAAGGACGGCAAGTACCACTTCGAGGGTGGCGAGCACACCGCCGAGGAGATGTCCAAGGTCTACGAGGAGCTCATCGACGAGTACCCGATCGTCTCCATCGAGGACCCGCTGCAGGAGGACGACTGGGAGGGCTACACCACCCTCACCGCTGCCATCGGCGACAAGGTGCAGATCGTCGGCGACGACTTCTTCGTCACCAACCCGGAGCGCCTGCAGCGCGGCATCGATGAAAAGGCCGCCAACGCTCTGCTGGTGAAGGTCAACCAGATCGGTACCCTCACCGAGACCTTCGACGCCGTGGAGCTGGCTCACCGCAACGGCTACCGCACGATGATGTCCCACCGCTCCGGCGAGACCGAGGACGTCACCATCGCCGACCTGGCCGTCGCCCTGAACTGCGGCCAGATCAAGACCGGCGCCCCGGCACGCTCCGAGCGCGTGGCGAAGTACAACCAGCTGCTGCGCATCGAGCAGTACCTGGAAGACGCCGCAGTGTACGCGGGTCGTTCCGCTTTCCCGCGTTTCAAGGGCTAAACTGAGCGGTTATGACCAAGCCCCAACGCGATCCCGCTGGCTCCTCCCTTCCGCGCCCGCGGTCGGTGCAGCGCCAGGAGGAGCGCAGGCAGCGAGCGCATGACGCTCCTGCCCGCATGGCGCGGTCGTTCGTGAAGCTGCCCCAGCGGCTCAATCCCGTGGGGTTGGTGGCCGCTGCGGTGCTGCTGATCTTTTTGGCTGTTTCTATCGCGACGCCACTACGGAATTACTTCGAACAGCGCAGCGAATTGGCTCACATTAATGAGACGATCGCAGCGCAACAGGAGCGGAAAAAGGACCTCACGGAGGAACTGAACCGCTACCAGAACGAGGACTACATCAAGGAACAAGCGCGCGTGCGCTTGGGGCTGATTGAGCCGGGCGAGTCCGCCTACCGCATTGTTTCGCCTGGCATCCAGGCGGGAACGCCGGGTGAAAATCCGGGTGAGGAGGATCCCAAGAAGGATCAGCGCTGGTACAGCAAGCTGTGGGACTCCATTTCCGTGCCGGAAGATCAAGCCGTGGATGATACGACGCCCGATGGGGTGGAAAATCACCACCTGCCGACGGTCCCTGGCACCGATCCTTCGCCAGCTCCTGCACCTGGACAGTAGCGCGGGGCCCGGAAACGGGGGTACGGCACCGCAACGGGCTACGGCGCCGGTAACAACGCAGCGGGGCGGCACACCATCATGGTGTGCCGCCCCGCTGCGTTTGTCCTTAGCGTGGGCTGGGTTTTCTTTCCTTAGCCCATGAGGGAGCCGGCGATTTCGCCGACGCCGCCGAGAACCTTCTTGACGATGTCGACTGCGAAGTCGAGAGCGTCGTGGTCGAAGTATCCGGGGAATGGTGCCTGTCCTTCTGGCATGATGAAGATCCTTTCTGGTGATCTATCGAGCTTCTCTCGAGAGATGATGGGGGGGGGAGGTGCAGTGCTCCGGGGAGCACAGTGCTTACTTTGGTGCCTACTTGATGCTTACTTGATGGTGACGATGCCGTTGGGATCGTTGTAATCCGTCCACGCGGCAACGGGGGCTACGCGTTCGCACTTCAGGACGCACTTCGGGTCGGCCTTCTCAGGTCGGCCGTCCTGCCGAACGTCCTGGGCACGGTACACCACTGGTGCGGCAACAACCCGCTCGCCGGACTGGGCCCGATTCACCGGCATGTAGAGACGGAGATCGATGTGGAGCTTGCCGTCTGCGGTTGCCTTGTAGGTCAACCACGTGTACACGCCCCAGTCACGACCGTCTCCAGCGGTGCGCCCAGTGATGCGAACGGTGTACCGCTCGCCGGGGTGGAATCCCACGCCGGTGGCTTGGACGCGGGCGTAGTGCTCGCCGTCGCCCTTCTCGATGGTCTTGTCGCCGTCGGCACTGTCGGTGACCCTGAGGTCAGTGATGGAACCGTGGGCGTACTGTCCCGGAGGAGACTCGATCACCTGGGTCGGGTCCCATGCCGGGCGCTTGTTCATGTCGAAGGTGTCCAAGAGATCGGACGAGGTGAGGCTGCTGGAATCCGCAGCCAGGGCTGCCGGTGCGAGCCCGGTGCCGAGCGCCAGCGTGGTCGCCGCGATCACTGCGGCGCGCTTGGCGATGTTGCGAGTGGTCATGAAGGTGACCTTTCCGTTGATGAGGGGTTGTACGTGATCTCGTGAGGGGAGTGGCTCAGAGGAACCAGTTGAAAGCGAATCCGAGCATCGCCTTGATGGCTTCCCACAGGCTCGGGCCGACTTCCTGGAACCAGTGCAGCACGGGGTACTCGTCGTGCTGGGGGTCCAGCGGGATGTCGCTGGGGCTGGTCTGCCGGCCGGAGGACAGCAGTGAGGACATGGACGACGCCGGCGATTCCGCCACGGTCGCACCCGTGTCTGCGCCGGCGGCTGCGTCGGCACCAGCATTCACACCGGCATCCACGCCAGCGGTGTTTGCATTTTCCACTGCCGTCTCCGGTGAGGTTTCCGTGACCGCCTGCGTTGCGGTTGAGGTATCGGACACTGCGATCTCCTTGTGATCTTTGCTGTGATCTTTCCTGCGATTCTTACTGCGGCGCACGCTCCGTGAGGGGTGATGATGCGGGGCGTGCTGTGATCACTACTTAAGTACCTTCACAGTGTCTTCTCAACCCCTGATACCGCCCACCACCTGCATTTTTAGCCTATTTTCACCCCGTCCGCGTGTGGTCAAAAGTACCCCTTTTGCATATACTTTCGTATATTTCCCCAGCTAGGCCCCTATCTGACGTGCAGCCCCGCAGCGCACCGTGAAGTTTTCCCACCCGCTAAGCTAAAAGGCGATGAGTGACAACGAAAACACACCCCAAGAGCTCCACAAAAACCCGCCCTCCACGGTCACGCCCGACGATCTCGACGTAATGCAAAAGCAGTTGGGGCGTCGCCCCCGAGGCGCGGTGGAAGTTAGCTACCGCACGCCAGACGGCCAACCGGCCGTGGTGAAGACTTGGCCGAAGCTGCCGGACGGCACCCCGTTCCCCACCCTCTACTACCTCACCGACCCGCGGCTCACCGCCGAGGCATCGCGCCTGGAAGTGGCGGGCGTGATGAAGTCGATGCAGGCTAGGTTGGCGTCGGATAAAGAGCTGGCCGAGGACTACCAGCGGGCGCACGAGCACTACCTCGAGCAGCGCAATGCGATGGAGGATCTGGGCACGGATTTCTCCGGCGGCGGTATGCCCGAGCGAGTGAAGTGCCTGCACGTGCTCATCGCGTATGCGCTGGCGGAGGGGCCGGATCGTGTCCGTCTTGGCACGGAGACGGTGGCGCTGGCCGCCGAGAATAATCCGAAGCTGCGCGGCACGGCGATCCCCGCCGACTGGCCCACGGCCGAATCTTTGGGCACATCGATGCAGGAAGCGAGCGTTTCTGATGACTAGTTCCACACACGAGTCCGCACAGCGGTTCGCGGCGATCGACTGCGGCACCAACTCCATCCGCCTGCTCATCGCGGAGCGCACCGCCGATGGCAGCATCCGTGAGCTCAACCGCGACAACATCATCGTGCGGTTGGGGCAGGGTGTTGATGCGTCTGGCCGTTTCGTCCCCGAGGCTCTTTCTCGTGTCGACGCCGCCCTAAGCACCTACACCGACCGAATGGTGGATTTCGGGGTGGTTGACGTGATGATGGGCGCCACGTCGGCCACGCGGGATGCGCACAACCGGGACGAGTTTTTCGACATCACGGCGCGTCACCTGGGGCGGGTGCGCGAGGGCGCCGTGGCGGAAGTTATTACCGGCGAGCGCGAGGCGGAGCTGAGCTTCGCCGGTGCCGTGACGGATCTGCCGGGCGCGACGGAGCGCAACGTGTGCGTCATCGACTTGGGCGGCGGCTCCACGGAGTTCGTGGTGCACGGGCCGGGGCGTGAGCCGCAGGCGTACTCCGCTGACATGGGGTGCGTGCGCCTGACGGAGCGTTTCCTGCATTCGCAGCCGCCGGCGGAGGATGAGATCGCCGCGGCCCGCGAGTACGTGGACGGGCTCATGGACGTGGTGGCTTCGCGCGTTGAGCTGGGCGTGGTGGAGCAGGTCGTGGGCGTGGCTGGCACGATGACGACGCTAAGTGCCATCACCCAGGGGCTGGATTCGTATCAGCCGGAGAAGATCCACATGTCAACGCTGTCGTTGGAGGACTTCCGCGCGACGGCTCGCGAGCTGCTGGGGCGCACGCCGGAGCAGCGCTGCGAGTTCGGGCCGATGCACCCTGGCCGCGCCGATGTGATCGGTGGCGGGGCGATCGTGGTGGATGCGTTCACGACGCGCTTCCTCGCGGAGGGGTTGGTTGACATCACGGTGAGCGAAAAGGACATCTTGGACGGGATCCTCGCGGAGGTCGTCGCGCGCAACAGTTAGCGCGCAACAGTTGGCGCGCAACAGCTAGCAGCGGCTGTGCGGTGCCGACCGTCTCACGTGCCGACCGCTCTATGGGTAGACTTCGGGCGGAAAGAGAATACCAGAGGATTGAGGTGCACTCGATGACAATCCACGTTAAGGCAATCGTCCCATTCTTCCTTGGTACGTTTTTCGCACTCATGCTCGCTAGCCGATACGGTTCATTTCTCCTTGGTCTAGCTTTCTTTGTCTTCGTCACAGTTGTTTGTTTCGCCGCAAATCGGTTCCTCATTAAGTCGGAATCGTCTAGGAATTAAGTGTCTGCACCGCCACAAGTACGGCTTCGTGCTGTGGCGCACATCGTTTGGCGGCTCTGATGGCTCCCGCTTTGCTTGCGTCAATCTCGCGCTAGTCGCGCCGATGTAATCGGTGGCGGGGCGATTGTGGGGGATACTTTTTCGACGCACGTTCCCTTGAAGAGGGGTTGGTTGATATCACAGTGAGCGAAAAGGATATATTGGACGGGATCCTCGCGGAGGTCGTCGCACGCAACAGCTAGCGTGCAACCTCCGGTGTTGGAGGATTGGCCCCTATAGCCCAATTGGCAGAGGCAGCGGACTTAAAATCCGCCAAGTGTCGGTTCGAGTCCGACTGGGGGCACGTCACTTCCTGTGTGCGAATGCCGTGTTTTGTGAAGTAGCACATCTGACCACCTGGGGTTTTGCAAACGCAAAGTGCACAAACCACGGCATTTGTACATCCGCAGGCCCCAAAACCGCAGCCGAGCACCGGGTACTGGGGCCGAGGGCTGGGCGCCGAGAGCCGAGCACCGGGCGCATATTGGGCACTGGGTGCCGGGCTCTGGGTGGGGTCCCGCTGGGACACTAATCAGGACTTCAAATGTGTCAATGTTGTGTTTTGGCGTTTTCGACTTTGCAAAACCCCAGGTCGCATTTTTCGAAAGTGCACAAAACACAACATTGTCACACCTGCGGCACGGCGCGACCGAGCACCCGGCGCTGGGGCCGAGCACTGGGCGCTGGGCGCTGGGCGCTGGCCGCAAATCGCTGGCGAGTGACTCGTGTGGCTTTTGTGACTAGTGGACGTCCGTGGACCAGGTGTGCACCGGCGCGCCGGACTTCTGGTTGGCGATGTAAGCCTTGAGCATGCGCGCGATGGCTTCGCGCCGGACAGGAGTGTCGGGGCCATCCACGCTCTCCGCACCCTCCACGCCGTCCTCGACCTCCGCGACCACAGCCGCCGTTGCGTGGTTCAGCGCCACGAGCTGCCACGTCGCGCCGTTCTGGTGGCTGCGCGCGCGACCCTCGATGATCTCCAAGTTCTTGTAGATGAGCTTCCGGTCCACCTCCAGCTGCTCCAAGCCCTGCTCGGCTTGCTCCAGCAAGTGATTGGTCACCAAATCCGCGACGGGGATGGTGCCGAGCGTCGGCCAGGTCATGTTGGCATACAGTCCATCGCGGGCTCCGGCGAAGAAGTTGCTGGTGGCGTCGTCGTAGGAGAGACGAGACCACACCGGGCGGGTCTGACCAACCAAGTACTTCACCATGCCGTAGTAGAACGCGGCATCTGCCACGATGTCTGCGACGGTCGGCCCCGCCGGAAGCAGGCGATTTTCCACGCGGATGTGGGAGAGCTCCGTGTTCGGGTCGTAGATCGGGCGGTTCCAGCGCCAAATCGTGCCGTTCTGCAGGTTGAGGTAGTGCAGGCCCGGCTTGCCATCAGTGACGATGGGCGTGCCCGCCTCCACGCGATCCTCGGGCAGCAGCGGGGAGAAGTAGCGCACGTTCTCCTCGAACAGGTCGAAGGCGCTGGTGATCCACCGCTCGCCGAACCACACGCGCGGGCGCACGCCCTGAGTAATGAGCTCTGGGGTGCGGGTGTCGATGGACTGCTCGAACACCGGGATGCGCGACTCGTGCCACAGCTTATGCCCGGCGAACAGGGGAGAGTTGGCGCTCAGCGCCGTCTGCACGCCCGCGATGGCCTGCGAGGCATTCCACGCCGCGGCGAAGCGGTCCGGTGCCACCTGCAGGTGCAGCTGGATGGAGGTGCACGTGGACTCGGGGGCGATGTCCTCGAAGTCGTGGTGGTAGCTTTCCTGGCGTTCCAGGTCGATGCGGACCAGCTCGCCGCGGGATTCCAGCACAGAGTTGGATAGGGCCTTGTAGCGGTTCTCGGGTGTCATCCAATCCGGGTTCTGGAGGAACTCGGTGGTGACGCTCGGCAGCGTGCCGATCATGGCGACTTCCGCCCCGGCCTTGTTCGCGGCGTCCCGGACGATGCCCAGCCGCTCGTTGAGCCCGTCCTCCAGGTCCAGCAGGCCCGTGCCGGAGATGGACAGTGGCGGGTGGTTGAGCTCCACGTTGTACGCACCGATCTCGGATTGGTATTCGTCCGAGAGCTCCGCGAGCACGTCGGCGTTGCACAGCTTCGGCTGCATGTGCTCGTCCACGAGGTTGAGCTCCAGCTCCAACCCGATGGTGCCCTGGTTGATGAACTCGGCTTCTTGCAGGTGCCGGTCGAACACCTCCAGGTCATCCATCAGGCGCTGGCGGTATCGCGTGCGTTGGCGCGGCGTGTAGGACTCGGTACTGACTGCATCACCCATGGTTGCCAAGTATAGGCGCGTCTGCGACGGAACCTGCGGGAACCGCCCAGAGCCAGACCCAGCCCCACCTACGCCAAGAACCGCGGCCGCATCCTCTTCAGCAGCGCCAGCCCCTTGGTCAGCTCCTTGTGCCCCGTCGCCGCGGCCACCTCCGGGTAGCGCTCGAAGGCCTCGTCCGCGCGCACTTCGGGAGCGTTGAATTTTTCCGCCCGCAGCCACGAGTTCGGCAGCGTGAGCTTGAGGATCGTCCGTTGGACCTGCAGGAATTGCCGCGCGAAGCTGTCCGTGTTGTAGGGCAGCCCGAATTCCTTAGCGATCTTCTCCACTTCCGCGCCGATCGCGGATAGCCGGTTGCTTGGCATGTCCGGGTAGAGGTGGTGTTCGATCTGATAGTTGAGGTTCCCGGAGAGCACCGTGAGCGCCTTCCCGCCGCGGAAGTTCGCCGAGCCGAGCATTTGCCGCAGGTACCATTCGGCGCGCGTCTCTTCGTCGAGGGTGCGTTTGGTGAACGTTTCGGCGTCGTCGGGAAAGTGTCCGCAGAAGATCACCGCGTAGGCCCACAGGTTGCGGATGAGGTTGCCTGCCAGCGCTGTGGTGGCGGCGCGCTTGGCGGCCTGCAGTGCGGCGCGTCCGCGGGTGGGCTTTGTTCTTCTATCTCGACGCCACCTGCCGCCCAACTGCGGGAACGCATAGGCGGCCGCTGCCGCGATCGCCGGGAAGGCCACGTAGTCCTTGGTGACTTGACGGCGAACCTTTCTGATCACGCTGAGCAGCCTGGGTTTGGTTTCCTCCCAGCTTTGCCGGCCAGCGAAGTAGCGGCCGAGTTCAACGTCGTAGAAGGCCACGGCGTATTCGAAGAGGCAGGCCAGGATCACGTTGGTCAGTGGCTGGGCGGCGGTGGAGGGTTTCCACTTCCGGTCGCGGGTGACGCGCAGGATGCCGTATCCGACGTCGTTATCCATGCCGAGGATGTTGGTGTAGGTGTGGTGGCTGAAGTTGTGCGAGTGCTTCCAGCCTTGGGCGGGCCCTACGTTGTCCCATTCCCAGGTGGCGGAGTGGATTTCGGGGTCGTTCATCCAGTCCCACTGGCCGTGCATGACGTTGTGGCCGATCTCGAGGTTCTCGAGAATCTTGGACAGGCCCTGCCCGGCGATGGCCACTGGGGTGAGGGCGGGGGCGAGGATGGTGAGCAGCCGGGAGCCGAGCTCGAGACCGCGCTGGGTGGAGATGAGGCCGCGGATGTAGGCGGCGTCTTTGTCGCCGAGGCTTTCGCGGTGGCGGCGCTCGATCTCGTCGAAGCGGCGGCCGATTTCTTCGATGTCGGCGGCGTTGAGGTGGGCGTAGCTGGGGATGTCTGTGATGGCCATGGGTGCTCCGTCGGTGGGGTCGTTGCTGGCGGGGGTCAGTACGGGTCAGTACGGGTCAGTGCAGGTCAGTGCAGGTCAGTGCAGGTCAGGGCTGGGTCAGGCGGGATCAGGCGGAATTAGGCGGGGGCTTCGCGCACGGTGACGGCGCCCTGCGGCGTGGTGCTGCACGCGCGGACGTTCTCCCCGGCGCCGTGGACGTGCCCGCTGCGCAGGTCGGTCACGGAACCGTCCACGATATGCGCGGTGCAGGTGTGGCAGATGCCCATGCGGCAGCCGTGGGGCAGGGCGTATCCGGCGGCCTCTGCTGCTTCGAGGATGCTGGTGGAGCCGCTGCACTCGAAGGTGCGGTTGGTGCCCTCGAGGGTGACGGTGCCCCCGTCCGTGGCTCCTGCGGCCAGTTCGCTGTGGAAGCACTCGGTGCGGGTGCCGGGGAGGGCGGCCGTAATGGCGTCGAGAAAAGGCTGCGGGCCGCAGGCCAAGCGCTCGCGGGAGGTGATGTCTGGGATGAGGTCGCGGAGGCGATCCGGGGTGAGGCGGCCGCGCTCGGACGAGTTCCAGGGGAGGAGCGTGTAGCCGCGGTGCTCGGCGGCAAGGTCGGTGAGTTCGCGCTGGTAGGGGGCGGGGATGGTGCCGCGGGAGTCGCTGTGGACGTGGATGATGTCCGGCAGTTGGGCGCGGCCGGTGGGGTGTTCTTGGGCGAGCCAGCGGATCATGGAGATCACGGGCGTGATGCCCGCGCCTGCGGTGATGAACGCGATGGAGTGGGGAAGGGGAGTGGGCAGGTAGAAGTCGCCGCCGGGTTGGGTGAGGCGGATGATGTCGCCGGGGCGCATGGTGTGGGAGATGTGGGAGCTTACGGCGCCGTCGGGGACGGGCTTGATGCCGATGGTGAGGAGGGCGCCGGTGCTGTGGTTGGAGCCACCGGGGTTGGAGTCGTGGCGCGTGCCAGCCGGGGCGGGTGCGTTGGTGAGGGAGTAGCAGCGCCAGACCCAGCGGCCGTTGACGCGCACCCCGAGGCCGATGAACTGGCCGGGGTGGAAGTCGGTGACCATGCCGGGGCCGGGTTGGAGGGTCACTTCGGCGTGGTCGGGGTGGCGGGAGACGTCCACGACTCGGCCGCGCAACTCCCGGCCGTGGAGTGGGTTGACGAGGTTGGCGTAGTCGCTGGGGAAGTGAGGGAAGGTCAGCAGCCGCGCGAGGCGGCGGGTGGCGTGCTGGATTGAACTGCGAATCAAAGCTTTCTCGAACCTAAAGGTTAGTTGAGGGGAAATTCTTCCCCTCTACAACTACACGCGATGGGCTGGTGCTGTCACGGTCGGAAGGGGTGATCCGCGCCACGGCTGGGCCTTGTCGGTGGTGTGGTCGCTTCGCTCCTTTTCCTCTCGACGCCACCATGCCGCGTTCCCTCGTGCCATTCCTGGTGGAAACGGGGAGGTGCTGACGTGAAGTCAGGTGAGCACGATGGAAGTTTCCACGAAAAATCGTGGAAGTTTCTGTTGCTTCGCTTGTTCGCCGAGTATCTCTAGGGGGAAGTGTAGGAAATATTCTTCCTATTTGGGGTATGCAAGCCTACAATGAGGGCAGAAAAACCTCTAAACGGAAGGATATTTCCGAGGTTATGGTTGGGTATCACAGTAGCGCTCATGATAACAGCGCTGATGAAAACTTCGGCGGCGATAAGACCGTCGCATCAGCCCCTGGCCTCACATCCGCAGAGAAGCTAGGCGCAGCCATCCGGGATGCCCGCAAAGGGTACATGCTCACTCAGCAGCAGCTGGCGGAGCTGATCGGTACCTCCGACCGTACTCTCAGGGATATTGAGAAGGGAAGCACGAGCCCTAGCGTTGGGGTGGTGCTGGCGGCGATGGATGCGCTGGGGCTGACGTGGGAGATCTCATGATGGAAGACCTCAAGCGGGTCAGAACCGCAGATGTCTACAAAGCGGGTCGTGTGGCCGGCACGCTGGCGAAGGATGCTCAGGGGGGCGTCACCTTTGCATACGCAGCGAGCTACCAAGGAGAACCGGTAGCCACAACCCTGCCGCTGTCCACATCACCGGTGCACGTGTCCAATGGCGGGCTTCCTAGCTTTTTTGCTGGGCTCTTGCCAGAAGGCCACCGGCTCACTGTGTTGCGCAGAGCGGTGAAGACATCAGCAGACGATGAGCTGAGCCTGCTGCTCGCAATCGGTAGCGATGTGCCTGGCGATGTTCAAGTGGTGCCTGCCGGGGTTTCCCCTGTCAGCCAAAAGCCACTGGTATACGGCCCGCTGGAAGAACAGGACTTTTCCATACTGACTGATTCTGTCGATGGGGTTGGCCTGCCGGGAGTGCAAACCAAGGCATCGGCCTCGATGGTCAACACCCCTGTGCGACTTGATGGTTTCCACGGGATTCTTAAAGTGGACCCACCAGAGCATGCAAATCTTGTCCTCAACGAGGCCTTCCACTTGCGGCATGCGCATAAGCTCCGCATTCCCGTGGCGGAACACGAGTTAGTAAGAGATAAGAATTCCCTCCCCGGCTTGCTCGTGAAGCGGTTCGATCGGGGTGCCAACGGCCACAGGTTCCCCCTAGAGGATGCCGCTCAGATTCTCAATATCGTTCCAGCCAGGAAATACAACGTTGATTCCGAGGACGTGGTCCGTGCTGTGCAACAGGTGGTGACGGCTCCCTTGGTGGCAACGCGGAACCTCTTCATTCAGTTCTTCTACGCCTGGTTGACGGGTAATGGCGACTTACACGCGAAGAACATTTCTGTGCTCCGCGATCGCGCCGGGGTGTGGGGCGTTGCTCCGATGTACGACGTGCCATCGACGGTCTTCTACCGAGACATGACGCTTGCCTTGCCCATCGCGGGCAAAACGAAGAATGTGCGTGCACGTCACTGGGAGGAGTTTGCCGCGACTATTGGTTTATCGCCTGCAGCTATGCGCAGCGCGGTCAAAACAGTGCTCGCGGTGATCGCTGGCATGGATACAAGCGAGCTGCCGTTTGAGGGCTCTATCCTGTACGGCGCTCAGCGGGAGCTGAGGTTCCGTCGAGCCGAAGCGGAAAAGCTGCTGGAATAATCACCGCAACAATAACCGCGCCTGCCATAATGTCCCCATGTCATCTTTTTCTGAAGCACTGAGCCAACTGCGCGATAACCAACCCCAGGGCAAGTACGGCCTCGCTTTTGAGAAGATGATGGTCAACTATTTCCGCACAGATCCTGTGCTGCGCAGCGAGTACGACCAAGTTTGCCGCTGGACGGATTGGCGCTACAACGGTGGCAAGGCCGATACAGGCATTGATCTGGTGGCCCGCCGCCAGGAGGATCACCGCTGGGTGGCGATCCAGTGTAAGTTCTACAAGCCCACCACCTCCATCCAGAAGTCGCACTTGGATTCCTTCTTCGAAGCCTCGGGTCGCACCTTCACCACCGAGCACGGCACGGAGTCCTTCGCCCAGCGCATCATCATCTCCACCACGGATAAGTGGTCGGCCAATGCGGAGGCCATGCTGGAGAACCAGGGCATCCCCACCAACCGAATCGGCACCGCCACCATCGCGGACGCGCCGATCGACTGGGATCTCACCTTCCCCGGCTCGGATATCGAGATCAATCTGTCCCCGCGCCAGACCTTCGAGCCCCGCCCGCACCAGGCCACCGCTATCGCGAAGACCATCGAGGGCTTCGCCACTCACGACCGCGGCAAGCTCATCATGGCCTGCGGCACGGGCAAGACGTTTACGGCCCTTCGCCTGGCCGAGCAGGTCGCCGAGCTCAACGGTAACCGCGCCCGCGTGTTGTTCCTCGTGCCGTCGATCTCCCTGCTTTCGCAGACCCTCAAGGAGTGGACCGCCCAGCGCCGCTTGGATTTGAAGTCCTATGCGGTCTGTTCCGACACGAAGGTCTCGAAGAAGGCCGAGGATATCGCCTCGTACGACCTCGAAGTCCCGGTCTCTACGAACGGCGCGGATATTGCCGAGCGTTTCTCCCACGGCAAGCGCGCCGCCGGCCTGCAGGTGGTCTTTTCCACCTACCAGTCCCTCCCGGCCGTCCACGAGGCGCAGGCTACTGGCTTGGACGATTTTGATTTGGTGATCTGCGATGAGGCCCACCGCACCACGGGCGTGACGCTGGCCGGCGAGGATGCCTCCAACTTCGTGTGCATCCACGACGCGGACTACATTCGTGCTGCTCGCCGCCTGTATATGACCGCGACCCCTCGTTTGTTCGACGACGCTACGAAGGGCAAAGCCGCAGAGCATTCCGCGGAACTCGCGTCCATGGATGATGAGGCCGTGTATGGGCCGGAATTCCACCGTCTAGGCTTCGGCGAAGCCGTGGAGAAGGGCCTGCTCACGGACTACAAGGTGCTGGTCATGACCGTGGATGAGGAAGTGGCCGCCGAGGCCCTGTCCCGCGGCCCGCAGGAGGTCAACCTCTCGCTGGCCTCGGCGATGATCGGTGCGTGGAACGGCCTGGCGAAGCGCTCCGGCAAGGAGCAGGGCACCAAGCACGGCTTCGATATCGATGCCGCCCCGATGAAGCGCACCGTGGCGTTTGCCAAGGACATCAAGACCTCAAAGCAGATCGTGGAGAGCTACCCCACGCTGGTGGCCGCCCACCAGCAACTCCTGCGCGAGAAGGCAGCCCTCAACGAGGTCTCCTTGCACAACGTGGACCTGGAGATCGCCGCCCGGCACGTCGATGGCGCGATGAACGCGATGGAGCGCAACTCCCGCCTGTCCTGGTTGGAGGCCGACGTGCCGGAGAACCAGACTCGCGTGCTCTCGAACGCGCGGTGCCTCTCCGAGGGCGTGGACGTTCCCGCCCTCGATGCGGTTGTGTTTTTCAATCCACGCAACTCCATGGTGGACGTGGTCCAGTCCGTTGGCCGCGTGATGCGCAAGTCCGAAGGCAAGGATTATGGCTACATCATCCTGCCCGTGGCGGTGCCACCCGGAAAATCCCCCTCGGAGGTATTGAGCGATAATCGCCGCTTCAAGGTGGTCTGGCAGATTCTCAACGCGCTGCGCGCGCACGATGACCGCTTCAACGCGAAGGTAAATTCCATCACCTTGAACGAGTCCGCGCCCGAAGAGCTGCCCATTGAGGTGGAGCACGTGGAACGCCCGGACGAGGTGGAGAATCGGAAACTGGATGGCGTCGAGAACACAACCGACCGAGCGGCCGCGCTGGATTCGGCCGACGAGGTGACTGCGCAGACGTTGGCGCTGTTCTCGCTGGAGCAGTGGCAGGAGGCCTTGTACACGAAGCTGGTGGACAAGGTAGGTACGCGCACCTACTGGGAGGATTGGGCTGATGACGTGGCTGATATCGCCGACGCCCAAACAGCCCGCATCCGCAGTTTGCTCGGGAGCGCCGATGCCGCGCTGCGCAAGGAGTTCGAGGCGTTCGTGGATGGGCTGCGCGGTAACCTCAATGACTCCATTACGGAGGACGAGGCGATCGGCATGCTCTCGCAGCATCTGATTACCGCGCCGGTGTTCAATGCGCTGTTCTCGGAGTACGACTTCGCCGCACACAATCCGGTGTCAAGGGTGATGCAGCGGATGGTTGATGCGCTAGCGGATAAGCGCCTGGAGTCGGAGACGGAGGGGTTGGAGAAGTTCTACGAGTCCGTTCGCGTGCGTGCCTCGGAGGTCACGAGCGCTTCGGGTAAGCAGCAGGTGGTCAAGGAGCTGTACGAGCGCTTCTTCCGCAAGGCCTTTAAGAAGCAGGCGGAGGCGTTGGGCATTGTGTACACGCCGGTGGAGATTGTGGATTTCATTCTCCGCAGCGCCGATGACCTGCTGAAACAGCATTTTGGCCGCGGGCTGACGGATGCGGGTGTGCATGTCCTCGATCCCTTTACGGGTACGGGCACGTTCTTGGTGCGTTTGTTGCAGTCGGGGTTGATTCGCCCGGAGGATTTGGCGCGCAAGTACGCCAGCGAGTTGCATGCGACCGAGATTATGCTGCTCGCGTACTATGTCGCCGCGGTGAATATCGAGACGACGTTTAACGCGATCATGGCGGAGCGTCGCCAGTTGCAGGTGGAGTCGGGTCTGCCGGATCCGGTTTCCACGTGGGATGAGCGTTTGCGACAGTTGCGTGGTGCGTCTGCGGTGGAGTCCACCCACGGCCGTGAGGTCACCGGCAGTGAGCCGTTGGGCAGTTCCGTTTCTGCTGGTCAGGCTACTTCCGAGCCTGCCGACGACGCTGACTCCCACGCGTATGTCCCCTTCGGCGGCATCGCGCTTGCTGATACGTTCCAGGTGTATGAGGAGGGTGACGCCCTCGACCTGGACGTGTTCGTGGAGAATAACGAGGCAATCCAGCGGCAGATGCAGGCGCCCATCCACGTGATTGTGGGTAACCCGCCGTATTCCGTGGGGCAGAACAGCGCGAATGACCTCAACGCGAACCTCAAGTATCCGTCGTTGGATGCTCGGATTGAGGAAACCTACGCGGCGAAATCAACGGCGGTCAATAAGAACTCGTTGTATGACTCCTATCTGCGTGCTTTCCGCTGGGCCACCGACCGCATTGGTGACCAGGGCATTGTCGCGTACGTGTCGAACGGTGGTTGGCTGGATGCCAATACCGCCGACGGCGTGCGTTTGGCTATGGCCGAGGACTTTAGCGATATTTACGTCTTCAACTTGCGTGGAAATGCACGAACTGCCGGTGAATTGCGTCGCAAGGAAGCCGGAAATGTGTTCCGCGATGGTGGTCGAACCACAATCGCGATTACCTTTGGCGTAAAAGATCCCAAGCGTTCGGGCTGCACGATTCATTACCGCGATATTGGCGATTATCTCAGTGCCGAGGAAAAGCTCGACATCGTTAAGCATGCCTCAATTAATTCCCCGCCTTGGGAACAGATTGAGCCCAATAAATATGGTGATTGGCTCAACCAGCGTTCCGAGGAGTTCGAGACCTGGCCGGTCTTAGGCGACAAGAAGAATAAGCAGGTCAAGAAGTTTTTTGCTAGTTACTCCGCTGGCCTGCAGACTAATCGCGATGCGTGGGTCTACAACTTTTCGCTTAAGAACCTGAACACCAATGTCCAAGCCTTTGTACAAACCTACGAAAATGCGCGGCAGGTAGCCGGAGATAAGAAGCTTTCGGCTAAGGACTTATTCCAGGAGCTTCCCGAGTTCGTTGATAGTCGAGCGATTAAGTGGTCATCTAGTTTGGAGGCTTATCTTAACCGCGGTGTCCAACTCAAAAAAGAGAATGCCGAAACTATTGCGCTTTATCGGCCATTCTGCCGTGAACACGTGTACTTCAACCAATATCTGAACCACCGCGTCTATCAACTCACGTCGATGTTCCCGACACCGGAACATGACAATATTGGGATTCTAATTACATCTCCGGGCGGAAATGCTCCGTTTACGGCAAATGCAACTAATTTGATTCCCGATCTTGTCTCAGTGACCGGTGCAGGTAATGCCGCGCAGTTCTTCCCCCGGTGGACGTGGGAGCGTGTCGAGGTTTCTGACGGTGAGTTGGATTTGGCGTTGGGGCAGTCGTCGTCGGCAAGTATGAAGGGCAGGGAGGGCGAAATCCTCTCCGGGTACCGGCGTGTGGACAATGTGACGGATGAGATTTTGGCGGAGTACCGCTCGGCGCTGGGGGACGTGACGAAGGACGACATTTTCTATTTCGTGTACGGGCAGCTGCATGATCCGGCGTACCGCGCGAAGTATGCGGCCGATCTGAAGAAGATGCTGCCGCATATTGCGACGCCGCAGTCGCGGGAGCGGTTTGACCAGGTGGCGGCGGCTGGCCGGGAGTTGATGGCTCTGCACGTCGGCTACGAGGAGGTTGAGCCGTACCCGCTGGATGTGCAGGCCAAGCAGGGGGTCTCCGAAGACGAGCGCGAGACCTGGCGTGTAGCGAAAATGAAGTGGGCGAAGCGAAAGGACCCGGAAACTGGAAAGACGGTCAATGACGTCACCAAAATCATCTACAACACGAAGGTGACGATCTCTGGCATTCCGGCGGAGGCAGAAGAATACATGCTCGGCTCACGCTCAGCTCTAGAATGGGTTATCGACCGCTACCAGGTGAAGAAGGACAAGGCCTCGGGCATCGTTAACGACCCCAACGAGTGGGCCGACGAGGTGAGCAATCCTCGCTACATCGTAGATCTCATCGGGAAGGTCACGCGCGTCGCTGTGGGAACAGTACGCATCGTGCGTGGCTTAGAATACTAGGTCTTTATTCTCTATTCACCGGTTTTGTGAAGTTGCACAGTCCCGGTAGACCATCACAGCTGGGTTCATAATTCACGTCTCTCGTGGTAGTTCTCGCAGGGAAGCGGTGGTCGGCTTTTCTGAGCATTAGCCTCCCTGGAATAGTTCAGTTTCAAACCATGCCTACCAGGTTTGAAGCCTTGTGGAAATACGGTCTCTTTGGAGTAGAGTGCGTTTTGAACGTCGGCATTGTTCAATTTGGCTCCTAAGAGGTCGGTGTCTCGGAGGTCGGCGTTTCGGAGGTTGGCCTGACGGACGTCGGCTCGCATGAGCTTGGCATGGTGGAGACGCGCGGCCCTGAGCCTAGCGTGGTGGAGTTTTGCTCTAAGAAGTTCAGCGCCTTGCAAACGTGCGTTAACGAGATTGGAGCCTTGCAACCTGCTGTCCCATAGGCACGCGTGTTGGAGCTGTGCTTTGGCGAGGTTGGCGTGTTGGAGCTGTGCTTTGTTAAGGTCGGCGTGTTGGAGCTGCGCTTTGGCGAGGTTGGCGTGTTGGAGGTTGGCGCCGCCGAGCTGGGCGTCTTGGAGGTTGGCGCCGCCGAGTCGGGCGTTCTGCAGGTTTGCTCCGACAAGAAGAGTGCGCCTCACGTAAACGCGATTTAGTTGCGCATCCTTTAGCCAGGCCCCATCCAGGTTGAAGTGGTGCCAAGATTTTAAGGAAGGCTCAGATGATTCTGAGATAAGATACGCACGGTCTGTATGCACCCGGAGGAGATCAGCACGTGCTCGCTGCACCATATTCTGACGGTCTTCGTCACATATAGAGTCTTCGTCGGTGGCACCGGGCAGCTTTTGGCAGAAGATGAGGGTGACGATTTCTTGGCGACGCTGTTGTACCTCCTCAAAGGTCAGATCATGGCGTTCCCGTACACCTTCACCATCTGGGCTCTGTGATTCACCGTCTGGTATTGCTCCGTAGGCAACTCCTAGGTTCCACCAGTCGTCGGCTAAGCCCCCAAGCTCGATGAGGCCGGCAACCTGCGTAAAACCGTTTGTCGAAGAGAGGTGGTTGATAGCCGTTGCCAGACGGCTACCAAGGGCTTCCTTTCTCTTGCTAAGCTCCTGTAATTCCAGTCGTCTGTTTTCATTTAGGATTCGGTTGCGCTCTATCATTTCTCGCTGAGCGAAGTCCCTCTTCCATCGTGAGTAGAGGATAACCGTTGAAATCACAGCTCCGACCATGGCTAAGAATGCTGGTGAGAGGATCTCTACAGCTTTGGCGAATGTTAGCTTCCACGAGAAAACCGAGATAACGACACCAGCGCTGATAAGGAAAAAACGACAACGAGGACGACTTCCTTCCACTCACTAAACCATGAATTCCACTTACCTAACCAAGCCTTAGCTCGGCTATCGGCGATTTGTGATTCGCCTTTCCAGAACCTTTCTCGGGGAGGCTCTACTGATTCGTTCTGTGCTGTGTCGTCTCCCTCATGTGAGGAAGTCTCGGCTGTTGGATTGGGCTTCTCTCTAGGGTGGTCATTTGCCATGCACTCAGTGTAGTTGGATAACGGACATGTTCTAACTTTGTTCAGCGAGACTGACTTTCAGAGTAAGCGTCGAGCTTGGCGTGGGAGAACCCGAGCAATAGCCGGTGAAGTTCGTAGAGCCGTCTCCCTTCGGGACGTACTACGCTTTGCCGTTGTTGTACGCGCACGGCGAATTGTGAATGTAAGGATCCAAAAATTAGCGATCCAATGAGACGTATATACTCGTCGCTAGGGTTGGGGAGTGGAAGCGGCGGAAGATACCCGATGAGCCCTGTCGCATGAGAGAGATCGCGGCCTTCCGTAGGAGTGGGAGAAGCTCCGGAAAGTGCACGGTGAGGAACTGTTCTGCGCTTCCTACAGGCAGGCTCAGTGTATCTCGTGGTGCCACCCGGTAGTTGGTCCTGCTGACAGACCAGTGGAGGTCTGGGGTGTTGGGGCGGGTGGTGGCGTCGGAGGAAAGGAGGATCTCTTCGCCAGCGTTTAACGGCGACAGATTGGAGGGAGAGTCCTCGGCGAATATCGGTAGGATGGTGTTTTCCGGGAAGTTGAGATGAACCCAGAATGTCGGCTGGATGACATCGGAGTCGATGACCAGGGGGTCGGTGGACGGAAATTGGCGGCGCGGGAAGTATGCGAGTTCGAGAATGCCGGTGTTCAAGGAAGCGAAGCGTCCTCCGGAGGTGGAAGGCATATCTGAGAGGGTCCAGTAGTCGAGTTCGGTGTCGACAGCGTTCGGAATAATGTTCTTGAGGAGAAATCCGAGGTCTTGGATGATCGCTGCGTGGACACCCTGCCAGATTCCCTGCTGGTGCGAGGGTTGTGCGAAATAGGCGGCTAGCTTCGTGTTCGCCGAGTTGTTGGATAGGGCAACGGAGCTCGATGAACCCTGAGCACGATGTATTGGTTGGCCTGCAGCAATCCGCTTGCGCAATCTGCCCAACTCGTAGTTGGGCGCACCGGCCGCCCAGTGGTGCTGTTCTTCGATGGTCACGACCTTGTCGAGAGGTGCCGGTCGCTCGTGCCCCAAATTCCCCGCCTTGTTCCGCAGCGTGTGACCAGTTTTGCGTAACCGTTGGATCTCTGAACGTTCCGCCTCATCGAGGTCGCCTTCAAGGATGGGGCGGAAGCGAATGGCAATAATGTCTGCCCACGGCTCGTGATGAGAAGAGCCGTGGACATGGGTGGCGAAACGCGAGACCACGTTTACAGACTGGCCCACATAGAGTTCGCCGTTTGCGAACTCGAGAACATAGATGCCTCGGCGGTCGCGCTGGATGAGAGGTGCAATGGATTGCCCAGGGGACAGAGGCCAACGCTGATAGACGGGGCGGTCTTCAGGGGTAGCGCTGTTCACATGGGCCTCCAGTGTCAGACTAAGAACTGGCCTAAGCGTACCGATTGTTAGTGAATTTTCATCGCCCGGTGGCTCGCCGTAGATGTAGAAGCCATGGCTGAGAGCTAGAAAGTCAACTGTTCGTCACCAAGGCGTTGAAAGAATTCTTCTTCGGTAAGCACCTCGATAGGTGAGACCGCTGCACGAAGTTTTGCTGTCTTGGTGAGCCTGCGAGGAGCGGACACCCCTTCGGTCCATAAGCTGGGATTTGGAATACTGACTTCCAAGATCGTTGACTTTTTCGTTAGGTTCTTTTCCGTGGCACGCCCCAAAGCCTCAACGAGCTGCTGGACTCCAGCGCGCTGTTCTAGCTGTAGGGTTTCGGTGATCATCACTCTCTCACCCCTGAGAACCGTGGAATTGCCAAATTGCGCGACCTAATCCTCCACTACGGATCGGTTGACTCCAGCTGCCGCGTGCCGGCGACGGGTCCCACTGGGAGGGCAGAGTTCAACCAGGCGATCGAACACGTATTCTTACTGCATACGTGTGAAGATCCGGCTGCACGCCTCAGCATCTGCGTTGGATTCGTGGTGCTCAAAAGTTTCACCCGGAAAGCAATAGTCGAGGACCGCATCAAGATCCTTTCGGTCTAGATCTGGCGCAATAAAACGGCGAGCCATTCGCAGCGTGCACAGCCGAGAGTTGACAAATTCAGGGTGTTCGCAGGTGGCGCCGAGATCAGAAAGAACGTAGCCATCGAAAGTCATGTTGTGGGCGACGGGGGTCGATCCCCGATGAAGTTGGCAACGGACTACCTAATACCAGACCACTCTGGTGCATGGGTTACATCCTCGGCCGTGATGCCGTGACCCCACGCGTTGACGGGATTGAAGTAGCCAACGTTAGCTTGGGGGCGAAGCACCGTATGGAAACGATCCATAATGATTCCGTGGTTGTAGAAGGCCACTAGGTTAGGGCGTAAGCGGAACGGCATTGCTCGTAGGCGGTTCCGAAGTAGATAGCAACGAATTCTTGCATGAGGTTGTTGATGTGTGTGAGGGGCCGGACAACGTCTTTTGCAAAGACGATAGCGTTAGTCCAGTACATAGGAGAAGACGTTGCTGCAAGCGTTCGAATTGCGGGGATTTTCCGAGAAGCTGTCCAGCACGCCGGTAGTGTGAGAAGCACGGCCACATGCGTGATCATATGCCAGGCGTTAGGGCACGTACCTCAAACCCAAGGAGCTCAGAAGTTGAAAGGCAACGTTCGGGACATTGTTCTCCTCTTCGATGGGAACGATAAGCAGTTGATTATCCCCGTTTACCAGCGCAATTACGATTGGGGTGAAGCGCAGTGTGCTCGGCTCTTTGACGACTTGATTGAAATAGTCCGGCACGACCGGGTTAAGCATTTTTTCGGTGCTGTCGTAGGAAAGCCTGAAACTTCCTTCGACTGGATTGTTATCGATGGTCAGCAACGTCTCACCACCACCAGCCTGTTGATGCTGGCTCTCGCGGACGCGCTCGATGCTGGGGTTGTTGAGTCGGAAGATTCAGAATTGAGCAGCAAGATTCGTCGCAACTACCTCAAGGGTGCCGGTTACACGGCGGATTCTGAGACGAAGTTGAAGTTGAAGCCTGTGAAACACGATTTGGACGCCTATCGAAGGCTGCTTCAGCGTGATGAACCCAAAGAAGAATCCACTATCACGCGCAACTATCGGTACTTCCGCGAGCGCATAGCCGAAAAGGAACTCACTGGTGATGAACTGTGGACCGCGATCCAGCGGTTGGAAGTCATGGCTCTGGATCTAGAACCCCACGATGAACCGCAGCGCATCTTCGAATCTTTGAATTCCACAGGTAAAGAGCTTAAGGAATCTGACAAGATTCGAAACCTCGTGCTCATGGGCTTGGATAACGCTACGCAGGAACGTCTCTACGAGCGTTACTGGAATGAGATTGAAAGGAACGTCGGTTTCGAAACAGACACCTTCATCCGTCTCTATCTGATTTCTCAAACCCGAAAAACTCCTCGATTCGATGCCGTTTACGAGGCATTTAAGGTCTACCTTCGAGGCCTCGATGAACCCGTGGAACAAACCTTGGCGCTCATGCGCAGCTATTCAGAGCACTACCGCGATATCAACCAATCGCGGACCGGAGTGCCCGCCGCAGACCGAAGGCTTCGCCGCTTCAACCTCCTGAACCGCGAAGTGGCCCTTCCGGCCCTCATGCCGATTGTGGGAGACCTCAAAGAAGAACAGCTGTCTCCGGAAGAATTCACAAAGATCGTCATTTTGGTGGACAGCTACCTGTTCCGACGAGCAGTGGTGGGTGCCCAATCGAACGCCCTTAACAAGATTTTTGCCACACTCTACAGCGAAGCTCGAAGACTAGTGACCGATGACAGCTCCCTAGAAGACGCAATCATCTACCTGCTCCGACGTAGAGACGGCACGTCGGGAGAGTTCCCGAACGACGAAGAATTCAGTGAACAGTTCCTCACCCGAAACTTCTACAATTTCCGTCTCGAAAACCGGCGCTACCTTTTCGAGTGCTTGGAAAACCTCAACTCGAAGGACATTTTGGATATCGCCTCCGGTATCGACGCGGGTGACATCTCTATTGAACACATCATGCCGCAGACCCTCACTAAGGAATGGCGTGAAGAGCTTGGCCCGAACTGCGAAGAAATCCACAAGACGTGGCTGCATCGGATCGGCAACCTCACCGTTACTGGTTACAACTCCGAGTACAGCAACTACACCTTCGCCCGCAAGAAAGAGTTGCCAGGAGGATTCGACTCCTCTCCGTACCGTCTCAACTCCGATGTTCGTGATGCATCACAGTGGGATGAGGCCGCAATGAAGCGGCGATCCCAAAGACTGCTACAAGACGCGATCGATTACTGGCCCATGATCGAGACGGACTTCGAGCCTGTGAGGGAGCCACTGCCTTCGATGCCGATGGGCGAAGACAACAACTTCAGTAAACGGGCCATCGTCTCCTACGAGTTCGACGGAGCCTCCCACACCGTGGGGAGTTTCCGGGATCTCATTCGCGGCGTTATTCGAACGTTGTCCGGCGAATACTACGAAGTAATTCGTGCTTATGCCGAGCAAGGTGCCCCTGGTCTGTCTGCAGGCAGTGAGCCGGGGTACAGCGGCCAGGAGGAGATTGTTCCGGGACTATGGGCTGTCACCAGTTCGTCGACCGCTTCGAAAATGACATTGCTGCGAGGACTTTTCCGCGCATTAGGGTTGGACCCCAATGATCTTGTGATCTACATGCGGCCGAAGACTGGAGCCGAACCAGAAGAAGACACCAGGGTAAAAAAGTTTGCGGAACTCACGAAGTTTATTCCTCGATTCGATGAGTTGGTCGATGCACCTAGTTCCGATCCCATCCTCCCAGAACTAAGAGCAGAGTTCCTCACGGTGTTCACAAAGTTCGCTGTTCCGGAGTGGCATGGGATTGTAACCTCTGTGCCGACTAAACCCGAGCTGGAGAGGGATACGTCCAGCTACAACGCGGAAAAGGTCTTGGCCGTTCTGACAGCAATCCAGCAGATTGACACGATGATGCCCGGAACGTTTAACTCCAAGGTGTGTGATGGCTCAGTAAGCCATTTGTTGGAGCGGCTTGCCCAGGTGGACACAGTCGAGACCTAGGTCGGCTACCGCTTGAGTTCCAAACCTAGGAGCGGATGTCTGTCGCGTGTAGCGCAACGGGTCATGCACAAGAAACCAATTCTTCGACACCGAACGCTCGCCAGTCTCACAGATCGTCTCAACATTTCTCGGTAATCCCCGTCAGCCCAAGAGGCGAACCCGAGGAAATGTTCTGGCAGGAAAACCCGCTCTGCCCGGATCGTGGTTTGGCTAGGCAGCAGCATCAGCGGCCACCAACGAGGAATTGAACAGAGCGACTACCATCGACCATGCTCACCTCCTCAGATGATTCCGCAACGTTCCTCGCGTAGGTGACTGTGTGTTGGTAAATAGCAAGATAACTGGGCCCCTCTCTATATAGGAACTGTGGAAGGTTTCGCGTGGTAACTATTCCCGGTGAACCCACGATCGCCCCAGTTGGAGCGGTCGAACAGTGGCTTGCTCGCGTTCCCGTACAGCGGGGGCTCGGACTTCTTTCGATACAGTAGTTCAGAACGTA